>CASFXA010000040.1 GCA_949298535.1 uncultured Oscillospiraceae bacterium
CTCATCATACCGGTAACGGAGGGTGGAATAACCATCACCGCTGAAAAAGCCCAGAAAGTTTTCTCCCTCCTGGGGAATCAGGGCAAAACAATTGATCGAAGGCATATTCAGGGAGGTGAGAGCGCCATCCACCACCAGCTCCAGCACACCGCCGCCATTGACCAGGCGGTAAATGCCGGTGGAATCACAGTAGTAAAGAGCCTGCTCATCTGCCGCCAGAATACCGGAACCATCCCCGGAGGGAATTTCCACCGTTTCCAGCCGCTCGCCGGTATTCAGACCAAAAAAATGGATGCGATTTTCCTCCACCATTGCCAGCTGATCCCCCATGGTCAGAAAGGCTTTGGGCTGCACCGTGGGCTGATAGGTGTTTTTCACCTTACCTGTCTGGGAATCCATCTGGTAGAGGGTCAAATAGTCATTAAAGATGATGTCCCCGCCTTCGGTAACGGCGATGTCCCGGGGGGTGGCGGGCTGGCCATCACTGCTCAGGGGAATGTCCAATGGCATCTCCCTGCTGCTGCCGTCGCCGCTGAACCAGGTATAGTTGGTTTCCGGCTGGAGGGCAAGGGCGGTTTCAAAGTCCTGGTTTCTGACCGCCTCATCCATGGCGGCTACCAGCTCATCGGTATAAACACTGTACGCCACAGCGATGCCGCCGTCCGGCGTCCAGTCCATTGCCATCACCGTGGCCTGATCCAACTGGGACAGCCATGGCAGCTCCTTCTGCTGCCAGCTTTCTCCCCCATCCTCGGAGCGGTACAGATACCAGGGACCCCGAACCATATTTTCGGTCTTGCTGACAAGCATCTCCATGGAACCGTCGGAAAAGCTTTTGAGGCCCGCAATGGTCTCCGTCCCATCGGGAATGGAACCATACTCCTCTTCCACATACCGGCCCATGGCCGCAGTTTGCCCTTCAGTTTGAGAACTGCCGCTGCTCCCGGCAGTGCCTGTACAGGCGGTACTGAACAGCAGCATCCCGGAAATCATCAGCGCAGCCGCCCGCTTCCAGAATCTTTTCATCCCAATTCCCCCTGTTTCTGTGTTGATACCCTCAGCGGACAAAGGAACAAATTGCCGGACAGGGGTGAAAAAGGAGCTGTATGCGTCCTCCCTTTTGACAGGCGTCGGCCTGCTCTCTCCCTGGGCCTCCGGCAACCTTTGTTTCGCCCTTCTGTTTGGCGCTCCAACGTTTTTCGGAGACGGCACACGACCGTCTTTGGAAACCCATTTCCCACCTTGTTCATTGAGGGTAATTTCATCATAAAAAGGCTTCCTCTAAGCTTTCTGGAAGGCGGTTATTCGGAAGCCATCAAACTCAGCTTTGCCGTCAGTTCCTCTACCCCTTCCTCCAGAGAAACGCTTCCCTGGAAAAAGCGGTCCGCCGTCTCCGTCACCTGCTCCATCACCAACTGATCCTTTTGTACCGCGGTATCCAGCATTTGCAGCTGCGCCCAGAAGCTCTCCCACTGGTCGGGCTGAGGAGCGGCAAGGATCATCACCTTTGTCTCCCCTCCCTCGTCGGTAAAGCCGTAGGCTCCCAGCTGCTCTCTGGCACTGAGCTTTTCGGTCATTGTCTTCCATGCCTCCTGGTTGACCGGCAGGCCCTCACGGAAGTCCTCCTGCTGCACCGGCAGGGAAAGGACTGTTTCCACAAAGTTCAGCGCTTCCTCCGTAGCTTTGCCGGAAGCGTTGACGCCCAGCTGAACCATGGGAGTAAACAGCTTTTTTCCCCCTGCGGGAAGGGGCAGGAAAACGCCATTCTCCTTCTCCCCAAGGGCCTGCCACGCCATGGCCAGATCCTCGGGAGAAACCACATCCCCAATCGCCAGAATATCGGTATTAAAGCGCCATGCCAGAGCTCCAAACAACAGCTCCGGGGTGATGTCCGGATTTTCCTTCTTTTGCAGCTGCCGCCACCCTTCCATATCGGTCAACAGGGCGGTGAGAACCTCCCGGGAGATCTCCCCGGAGCTCTGGGCCAGATACCAGGGAAAGAACAGCTGTGTCAGCTGTCTGCCGCCGCAGTCATACAGCACCATGGCATTGGGGTACCGCTGGAACAAATCTTCTCCCGCCTGCTCCAAAGCAGTCAGATCCTCCGCCTGTTCCAGCAGGTCCCCATCCCCTATCACCATAGGCACCCCAAATCGTGTAGGCAGGGCATAAAGAGACCCATTTTCTTCCTTCATACCCTCTATGA
>CASFXA010000041.1 GCA_949298535.1 uncultured Oscillospiraceae bacterium
GGGCCTGAGCGTGTCGAAAAAGTTCGACACGCTTCCAGGGGGTATCCCATACCCCCTGGATACGCCGCTGGTTCCTGGAGAAACCAGCGGCGATACCCCCGGTTTCGCGCCCCTGTGGGCGCGGGTCGGGGGATAAAAATCAGGCGCATGTCCTGATTTTTATGATTTTGAATGTGGTTTCCTTTTGAAAGTGGGTTTTTCGACAGCCTGAGGCCCGGGACAGAGTGAGTCTGTCCCGGGCCTTGCTTTGTTTGTATGAGAAGATGAGGAAATCGATGCTTACAGCCACGCCAGAGGAATAAAGATCAGCGCCACAATGATGTTGGGGATCAGCTGGGTGAAGACGCCCCAGATAAAGACCTCCTTGGGGGTGTACTTGCCTCCTTCCATGGCAAATGCCATGGTGGGGGTGGCGATGGGGGTGAGCATGGCGATGAGGCAACCGCCCAGGGCGGCGGCCACAAAGGCATAGGGTTCGATGCCCATGGCGGCGGCCAGGGAGATGCCGATGGGGGCCATGAGGCTGGCGGCGGCATTGTTGGACATGAACTGGGTAATCAGTCCGGTGACCAGATAGATAATCATAATGACCAGGATGGGGGAGGCGTTGGCGCCCACCATGTTCATGATGCCGTCAGCGATCACCTGGCCCAGGCCGCTGGCTTCCACGCCCTTGGCCACAGCGGTCATACCGCCGATCATAAAGATGGTGTTCCAGCTGATGCTGGCGAACATCTGCTTCTGGTTGAGGCATCCGGTGATGACGCTGGCGCAGGCGCCCAGGGCGGCGCACATATACATGGGCAGCACCGGGGAATCGATGACCATGCCGATGATAGTCAGCACCAGAATGGTGGCGGAAACCCACATTTTGCCGCCGAACTTGTCGGGAATATTCTGGGCCTTTTCCGCCTGCGCGGCATCGGGAAGCACCATCCGGTCAGGGAGCAGCTTCTGTCCGAAGAAATAGATAATCAGGGTGCTGGCCACAGCGCTGGGCAGGCCGATCCAGGCGGGCTCGAAGAAGCTCCAGCCCCGGAAGCCCGCTTCCTGCAGGATGGCGCTGGTGGCGCCGCACATTCCGCTGCCGGCCACCGTCATCAGGCTGCCCATGCCGATACCGGCGAACATGGGGAACATGATCCGGGACATGGAAATTTTGGAGGCAATACAGATACTGCAAATAATGGGATAGAGAATCATCATGGAGGCAGAACCGCTGCACACCGAGGACATAATCCAACCGGAGAGGATGGCGATGAGCATCAGGTTCCGCTCCCCCTTGCCGGTCATGCTCACCAGCTTGTTGCCCAGCCAGCCGGCGAAACCGGTGTGCATCATGCTGCCGCCGATAATCATCATGCCCATCATCAGCACGCAGGTGGAGGCGAAATAATACTGGAACACTTCCTTCACCGGCAGGATGCCGGAGACGCCCATGGCGATGGTGCCCAGCATGGCCACCACGCTGTTGGGGAAACGGGGGCTGAAAAACAGATATACAATCACCGCCAGGATGATGGCGGCCATAACAGTTTGGGTCATGTCATTTCCTCCTCAAAAGCCGTCAATTGCCGTTTGCCATAAACTGCCGGAACTGTTCCGACATGGTGTCGCAGAAGCGCTGCCACTCCTGGGGATCGATGAAGGGATTGACCGAGGGGTCTTCCAGCATCCGGCGGCGCTTATCCAGGGTTTCGTTCTGCCGGGGATGGTTGCCCAGAACGATGTCCACCTGACGTTCCCGCACCTTGGCCAGGGACTGGAGGAACTGCTCCCGGGCGTCCAGAGAACGTCCTTCCGCCGCCAAAGATTCCTTGTAGAGGGTGTTGAAGCCGGCTCCGCCGAAGTATCCCACGTTCCAGCGCTGGTCCCCCTCCCGGGCCTGGAAGAAAAAGCTCATGACGCCGGGGGAATGGCCGGGGGTGTGGACACATTCCACCGTGGTGTTGCCCAGGGTGAACAGCTCCCCGTCTTTGAGGGTTTTGTCCGGGGTAAAGATGGGGGAGTGCTTGCCCTCGCTGGCATCCATATACACCCACTGGGGATGCTCCTTCATCACCTGGGCGCCCGCTTCGCTGATGAGCAGCTGGGTGCCGAACAGCTGGCGGAACTCACAGGCGCTGCCGATGTGGTCGAAATGCTCGTGGGAATGAATGATGCACCTGACATCTTTGGGGTTGAAGCCCAGCTCCCAGATGGCCTGAATCATCAGGTGGGTGGTGCAGGGGAAGCCGCTGTCAAAAACCAGCAGACCATCGCCGGTGTCCACCAGATGGGAACAAACCTTCTGATCGCCGATGTAGTACAGATTTCCCACAATGCGGAAGGGATGGCAATAATATTTTGCCGGATAGGCGTAGAAATCCAGATTCTTGGTCTGCTGCAGCTTCTGGATTTCCTGATAGTTGGCGCGGTATTTTTCCAGATCCATAGGTCCTCTCCTTCGTCTTGCCTCCCTCCGCCTGGCCAGTACGGAGGGAAATTGGTTCGCGGCCCCCGGGCGGACCGCCTTGTTTGTTCTGTGTTCAGCATAGCACGGCATAAATCATAAATCAAATTCATAAACATCATATTTTCATAGCTTTTTGCAATCGAAATCTCCTTTTCTCTAAAAACCGCAGGGGGCCTCTTGTGAATTTGCTGAAAAAACCTCCCTTTTCAGCAAAAAAGCCTCTGGGGGTTCCATCCAAAATTTGAACCGCTGTTTTGGCGGTATTGAACAAAGGCCCGCCTTCTCCAAAAGAAAACCTGGAAAATCCCGAACCCGCCGCGGAACGCCCCAGGTATAAACCGCCTCCGGAAGGAAACAATGGAAGAGAAAAGGAGTTGATGACCATTATGGCGCTGACCCCAAAGGATTATCAGCAAATGTCCCAGGAGGCTTCGCCCCCCTCCAACACCCTGAAAAACGCAACCATGGCCTTTCTCTTCGGCGGCGGCTTCTGCGCCCTGGGCCAAAGCCTGCTGGAGCTGCTGCTGGCCCGGGGGATGGAGCGGGACGAAGCCTCGGCCCTGGTCTCCCTTTCCCTGATTCTGCTGTCGGTGCTGCTGACCGCCCTGGGGCTTTATGACCGGGTGGCCCGGGTGGCAGGGGCGGGAACGCTGGTGCCCATCACCGGCTTCGCCAACGCCATGTCCTCCTCCGCCATCGAGTTCCGCAGCGAAGGGCTGATTCTGGGGCTGGGGGCCAAAATGTTCTCCATTGCCGGCCCGGTGCTGGTATACGGTATCTCCGCCGCGGCGCTGTACGGCGTGATCTACTATTTCATTCTGTGAGAAAGGGAGGACGTTCATCATGGCAGTACGTCAAGGAGGAACCCTGCTGCTCTCTGGGGAACCGGTAATCCGGTCCTTCGCGGCGGTGGGGTCCAAAATGGAACAGGAGGGCCCCTTGGGATCCTCCTTCGATCTCATCTCCCAGGACAGCGCCTTCGGACAGGACAGCTGGGAAAAGGCGGAGGCCGCCATGCAGAAAAAGGCCCTGGACCTGGCGCTGCAAAAGGCCTCCCTCTCCCCGGGAGAGGTGGAGGTTCTCTTCGCCGGGGATCTGCTGAATCAGTGCATCAGCTCCACCTACGGCCTGCGGGATCTGAATATCCCCTTCCTGGGGGTATATGGGGCCTGCTCCACCATGGCGGAAAGCCTGACGCTGGCCGCCCTGTTTGTGGAAGGGGGATTCGCCTCCCTGGCGGGGGCGGTCACCTCCTCCCATTTCTGTTCGGCGGAGCGGCAATTCCGCTTTCCCCTGGAATACGGCAGCCAGCGGCCCCCCTCCGCCCAATGGACAGCCACCGCCAGCGGCGCGGTGGTGGTGGGCTGGCAGGGGGACGGACCCCGGATCCGGGCCGTCACCCCCGGCAGAATCCGGGATCTGGGAATCACCGATGTCAACAATATGGGAGCGGCCATGGCGCCGGCGGCGGCGGACACCATCGCCCGCTTTTTCCAGGACACCGGAGCCGCTCCGGAGGATTTTGACCTGGTGGTCACCGGGGACCTGGCCCAGGTAGGATCCCAGTTGCTGCTCCAGCTGCTGCAGCGGGAGGGAATCCTTCTGGGGGGCCGCCATCGGGACTGCGGTCTGCTCCTCTATGACCGCCGGCGTCAACAGGTGGATTCCGGAGGCAGCGGCTGCGGCTGTTCCGCTTCGGTGCTGTGCGCCAGTCTGCTGCCTCAGCTCCAGGAGGGATCGCTGCAAAATATTCTTTTTGTGGCAACCGGCGCTTTGATGTCCCCCACAGCGGTGCAGCAGGGGGAATCCATCCCCAGCATCGCCCATCTGCTGTGGCTGGCTGCAGGGACGGAAGGGAGGAAATGACAGGATGAATTTGTTTGCGCTGCTCAAAGCGTTTCTGGTGGGAGGAAGTCTCTGTCTGTTGGGACAGCTGCTCATTGACCGCACCAAGCTGACCCCTGCCAGGATTTTGGTGGCCTATGTGGTGGCTGGGGTTGTGCTGGGGGGACTGGGGCTGTATCAGCCTCTCATCGACTTTGCCGGGGCCGGGGCCACTGTCCCCCTCACCGGTTTCGGCGCGCTGCTGGCCAAAGGCACCCGGGAGGCCATTGAGGAGATGGGGGCGCTGGGCATCCTCTCCGGTGGGCTGACCGCCTGCGCCCCCGGAGTGGCCGGAGCCATTCTGCTGAGCCTGGCGGCAGGGCTGCTGTCCCGGTCCAAGGACAAGCCCTGATCCCTTTTCGTCAGCCAGTTCCCCTTTCCCTTGGGGAAAACCATGGCCTTTCCCGGGGAAAGGGGCTCCGGGCCGGGTCCATTTCCTCTTTGGGGGAAACGCCCTGTCGCCGGCTTTGGGGAAGAAGACTTTTTGCAGAGACAGGAAAAACGGGACAGCGGGAGAAGCGTCCCCCTGGAACGCCGGAGAAAAGGAAGCGGACCTCCTTCCAGAAGAAACCGCCGCCGGCGGTATGTCTCCCGTCCGATTCTCTGATCCCCTGGTCACTGGGGGAAGAAATTTTATGGTGTTGCCCCTGGGGGGAAAACGCCTCCGGCGAAAATCATTCTCCTTCCCCCAGGCGTCAGTTTTTGCAGGAAAAATTTCTCTTTTTGGTCACAAAACGCATTTTTTACTGCAACGCCTTTTTTGGCCGGCCCTCCCCCAAAACGGCGGACCGGCCATTATTTTTTCTCAGGAAAAATTTCACCGGAACCCCATATTTTGTGGAGAAAAAAGGCTGGGATCCGCCATCCCCACCAGATATGGGGTAAAAAGGCCTTTCAACCCGCTTCCAGAGCCGATTCAGCTCTTATACAGGGGGTAATAAACGCCTTGAATATTTTACCTTTCCACACTTTCAACCTAGTTTTCCACCGATTTTTTCCCGTTTTCCACCCAAACAGTTCCGCTTTTTCGGCGGATTGGTCTCATTTTGTGCAAATTTTCCACCAAATTCACCATCTCCATTTCTACTTTTCCACACTTTCAACCGACTTATTAACAAAATTAATTTCATTGGAATGGGTATTACTTCTGCTAATGCACCCTTTCTTTTCCCTGGCGTATAATGAAATGAAACCGCCTTGGAGGGAAGCCCCATCCCGGGCCGCGGAAAAGGAGGATGAAGGATGAAACGATGCCGGCGTTCCGGTCCTTGCTGGATTCCCCTGGCCTGCGTCTGCTTTGGGGCGGGGGTGCTGCTATCTCTGGTGTTTTCCCTGCGGCTGGTGGTGGTTCTGTCCGCTTTCTTTTTGATTCTTCTGGGATTGAGCGCCGGACGGAAATAAGAAGGCCGGACAGACAAACGGAAAGGGAGGTGACAGCTTTGAAGATCGTGGTGGTAAAAAGCCCCCGGCTCTTGTCCGGGATTTTGCGGCTTATTTTCGGTATCCGTAAGGAAGAATTGGCGTAAGCTCCCCCGTCCCCAGCGGACCGAGGGTACATAACCCATCCGCCCCGTCCCGGCGCGCCGTCATCCCTGACGCCGGAACGGGGCCGCCGTTTGTCCCCAACCATTCATGGCGCCGCAGCAAAGGATTTTACATTTTTTCCTTGCCCCAAATGGGGAACTATTTTATAATAAAATCAGAATAGAATCGCCGCCGGAAAGGCGGCGGAAAAATATCTGTCCCCTGTGAACAGAATCGGAAACGGGGCTGTTCCCCGCCCCATCGTGAAAAGCAGCCGCCGGCTTGTCGGAAAGAGAGACAGGTCTTAGGCAATGGAAAGGAAATTGCCAATGGAAGAGATTCGTCAGGGAATTCACCGCTTTTTGGTGCAGGATTTCAACCAGGTCCTCCGCTGGGAGGAGAAGGTTCTGGCCTCCTACGACCAGGGAAAATTGTCGGTCAATGAGTTTCATATCATCGAAGCGGTCTTTCTGGCCCAGGAGGCGGGGATCAACAATATGGGAGAAATTTCCCGCCGCCTGGGGGTGACCATGGGCACCCTCACCACCGCCGTCAAGACCCTGGAGAACAAGGGATTTCTCACCCGGCGCAAACGGGAAGAGGACCGGCGGATGGTGTGGATCTATCCCACCGAGGCGGCCCTGGAGGCCAACCGCTTCCACCAGCTCTTTCACGACCGGCTGGTGAGCGGCGTAATGGACTGCCTGGACCGCCAGCAGCTGCTGGCCCTGGTGTCCGCCCTGGAGGAGCTGGCCCAGTGGTTCAGCTCCCTGGAAGAGGAAGAACGATACATCCCGGTGGAAACCAACCTTCCTCTGGAGGAATAACAAAAAAAGGGGGATCTGCCATGTCCGTTAAAATGATTATCGACAGCACCGCCGGCTATTCCCAGCAGGAGCTGGAACAGCTGGATCTCACCGCCGTCCCGCTCCACATCACCATCGACGGGCGGGAGTATCAGGACGGGATCGATCTGACCCCCCGGGAATTCTATCAGAAGCTGGAGCGGGCCAAGTCCCTCCCCGTCACCGGAGCGGTGGAGGCCCTGGTTTTTGAGCAGCTTTTTTCCCTGCGTCTGGAGGAGGCGGATGAGGTGGTGGCCATCTTCCATTCTTCCCGCTTCAGCGACACCTGTCAGGAGGCCCTGAAAGCCAGGAGCCGCCTGGTGGGTCCGGAACGTATCCATATCATTGACGCCGGCAGCGTCTCCCTGGGTTCCATGGTTCTGATTAATGAGGCCATCCGGATGCGCCACCTGGGGGCTTCCGGCGGGGAAATCGCCGCCCGGCTGGAAGAGCTGAAACAGCGGCTGCGGGTGCTGGTGGCGGTGGGTTCCCTGGAATATCTCCGCCGCAGCGGCAAACTTTCCGCCGGCGGGGGGCTGCTGCGCAAGCTCCTTTCCCTGCGCCCCGTGGTCAGCCTGACCCAGGGGAATCTGGCTCTGGAAAGTCAGTCCCGGGGAGATGCCGCCGCCTGCCAGTGGATCGCCCAACAGCTGGTTCAGGAGGGCTTCGATCCGGTTTGTCCGCCGGTGCTGGGGTCGGCTCAGGCTCCCCAGCTGGCGGCACAGCTGGAGCAGTGCCTGGAGGAAACGGCAGGGATCACCGGCTGCGGCCACTGTGAAATCGGCCCGGTGATGGGAGCCTATGTGGGCCCCGGCAGCGCGGGAATCGCCTGGGTGGCGCAGCCAAAGGCCTGAGGCCAATTATATCCCAGGCTTTGCCGGAAGCCCATTCCCGGACAATTCAGCGGCGCCGTCGCAATCCCTGTCCAACTCCAGGGGAAACCCGCTTTTCCTGGAATGGAGAATCAGCAAAGGACCAGAGGCGGAAAGGAGGGCTTCCTTCGGGGGAACCTTCTGTTGCCCCACCGCCGGAGTCATTCCAAAGGAGCGGCGCCCTGGTCTGTGGGAAGAAGCGCAGGCTCAGGTCTGGCAGTTGAGTCTCAAAAAAATCGAAGGGACATCTCCATACCTGGCGGATGGGGGCGTCCCTTTTGTTTTCTGATCTGAAAAATCTCATATCCGGCTGTACAAGCGCCCGGGACCCGGCCTCCCCGGCGCGTCAAACAACGGGGCATATCAACAGGGGGAGCGGCTTTAGCAGCACACCCATCAGCAAGCAATGGTATTTTTCAGGGCCGTATGGCAAATTGCTGTGCCATACCGCTTTTTCTTTTTTACTCAGCGGTCTGCCTGTCCTCCTGCTTTCCCGTTCTCCACCAAAGCTCCTGCATGGGCCCGCATACACATTGGGGGCAACAATGTGGGGTTGCGCGCCGGGTAAGATACGGTCATTTTCCGGGGCGTTTTGCACCGTACGCCTCGAGGGCCAGAATCCCGCCTTAGGAAAATCTTCATATTTTCTCATGCAAAAAATCACAAACAGAAGCCCTTGCGCTGATATGATGAAAAAATACCCCTATGGAAAGGATCGCGGCTACCGAACCGCAAAGGAGCAGCAGCAATTATATGAGGATAAAATTGCTCAATACAGGCAAGAGGGATATGCAAAGGAGGAAGCTGTCAAAGAGGCTGAACAGTGGGTTGCCGTCCCCGGATACAGCGAGCATCAGCTTGGCATTGCAGTAGACATCAATGGCGCCACCTACGATCTCTATCTTTGGCTGGAACAAAACAGCTATAAATATGGCTTTATCTTCCGCTATCCTGGGGCCAAGACCGATCTCACCGGCATCGCAGAGGAAATATGGCACTACCGATATGTCGGAGTAGAAGCAGCGACAGAAATATACCAACAGGGGATTTGCTTGGAAGAATATCTTGATAAAACAGAAACATAATCATTCAGCTGCCGGACAACGACAAAACAGCGGAAAGCCTTGCTTTTGCGGTACGGTCCCGGTTCAGAAACCGGAAGGCTATTCGGAGGTTGCAGCAGTATCATCTTCCGCAGACGGAAGGCCGCCCTGCGCTTACTGCGAAAAGAAATGGATACGTCAGAAAATGAGAAGCAGAAAGCACCATTTGCTGCCCTGTAAAAGCAGCCGCCGGTGCGCCGGAAGCGGCGAACATCGTCATTCCAATCCCACCGGTTATATCCGGCATCTGTCCCGCTTTTAAGGGGAATCAGCGACGATATTCAACACGATTTGAAGGCGCACTGAGTGGAAGCCCCGCCAAAGTTCCCCTTTGCTTTTAGGCAGCCAACAGAACGCAAACGGATAAACCGCTTGAGCCCTCAACCCATGAGGATGTGTCACCCGACAGAGGGGTGAAAAATCCTTGCCCCATACGGCTTTATGGACGCGAAACAAAGGCAACCGGGGCCTTCCATTCTATCCCCAAAATGTGGTTCTCTTTCGTAACATTTTCCACATCAGCGGGGATATTCAGAGGGAAAAAATCCCATGCAGCTTGTAGCGGGCGGAAACAAAGAAGACATCATATCCCCCGAAAGCCTCAAAACACCGTTCCATCGTCCCACACGGCATAAAAACAGCGGGCAAGATGTCTTTGACCTCTTACCCGCTGTTCGCTTTTTGCCGCAGCCTCCTTGCCAGCCGTTCAGTCGGTCTGTTTTCAAACCTTCTCAGTGGCTGCCTTTCAGGCCGCTCCCCCTGTTTAATTGATTGCCGTAACCTGTTGTTATTCCAGGATATAAATATCCACCCAGCGGACGCTGTTCAGACAGCTCTCTTCATAGGTCTCATAGAACAAGTCCACATCGATGATTCCCTGCATCAGTCCGGTGCCGGTGTCGTTGGCCACTGCATAGCCATAAATGAAACTGCCGTCAGGAGTGCGGATATACATTTTGGTTCCATAGGGAATCTCATTGGAGCGGACCGCCACGGTGCCGGCCATACAGTATTCCCCGCTGGCTCCCCAGGCCCGTCCCGCTCTCCAGTAGCCGGTGGCCCGCTGGTTATGCAGCACATATTTATAATTGACAGGCACGCCGTTGGCGTCCAGGGGATAGGAAGCGCTGTAGTCCAGCCGGGAAATGGCGCTGCCGTCCCCCACCAGGATGATCTCCTCCGTGGGCTCCTTGGTGACGGTGGAGCTGGCCAGCAGGGTTTCCACCACCTGGCCGTCCTCCAGGATCTCGTCATAGCTGTCGATCCGCAGGCCGTCGCTGCCTGCCTGAAGGACCCGGCTGGTGCCGTACTTGATGACGCTGGTGCTCTTGTAGGTCACCTCTTTGGGCAGGGTGACAGGGACGTCATAGGAGCGATAGGCCACCCGGGTGATGACCACATTTTCATAGGGGCGCATCTCGTGGTCGATCTCGTGGGTGATCTTGTCATGGGCTCCCAGGGTGACGCCGGTGGTTTCCAGCAGATCCTCCACCTGGCCCTCGATCCAATTGACGGTGTGGGTGGCGCCGTCCACGGTGACCGACACAGGGAACCCCCGCTGAATCACCAGCTGACCGCTGCTGCCGATGGAAGGCGCCTCATAGGTGATCCGGTCGTTGGCGGTGGTGATGATGTTCTCCGCCGCCAGAATCTTCATGGCGTCCCGCTCGGTGGTGACGGTGACGGTGGTGGTGTTTCCATCCACAATATAGATGACGTTGTTGAGATAGGATACGGCAAAAATAACGGCGGACAAAGCTACCGCCAGAGCGCTGAACAGCACCGTTTTGCTGAAAATCAGGTGCAGCGCTCCTTTGAGTATTCGTCGTGGGTTAATTTGATCCATACAGTTCTCCTTTTTATTCTCTTTGGGACTTCCTGGCGGTTCCCTGAAAGGGCGGGGCTTTTCTCCTCAGGCAGGAAAGGGCGGGCGTCTGAAGCGCCGGAAAAACACATGGAAGCCCTTCCTCCCGGGGGACTAAAAAGCAATGCACAGCAGGAATTCCTGCAAAGCTTTTGCTATTATATTGCATCCGAAAAATCTTGTCAAGGAAGGAAAAGGTCCCTGAAGCCCCTTTCAAAATGGTTTTTCCACCATATTCGAGAAGTTTTTTAGGCGGAATAAACAACGATTCCCTGTTAAATATAGCCTGTATTCACATTTTTTTAGAAAAGCGCCTCATCCATTCAACAATCGGTTCCGACACCTGACAAAACGGCTTTAAAAGCGGTTTTCAGCCTCTCTTTTCACCTTTAAAAAAGGGGTTGTATCTTTTTCAGCTGCAACTGTCTTCCTTTCAAGGAATTCTGTTTTTTGCAGAATAAATCAGACGTTCTTGCAAAAACAGGGAAAAGCACTTCTATTTTACCCCTATATCTGGGTTTTATACCACTTTTCCCCGGTTGGATGCAGCAAAAATGGGAAAAACTTTCCTTTTCACTTTAAAAAAGTACCCTTTCTCCCTCCATCATCCTCCGGATTTCCTCCAATGGAGCTGTCGTCACTTCATTCCATACCGGAACAAATCCTGCCGAAACAGCGCAGCGCACCGACGGAATATTGCACCAGGCGGCCCCGTAAAACGGCACCTTTCCCCGCGCCAGCACTTCCCGTGCCAGTTGCTTCACCAAGGAAACGGCGATCCCTTTTCTCCGACCAGAGGGGAGAACATCAATGCCAATCTGCCACAAAAGGGGGCTGTCCTCCGAGCAGGCGGCCAGTCCCACCATCTCGCAACCATCCAAAGCCGCTACCCCGATCCGGTCCAAATGCCGGTGATGGGCCGTGAGGGCGTTGGGCCATGAAGCGCTGTCCAGGGACGCAAGCTGTTCCGTTGTCAATACCACCGTTTTCCAAGGGCAATCCTCTGTTTGAGAGAGGCGGAGCGGAAGAAAATATTCCGACTGAAAGCAGATCCCTTGTCCCAAAGGTTCCAACAGCTTGTTAAGCGCATAAAGGGCGGGGGTTTCCATCCGGTCTGCCTGCCGGGGAAAACGCTTGAAATAGGTCTGGAGGGCTTCCACGGCCCCGGTATCTGCCGCCGCCACTGTACAGCTGCCGTAGGACACCAGAAAACAAAAAGGAGCGGCGCTTCCCCTTTTTCCGGAAGCGTTTTTCCGGGGGAGCACCAAATCTGTTCCCCCAGCCAAATCTTCCCAACAACAACCCAGCAACCGGGCAGACTCCTTTTGGGCCAGGGTCATCATTTCCCTGGGCGTCACCATTCCATTCCCCTTTCAAACTGTCTGGCTTTTATTCTACAGGATGTAGCACCATTCTGCAAGCACTATTTTCCCGGCAGAAAACCGCCGTTGCCGCAAAAAGACAAAAATCCCGCAAGCCGTTTGGCCTGCGGGATTCTTCTGAAAAATCAGGGAAATTATCTCTTGGGTAAGTGAGATTAGCGCTTGCTGAACTTCAAGGGCTTGGTGCTGACCCTGTCAAACACCCGGTGATTTCTTCGCTTTCCACCTGATTTTTGGCTTAATACTGCGGTTTTTCCGTACATCATGTTCTAATTTTCATCCCCGTGCATAGCGCACGAAAAACAAGTTTTGCTCCTTATGTGTGCCTTGCATATCGCTGCCCAGGGCGACGCAGGACAACAGTAGGGAAAGAAACTTGGTTGCTGTTCTTGTCTTCACCTCAAAATTAAATTCACACACGGAGGACAGCATAATGGAAAAATACATCTATGATCAAAGCAACGGCCTTTGGTATGAACTCCAAGGAGACTACTACATTCCCTGCTTAATGCTGAATGAACCGGATATAGCCCCCATCGGTATGTGGGGTAGAAAGCACCAGCAATACCTAAAAGAATATCGCCCCATGCTCTATTCCGATCTTGTTCTCAGCGGAGGATTGCACAGCTATCTGGCTGATATTGACACCCAGGCACGCAACAAACTCCATCTGCTCGTAACACAACTGGCAGAGAAAGAGGGTATCAATGAGTAGCTGAAAGCGCAGGATCAGATGGCATGGGTCGGAGCCATGAATAACATCCGCAATCGTGCAGAGGAAATCATCCTCCAAGAGCTGATCTATGGGGAGGATGCCGTATGAGAATTCTGGAAGAATTTTGGTATGGCAACATTGAACCGATCGAATATGATACAAACGCTTGCAAGGAATACAAAGAAGTGCTTCGCCTGATTATCCGAAATGAGGAAAAGCTTCTGGCTACTATGACGGATGAACAGAAAGAACTGTTCTCTCGATACACAGATGCTGTTCGTGAGTATCAAACCATGGCAGAGTGCCTGCTGTTCCAGAACAGCTTTAAGCTGGGTGCCAGAATGATGCTTGAGGTCATGGAGGAATAAATCAGCAACTAAATGAAGTGAATCAGCCGGGCAGTGGGATGCTGCTCGGCTGATTTATTACTTCTACTCGCACCTGACTCTTAAGCTTAACTATTTGCCTTGCAGTCTATTATGGAATTGCCACTCTCGCTAAATAAGTAGAAAACTTAAGAGTTACTTGCTCCGCAAATAAATCATCCAAATGAAGGATTCGATCTTTTTTGTGGGCAATAAGATACGTCATTGGAACTGTAAAATAATGTTTAAAATCAATAACTGCATTTTCTATTACATCTTTTTCGTCAACGTTAACCGTTAATGCATGAATTCTATAATGCCAATCTCTCTTTGCGACTTTATAATCATCTCCTTGATAAGTGTTCTCGCTTTCAAAATTCAATGCCAGCTGTTCAAAAGCTTCTTTGATATGCTGACCTGATTTTGCAGCACTTTGCTCATAAATCGGGCACATTAATATTGAAGGCATAAATTTTGCGGGTTTACCACACTTTTTAACTGTAAGATCTTCCATAGCAATAACATCACATGCTTGGCTAATTATAAGTGCTAACGGAAATTCATACTCAACAATATTTACGCTTTCGCCGTCTTCGGAATCGATATAACTATACTTTACATTTTTAAAAATATCTCCTTGACAAATTTGATCTGTCGAGCTACTTCGAAATGCTTTTGATTTAGTTGCCATGTCCTTTTACTTCCTTAATCTATATCTTCTTATAATTACTTTTTGTGGTGCCGTATACGAAACTGAATCTTGGATAATCTCTTCATATGCAGGAGGTTCTGCATATGTCATAGATGGTGTATCTGAACTCATCTCTAATACTACTGCACTATCAGGTGGGCTTTGTTTATAAGGAGCAGTACCAACCTGCTCCATTGACTCAATACTCTCAAGATACTTATTCAATGTCCATCACCTCACGTAGTGAGTCTGTAATAGACTGCTCAAACATAGATTGTATCTCGTTGTGACCTTTATCAAGCACTTGAAGAATTTCATCAGATGAATCAATAATCTCGTTTGAAAAGAAATCGAAATCTAATGCAAAATCATTTTTCTTCAAGAAATTGGGATATTCCGGATTAAACATTCCATATCTAAAATTCATAGTCATTTCATCAACACGATATTCAGCCATATGCATTGACCTTATTAGACGAGGTGTTTGTTCTTCTGCAATTCTTACATACAAAGAAGAAGCAATTTCTGAAGCAAAATATTTTTTCTGCAGTTTGATTTTGGATGTGTCAAAAATATTAATATAACGAATACCAGTTCGAGTCGCAGATACTCTATTTTTTTGAAAAAGTACAAGCAATATCGACTGAAACCATTGCTTGTGCAGTTCAAAGCTGACATACTTATTGATTTCAAAAATAATAAACTTATTCGTTAAGATCAACTTGCTTCCACCGTCATTAGTAAAATACTCTCTCTGAATTCCTTCGATAATTTCACCGTTGGCATTTGGTAGGCCATTGTTTTTCTGGTCAAACACTACATTAATAGAATTAAAACGAATAATTTGATCTTTCCCACGTCGAGGGAATATTTTCAGTATTTCTTTTTCAATATTCTCATCAAACACCATATTTGTCTGAATAAATTGAGCAAAATCGACTCGGACAATAACTTGATTGAGGAAACTATTCTTATAGCACACAGAAGAATATTCTAACATTAATAATACCTCCATTTGATTACATTTTATTGTATACGTTACGCATGCTGTATGTTATTTTATTACTCTCTTAATCGCTTATAAATATCCTCCAGGAACACCTGCATCAGTTCCCGCTTCTTTTCGTCGTTATCAAGCAGAAGGGCAAAGAAGTCCTGGTTTTGTTCATACCCGGCAATCAGAGCATCCTGCACGGCGTCAAAATAGGCAAAGCGAAAATCTTTCAGTGAGTTATTCCGTGCACTGTCCCGCAGA
The DNA here is from genome assembly GCA_949298535.1 of uncultured Oscillospiraceae bacterium. Taxonomy (GTDB): domain Bacteria; phylum Bacillota; class Clostridia; order Oscillospirales; family Ruminococcaceae; genus Angelakisella. The sequence continues at coordinate 14,956 of CASFXA010000041.1, forward strand.
TGTCCATTCTTCAGCAGAATGTCTCTCATTTGCAATGCAGACTTAGAAGCTACGTCAACATCGAAGTTTTTGTTATACGCTGCATTGATCTCGTCGATGATCTCGGACAGCTTCTTTTTCACGGCTTCATCCATAAAGACCTCATTGGGTGTCGGCAAGCTAACCTCCGGCTTGGATTCAATCTCGTGTGTGTTTTCCCCAGTCTTTTTCTGACGGAAATTAGAGGCAGTGATTTTGTCCGCAATGTCAAAATCATTTCCACCGCTGCCCACTTCGATCTCCTTAACCAGGTATGAAAGGAAATTGTA
>CASFXA010000042.1 GCA_949298535.1 uncultured Oscillospiraceae bacterium
CGCTGGCGGTGATCATTCCGCCGGCAAAGCTGCCGGTGAGGGATTCCGCCATTGCGCCCACAAAAGCAGATTGCCAATAGCTCCAGATGTCCAGATTGATGGTGCGGGTGGCTTTGGCCAACAGCAGCACCAGGTTGATGAGAATACAGACAGGAACCATATACAGCCCGATGCGGGAGGCGGAAGCGATCAGGGAGGAGACACGCCATCCGGCATCGGTAACCGTCAGGGCGGCGCCAGTGGTCTGGATGGTCTGCTGCCCCAGCTCCAGCAGGCAAGCGGTAAATCGACTGATGAGGGCGGCTGCGCCGGCCAGGCAAAAGGTGGCGGTAAAGCCCGCCTGAAGCGCCTTTACCGGCTTGAGCCCCACCGCCAGCCCCACCACCAGCAGCAGCACAGGCAGCACCACGGTGTAGCCCAGGGCAATGGGCAAATCAAAAAGATGAGCGATAAAATTCAAAAAAAAACCTCCCTCAAAGGACCTGGGATCAGGTCTGAATCAGGTTGATCAAATCAATCCGCCTCCGGGGCGGCGAGAAACGGCGCTTTTTCATGCAGGCCATTCCAGAAACATACCCTATTATATCGGATTTTGGCGATGGAAACAAGCCGGGCTTTGTAAACAATTTTACAGCGTGTAGGAGAAGAATGGAAAGATGGGGAGAAAAACAGCCGGAAAGGCCCCGGGAGACCGTTTTGCCCCGGCTTCATGCCCGTTTTCTCCCAACAGAAACAGATCATCTTTCCGAAGACGGCTGACTGCAGCGCCCCGCTCCTTTTCCCGTTCCGGGGGGAAGAAAGGGTGAAAGGCGGTTTTCTGTTTTGGAGGGGGACGCACCTTTCCCATTGACCCGCCCGCCCCGGTGTGGTAGGATGGAACAAGAAAATTTTTCTTTCCCCGCCTGGGGGATGATCCCCCTTTCCCAGGCGTTTTGACTGCCGCCTGAGATTTGTTCCGATTTGGCTCCGGCTGGGGAAAGGTGTTCAAGGAAAGGAGCCGTCTTTTATGTATCATCCAAAACAGCTTTCTTCCGGGGCCCGTGTGGCTTTGGTGGCCCCCTCCGGTCCGGTACCCTCTGAACGGCTGGAACCGGCGGTTTCGACGGTGCGGGCGCTGGGTCTGGAGCCGGTGATCTACCGCAGCTGCACACAAGCTCATGGGTATCTGGCAGGGGAGGATCAGCTGCGTGCCACCGACCTTAACGCCGCTTTCTCCAACGACGCCATCGACGGCATTCTGTGCATCCGGGGCGGTTATGGCGCCCAGCGGGTGATCCCCTTGCTGGATCTGGAGATGATCGCTGCCCATCCCAAGTTTTTCTGCGGTTACAGCGATATCACAGCCTTACATATTCTTTTCAATCAAACCTGCGGCTTTGCCACCTGGCACACCCCCATGCCCTCCACCGAATGGTACAAGGGGCTGGATGATTATACCATGAAAAGCCTGCGTCAAGCTCTTTTTGGTCCTGCTTTCACTACTGTGGAAAATCCGCCGGAATGTCCTGTTGGCACCCTGGTCCCCGGCAAGGGGGAGGGCGTGCTGACAGGAGGCAATCTTTCCCTGGTAGCTTCCTCTATGGGCACCCCCTATGAGATCGACACCACCGGAAAGATCCTGTTCCTGGAGGATGTGGATGAAAAGCCCTATCGCCTGGACAGTATGCTCACCCATCTGCGCAACAGCGGCAAACTGGCCCGGTGCGCAGGCATCCTGCTGGGGGCGTTTACCAACTGCACAGCCCCCGATCCCTCCCGCAGCCTGACAGTGCAGCAGGTGCTGGATGAGGTGGTGGCGCCGGTGGGCGTACCCACCCTCCAGGATTTGGTTTGCGGCCACTGCCTGCCCACCATGTCCCTTCCCATGGGCGTCCGGGTCGCCCTGGATGCTGATGCCGGGACTGTGACGGTGCTGGAATAAGGAAAGGAGCTTCTTATGATAAAGGAAGAACTGAAAAGACAGGCGGCGGCACTGGTGGAAGCCAATCCCGCCCACATCTGCGCCCTCTGCATCCCCCTGGGGGAAGAACCCCTTTTCGATCTGGGGGGAAAAACCCGGGTGGTTTCCGCCAGCACCATTAAAACGCCCATCCTCTGCACCGCCCTGGAGCAGGTGCGGGAGGGAAAACTGGCCCTGGAACAGCCGGTAAAGGTGGACCGGGAAGTGATTCTGGAGGACAGCGAATTTTTTGATCTGGGACCCGGTACTTTTCCCTTGTGGGAGCTGTTATACTGGATGATCGTCACCAGTGACAACACCTGTACCAATGTCCTCATTGACCTGCTGGGAATGGATACCATCAATGCCTGGTGTGCCGCCCACGGCCTGGAACAAAGCCGGGTGGAGCGGAAGATGCTGGACTGGAAGGCCATCGAGGAGGGAAGAAACAACTACACCTCCCCCTGGGATCAGTACAAACTGTTTGCAGCCCTGTACCGCCGGGAGATCCTGACCCCAGAACTTTGCGGCGTAGCCTGGGATATTCTTCTGCGGCAGCGCTCCACCGATCAGTTTTTGCGATACATCAGCGATGATGTGCAGGTGGCCCACAAAACCGGAGGGCTTGATTATCTCAACCATGACTGCGGCATCTTCTGTCTGCCGGAGCATCCCTATTATCTGGGCGTATTTGTTTCCAGCACCCCCAAAATTGAGGGGGACAACAAGGTGGTAGGGCAGCTGAGCCGCCTTGCCTATGACTATATGAAAGGACGGTGCTGAAGATGGCCCGCTTTGCTGTTGTGATTCCTCCTGTTGCTCCCCTGATGGTCCATCCTGATACTTTGGAGCTGGCCGATGAGGTCCTCTGCGGCATGGTGGTGGAGGTGCTGGAGGATTCCCTCCCCGGCTGGTACAAGGTCCGCACCCATTACCGCTATGAGGGCTTTGCCCGGGCGGGCGACCTTTGTCTGGACCAGGAGACTGTAACTCGGTGGGAAGGGCAGAAAAAACTGCTGGTCCGCCGGGGCTATATGGATGTGCTGAACGCTCCCAAGGTCCAGGGAGGCTGGGTGGCTTCCCTGCCCCGGGGCGGCATCCTCTCTCCCCTGTCGGAGCCGGATGAAAAAGGCTGGCTGCGGGTGATGACCGGTGATGGACGGGAGGGCTACACCAAGGAAGGCTTTCTGGGCCCATATATCACCGACTGGGACCCTGCCGATGAGGAAGAGCTGCGGAAAAAACTGGTGTCGGACGCTTTGGAATACATGGGTACCCAGTACCGCTGGGGCGGCAAAAGCCCTCTGGGCATCGACTGCTCCGGGCTCTGCTCCCAGGTATATCTCAATAATGGGATCATCATCTACCGGGATGCCGCCATCAAGGAAGGGTTTCCCCTCCATCCCATCTCCAGGGAGGAATTAAAGCCCGCCGACCTGATCTTCTTCCCCGGCCATGTAGCCATGTACATTGGAGAAGGCCGCTTTGTCCATTCCACCGCCAAGAACGGCAGCGATGGGGTGGTGCTTAACAGCCTGGAGCCTTCGGACCCTCTGTTCCGTCAGGATCTGCTGGAAACCATCACCGATTGCGGCAGCATCTTCTGAAAAACCTGTTTCTGGAAGCCCTTCCCCCTTGCGGGCAGCCCCCTGATGGATTATAATAAATACTGTATGACCGGCTGTTTTCAGCCGGAGGACGGCGGCTCCGGGGAAGCGGGTGAAAGTCCCGCGCGGTCCCGCCACTGTGAAGAAGGTGTTCCCTTCCAGCCAGATTACCGGCGCCGTCCTGTCACTGAGACGATTCACGAGGTATGGATCGGCGCATCCCGACAGTTCGCCGGGTCCAACGCCCCTTCCGCCGGAGGGGGTGTTTTTGTTTGCCGCCAAAGCCTGTAAGGAGGACCATTTTGCTTCATATCGCCATGTCCGGGGTGGACCACACCACTGCCGGCATTCAACAGCGGGAGTGCTTCTCCCTCACTGTCCCTCAGCAAAAAGCCCTGTATGACCAGATGCGTCAGATTCCTGGGCTGTTGGGGGCGGTGATCATTTCCACCTGCAACCGCACCGAAATCTATCTGTCCCTGGCAGACGGGACAGAGCTTCATCCCTTCCATCTGCTGTGCCGGCTGCTGGAACTGCCGCAGCGGGATGCCCCTGTCCTCACCGGGGAGGATGCTGCCCGTTCCCTTTGCCTGCTGTGCTGCGGGGCCCGTTCCCGGATCTTCGGTGAAGATCAGATCCTCACCCAGGTGAAAAACGCCGTGGCCCTTTCCCGTGCCAGAGGGATGGCTGACGGGGTGCTGGAGGTGCTGTTCCGTTCCGCCATCACCTGCGGCAAACGGGTGCATACCGAAGCGCCGGTGGTTCGGGGAGAGGCTTCCCTGGCCCGGCAGGTGGTGGAAAAAGTACAGGAGCACCATGCCCAAAGGGTGCTGGTCATCGGCAACGGTCAGATGGGCCGTTTGGCTGCTTGTGCCCTGGTGGAGGCTGGATGCCAGGTGTTTATGACCCTGCGGCAGTACAAATACCGCCAGGCAGAGATCCCTTTCGGTGTCACCGCCTTCGATTACCAGCAGCGGTATGAGCGGCTGGGAGAGTTTGACGGAGTGGTCAGCGCCACCCTCAGCCCCCATTACACCCTGGAAACAGAGCGGCTGGCTTCCCTGGAACGGATACCTCCGCTGTTATTGGATCTGGCGGTTCCCCGGGACATCCAGCCGGAAGTGGGACAGCTGCCGGGGGTGACGCTGCTGGATGTGGACACCCTCAGCGGACCGCTGCTGGAGGAAAAGCGGCGGCAGGCTCTGGCGGCCTTGGAGCCTTATCTGGAACGGTATGTGGGAGAGTTTATGGACTGGTACCGCCGCCGTCCCGCTCCTCCTCAGGAGCTGCGGGAGGCCCCGCCCTTCTCCCATTTTCCCTTTTTCGTGGATGTCAGCGGCTGGAAAGCCCTGGTGGTGGGAGGCGGAAAAATCGCTTCCCGGCGGGTGATGACCCTGTTGCGGTTTGCCCTGTCGGTGACAGTGGTGGCCCCCCGGGTGGAGCCGGAGCTGTACCGGCTGGCGGAGGAAGGGCGCATCCAATGGGAGCAGCGTCCCTTTGAGCCGGAGGACCTGGAGGAGGCTTCCATGGCGGTGGCTGCCACCAATGACCGGGAGGTAAACCGTCAGATAGGGCTGCTGGCCCGGCACCGGCGGATTCCCGTTTCGGTAGCGGACAACCGGGAGGAATGTACTTTCTTCTTCCCCGCCGTTGTCCCCAACGGTACCACAGTGGTGGCCATGGCTGGGGACGGGGTCAACCACACCCATGTGGCCCATACGGCCCATAAGATCAGGGAGGCGCTGCGTGATGAAACAGAAAATTAGATTGGGCAGCCGGGACAGCCGTCTGGCTGTCATTCAAACTCAGCTGGTAATGGACAGGCTCCATCAGCTGTACCCGGAAATGGAGCTGGAGCTGGTAACTATGAAAACCACCGGAGACCTGATTCTGGACCGTACTTTGGATCAAATCGGCGGAAAGGGGCTGTTTGTCCGGGAACTGGACGCTGCCCTGTTGGATGGCCGGGTGGACCTGACTGTCCACAGCTTTAAGGACCTGCCCATGGAGCTGCCGGAGGAGCTGCCCATTGTGGCTGTAACCTGCCGGGATGATCCCCGGGATGCTCTGGTGCTGCCTCAGGGGCAGCAGTCTCTGGACCTGAGCCGTCCCATCGGCTGTGCCAGCAAGCGTCGTGCCCTGCAATTGAAGGAGCTTTTCCCCGGCTGCCGGGTGGAGCCGGTGCGGGGTAATGTTCAGACCCGGCTGAAAAAGCTGGACGATGGTCAATACGGCTCTTTGGTGCTGGCCGCCGCGGGGCTCCGTCGCCTGGGGCTGGAAGAACGGATTCACCGGCTCTTTGAACCGGAGGAACTGCTTCCCGCCGCCTGCCAGGGGGTACTGGCGGTGCAGGCCCGGCGGGATTTTGATGTTTCCTTCCTCCGTCCTCTCCACGATACACAGGCGGAACTGCTGACCCGGGCGGAGCGGAGCTTTGTCCGTACTTTGGATGGCGGATGCAGCGCCCCGGTGGCCGCTCATGGCCGCCTCAATGGAGAAACCCTCACCCTTACCGGTTTTTATGCCGGACCGGAGGATGAGCGGAGAATCAAGCGCACCCTTTCCGGCCCCGCATCAGAGGGAGAAGAACTGGGCCGCCGCCTGGCGGAACTGATCCGAAAGGAGGCGGAGGCCTGTGTCTGAAAAAGGCTGCGTCATCCTGGTGGGAGCAGGTCCCGGAGACCCAGGGCTTCTCACCAGAAAGGGACTGGAGGCGCTGTCCCAGGCGGAGGTGGTGGTCTATGACCGCCTGGTGAGCCGGGAGATTTTGGAGCTGATTCCGTCGGAGGCCCGGCGGATCGACGTGGGCAAAACCGCCGGACGCCACCCCATTCCCCAGCCGGAGATCAACCGGATTCTCCTGGAGGAGGCTCAGGCAGGTCATCGGGTAGTTCGTCTCAAGGGGGGTGACTGCTTCCTCTTTGGCCGTGGGGGGGAAGAGCTGGAGCTGCTGGTGCAGAATGGAATTCCCTTCCAGGTGGTGCCGGGGGTCACTTCCGCCCTGGCGGTGCCTGCCTATGGAGGAATTCCGGTGACCCATCGGGATTTTTGCTCCTCGGTTCATATCATCACTGGACACAAGCGGGCGGATGGAGCTCTGTCTCTGGATTATGAAGCCCTGGTGCGCCTCCACGGAACCCTGGTGTTTCTTATGTCCGTTTCCTCCATGGGTGAGATTTGCCGGGGGCTGATGGCCGCCGGGATGGATGAAAACACCCCCGCCGCTGTGATCGAACGGGGCACGACCCCCGCCCAGCGGAAGGTGCTTGCGCCCCTGAACAGAATAGAACAGGAAGCTGCCGCCGCTGCTGTTTCTCCACCGGCCATTCTGGTGGTGGGACCGGTGTGCAGCCTGTCGGAGGAGCTGGACTGGTTTGACCGACTGCCTCTCAAGGGCCTGCGGGTGCTGTTGACCCGGGACGAGGGAGCTCAGAAGCGTCTGGTTCCGGTACTGGAACAGCTGGGGGCCCAGGTGTTTTCCGCTCCCATGATCCGCACCGTTTTTCGGGACTTCGACCCAGAGGTTCTCAAAGAGCCGGGTCCCGTCATCTTCACCAGCGCCGCCGGAGTGGAAGCATTCCAGCGGGTGCTGTGGTCTCAGGGATTGGATGCCCGGAGCCTGACGGGGAAAGCCTTTGCCGCTGTGGGTAAGGGTACCGCCGCCGCCCTGGAAGCCATGGGAATCCGGGCAGATTTTGTTCCCCGAGTCTATAACGGACTGGAGATGGCTAAGCAGATGATAGAGGAAGGCTTCCTGAGGCCCGGGGATCAGCCCCTCCTTCTCCGAGGGAATCTGGCCTCCCGGGAACTGCCCAAGGTACTGGAAGAGGGGGGGATCCCCTGCCGGGAAGTGGTGGTATATGATACCCTGCCCCTGACACCTGAGGAGCTGCCGCCGGAGTTTGACGCGGCGGTCTTTACCAGCGCCAGCTGTGTCCGCTCTCTGGAAAAGGCGCTGCCGGAAGGGGCCCTGACAGGAAAAACCGCTTTGTGCATCGGTCCCCGCACCGCTGAGGCGGCCCGGGAAGCCGGTATGAATATTCAGATGGCGGAGGAGGCTTCCGCTGATTCTCTGATAACACTTGTGAAAGGAATGACCCTGTGATGCTCAAAAGACCACGCCGCCTGCGGGGCGGAGCGCTGCTGCGGGAGATGGTACGGGAAACCCGCATCAGCCCTTCCTCTTTGATTCTTCCCCTGTTTCTCAAAGAGGGTAAGGATATTCACGACCCGATCCCTTCCCTGGAGGGACATTTTCACCTGAGCCCTGACGATCAGGTCTGCCGGGAGGTGGAGCAGGCTTTAAAGGCAGGGGTGAGCCGCTTCCTGCTTTTCGGTCTGCCTGCCCACAAGGACCCCGAGGGCAGCGGCGCCTATGACGATCAAGGCATTGTCCAGCAGGGCCTTCGGGTGCTGAAGGAGCATTTCGGCAAGGATATTTACCTGGTTACCGATATTTGCATGTGTGAATACACCTCCCACGGCCACTGCGGCATCCTCCACGGCCAGGAGGTGGACAACGACCCCACTCTGGAGCGTCTGGCCCGGATTGCCGTTTCCCACGCCCAGGCGGGAGCGGATATGGTGGCTCCCTCGGACATGATGGACGGACGGGTGCTGGCCATCCGCAACGCTCTGGATGAGGCTGGCCGGACCGATCTGCCTATCCTCTCCTATGCGGTCAAATACGCCTCCTCCTTCTATGGTCCCTTCCGGGATGCTGCCGGTTCGGCTCCCGCCTTCGGGGACCGGAAAAGCTATCAGATGGACTGCCACAACGTCCGGGAAGCACTCAAAGAGGCCCTTTCCGATGTAGAGGAAGGAGCCGATCTGCTGATGGTCAAGCCCGCCCTTTCTTATCTGGATGTCATCCGGGCGGTAAAAGAGGCCACCAATCTGCCTCTGGCGGCCTACAGCGTCAGCGGAGAATACGCCATGATTAAGGCGGCAGGAGCCGCGGGGCTGGTGGATGAACACGCTGTCATGTGTGAAAGTGCTGTTTCCGTCTACCGGGCCGGTGCGGACATCCTCATTACCTATTTCGCCAAAGAGCTGGCGGAAGCCATCCGGAAGGGAGAGATCGGCTGATGGCGCAGCAGACAGAAAAATCTCAGGCCCTCTTTGAGCGTGCCTGCAAGGTCCTTCCCGGCGGTGTCAACAGCCCGGTCCGGGCCTTCAACGCTGTGGGAGGCTGTCCCCGCTTCATGTCCCGTGCTTCCGGCGCCCGGCTGTGGGATGTGGACGGCAATGAGTACATCGACTGCATCGGCTCCTGGGGCCCTATGATTCTGGGCCATGGGGACCCGGAGGTGGTGGAAGCGGTACAGAAAGCGGTGGTGGACGGTATGAGCTTCGGCGCCGCCACCGGCCGGGAGGCGGAGATGGGGGAGCTGATCTCCCAGCTGGTGCCCCAGGTGGAAATGATCCGCATGGTCAACAGCGGCACCGAAGCGGTGATGAGCGCCCTCCGGGCCGCCAGAGGCTTCACCCGCCGCAACAAGATTGTCAAATTTGCCGGCTGCTACCACGGCCACGCCGACAGTATGCTGGTCAAGGCCGGCTCCGGCGTCCTCACCGGAGGGGACCCGGACAGCGCCGGTGTCACCCCCGGTGCGGCCCAGGATACCCTCCTGGCCCGGTATAATGACCTGACCAGTGTGGAGGCCCTTTTTTCCCAGAATCCCGGACAGATCGCCGCTGTGATCGTGGAACCGGTGGGGGCCAATATGGGCGTGGTTCCCCCTGCTGCCGGTTTTCTCCAGGGGCTGCGAAAGCTGTGCGATCAAAACGGTGCGCTGCTGATTTTTGATGAGGTAATCACCGGTTTTCGCCTGGCTTTGGGCGGCGCTCAGGAATACTTTGGAGTTTCCGCCGATCTGGTCACCTACGGCAAAATCATCGGCGGCGGTATGCCGGTGGGAGCCTACGGCGGACGGCGTGAAATCATGTCCTGTGTCTCGCCTTTGGGCAAGGTGTACCAGGCAGGGACCCTTTCCGGCAATCCCGTGGCCATGGCGGCGGGACTGACGACCCTGAGAAAGCTCCAGCGGGACCCTGGCATCTATGACCGTCTGGCTCAGAAGGGAGAAAAACTGGCGGAGGGTCTGCGAGCCACCGGGCTGGGTACCGTCAACCAGGTGGGCTCCCTGCTGTGTCTCTTCTTCCAGCAGGGACCGGTCACCGATTACGACTCCGCTAAGAACAGCGATACCGCTGCCTATGCCCGGTATTTCCAGCATATGCTCTCCAGGGGCATCTATCTGGCCCCCGCTCAGTTTGAGGCGATGTTCCTCTCTGACGTCCATACCCAGGAGGACCTGGAGACCATCCTGTCCGCCGCCCGGGAATTTGCCCGGGAAGAAGGTTGGGCCTCCCAAACTCAGGGGCGGTAAAAAAGCGGAAGAATTGTGCGGCGGAGGAGCCGCGCCTTAAAAAAGAACCGACATACTGCTCCTAAGGGACGCGGCACGCCGGTTCTTTTTAATATTTCCCTCTTTTCACTCGTTTTATAAGCAGAGAAAAAGCAAAAGGGATTTTTGACGTTCTTCGGTGATTCAGAGGCAAACAAAAAGGAGGTTCCATTTCATGAGAGGGAAAAACTGGAAAAGGGTTTTGGCGATGGCAGCGGCGGCGATGCTGATTGCCGCTGGCTGTCAGCAGGAAACAGAGGGAAAAAGCCTCCCTCGCCAGGAGCAGGAGCCTTCTCGGTCTTCCCAGCAATCCCAGGAGGAAAGCAGCCGGCAGCAAAGCGATCCGGAAGTCCCCGACGGGCAGGAGCAGCAGGAGGTTCCCTCTCAGCCATCTTCAGAGGGGTCCGCGGACGGGGAGCAGACCGACTTGCTGGCCGCTCAGGCGGAAGAACTGCTGTCCCTGATCGAACAGGGAGAAAGTACAATGGAAATCGCCCCGGAACTGCCCTTTTCCAACCAAAATGGAACCGATCATCTGGAACGGGTGGACCAGTGGATGACAGCTGTGGCGGCGGGAGAGAAGGATGCTTTTGTGGGGAAACTGATGGGGTACACTGCGCCGGAAATCTATACTCTGGAATACGACGGGGCTTGTGTGACCATGACGGTGTACCTTCCCATTCCCAACCAGCAGCCCCGTCAGGAACAGGGGGTGGAAATCTGGCAGACCCCGGACTTTTATCTGCTCAGGGGCACAGAAACCATTTTGACCATTCCAAGGGGCCCTCAGGCATCCAAGCAGTATGAAAAAGAGGTGTCGGGGGAGCCGGCCCTCTCTTCCCAGGAGGCCCGGGAGCGGGGAATGGAATTATACTGGCGGCTGCAAAATCCCGATGTGGCAAGGGGCCCTTACGGCATTTTTCTTCCCAAGGGGGACCAGCAACAGCAAACAGCGGTCGTTCAGCAGCAGGAGGTTGTGATGGTGGAGGATATTCCCACCTGGAAGCTGACCGTTTCCGACTCTCAGGAAGGAGGCAATGCCATCATGCTCTGCCTGGGAGGAGAACAGGGAGAAAAAGCCTTTGTGATCGAACAGGTGAACGGGATGCTGGTGCCCCTGGGCCTGGAGGA
>CASFXA010000043.1 GCA_949298535.1 uncultured Oscillospiraceae bacterium
CCAGCTGCTCCTCGGAGAGCTGGCTGTGGGTGGTTGTGGCGGGGTGGATCACCTGAGTTTTGGAGTCCCCCACATTGGCCACATTGGCAATCAGCTCCAGGCTGTCGATGAATTTGCCGCCCGCTTCCCGGCCGCCCTTCAGGCCGAAGGTGAAGACGGCGCCGCCCCGGCCGCCCAGATACTTCTGGGTCAGCGGATAATAGGGGCTGTCAGGCAGGGCGGGATAGGAAACAAAGGAAACGGCGGGGTGGGCGGAGAGATATTTCGCTACCGCCAGGGCGTTGGCGCAGTGGCGCTCCATCCGCAGGCTGAGGGTTTCGATGCCATTGAGGATGAGGAAGGCGTTGAAGGGGGACAGGCAGCCCCCCAGATCCCGGAGGAACAGCGCCCGCAGCCGGGTGCAGAAACCGGCGTTGCCAAAGTCTTTGGCGAAGACGATGCCGTGATAGCTGACATCCGGCTGGTTATACTGGGGGAAGCGGGGATTGCCTTCAAATTGGAAGGTACCGCAGTCCACCGCCAGTCCTGCCAGGGAGTTGCCGTGGCCGCCCAAGAATTTGGTGGCGGAATGGATGACGATGTCCGCGCCGTACTCCTTAGGGCGGATGAGGGCGGGGGTGGTGAAGGTGGAGTCCACAATAAAGGGGATGCCATGGCGTTTGGCCACCTGGGAGATGGCTTCCAGATCCGCCACGTTGGCGTTGGGATTGCCTACCACCTCCACAAAGAAGGCCTTGGTCCTGGGGGTGACAAGCGCCTCCCAATCGTCGGGATTGTTGCCGGTGACAAAGTTCACTTTGATGCCCAGATTGCCCAAAGTGACGCCAAACATATTGATGGCCCCGCCGTAGATGTTCAGGGAGGAGACCACCTCGTCCCCCTGCTGCGCCAGGCAGAGGATGGTGCTGAAGATGGCGGCGTGACCGGAGGCAAAGGCCACCGCCCCCACGCCTCCATCCAGGGCGGCAATCCGCTCCTCCAGAACGGTGACTGTGGGATTGCCCAGGCGGGAATAGATATTTCCGCCGGCTTTCAGTTCAAACAGCTCCTGAGCGTGCTGGGTGGAGCGGAAGCGGTAAGCGGACGTTTGGTGGATGGGCACTTCGGTGGAGCCTTCGCAGGCGTCCCCGGAAAAGCCGGCGTGAAGGGCCAGTGTATCAAAGCCCAATTTGTTCAGATCCATGGAATAATCCCCCTTTTTTTGATCCTTTCGGTACGGATTCTCCCGGGCCGGAAAATGTTTACAATTGCCGTGTAGGCAAAGGGGCCTTTTTTTGTTATACTAAAACAAAACTGCCCTTTCCCCTTCCCGCGGGAATGGATACGGAAATTTTTAATCTCATTTTATACGATTCAAAGGGGAATGTCCATGAAAAAAATGAGTTTTCTTTTGTCGGCGGTGATGATTCTCACCCTGGCGCTGTCTCCGGTGACGGCCTACGGCCAGACCACCTATACCCCGGACTTTGAGGTGCGGGCCGAGGCGGTGTATATGAAAAATCTGGACACCGGCCAGGTGATCTATGAAAAAAATCCGGATCAGCGGATGTACCCCGCCTCCCTGACCAAAATCATGACGGCCATTGTCACCCTGGAAAATGTGGAGGATCTGGACGGGGAAAGCGCCTACCTGAAGCTGTATCTTCAGGATATGATCTATGGCACCGGCTCCTCCACCGGCGGCTTCTACCTCAACGACGAAGCCAGTATCCGGGATGTTCTCTATGCCACCCTGCTGCAATCGGCGGGAGAGTGCGCCCTGATGCTGGCGGACTATGTGGGGGACGGCTCGGTGGACCACTTTGTGGACATGATGAACGACAAGGCGGCGGAGCTGGGCTGCACCGGCACCCATTTTGCCAATCCTCACGGCCTGTTTGATGAAAACAACTACACCACCGCCCGGGATATGGCGATCATTTCGGAATACGCCATGAATATCCCCGAGTTCGCGGAAATTGTAGGCACCTACACCCATCCGGTACAGCTGCTCAACCGGGACGCCACCCTCAATGAGCTGAGCACCAACTATATGCTCAGATCTTCCAGCCAGTATTACTACGGGCCGGTGTACGGCATCAAAACCGGCACTCTGCCGGAAAGTGGCCGGTGTCTGTCCACCATCGCCAAGTATAACGGCTACACCTATCTGCTCATCCTGCTGGGGGTGCCGGAAACCGAAGCGGACGGCTCCGCCACCGACCCCGTCATATACAGCTTTTACGAGGCCAAGCAGCTGTTTCAGTGGGCCTTCAACAATTTCAGCGTCCGCACCGCTGTGGAAAAAGGGGAACAGCTGCTGGAAATCGACGTCAAGTATTCCTTCGAAACCGATTACATGATGCTGGAAACGGACCAGCAGTTCACCACCCTCATGCCCAACGCCCTGGATCTGTCCAGCATCCAGTATATCCCTCAGGTGCCGGACTACCTGGAAGCGCCCATCACCAAGGGTACCCAGGTGGGAGAGCTTTCCATGGTGCTGGCCGGGGAGGAGATTGGCCGGGTGCCTCTGATTACCACCCAGGATGTAAGCGCCTCCAAGATTCTCACCTTTTTCGGCTGGCTGGACAACGCCATTCATTCCTACTGGCTGAAATTCCTCATTGTTTTCGCGGTGCTGCTCATCGCTCTGTACACCCTTCTGCTGATCCGCCTGAACAATCTGAAAAAGCGGAAGGGGAAATATTCCTCCTATCGGGAAAAGCGCAACCGGGATCACTATTTATAATGGCTTCGCACGGCGCTGGCTCCCAGAGCCCGGTCCTCTTCCGCCGGGAGGGGGAATTTCCCGGCAAAGCCACCGGTTGCTCGCAAAGCCGGAGGGCGGCGGGAGCGGATGAAACACGCCTGTCTCCGTTTGACGATTCCGGACAGGGCTGCTCTCCGCAGCCAAATTCTTCATCAGGAAAAAGAAAAGTCCCCTGGGGATCCGAAGGAACCTCAGGGGACTGCAGGCTGTCGAAAAACCCACTTTCAAACGGAAACCACATTCAAAATCATAAAAATCAGGACATGCGCCTTATTTTTATCCCCCGACCCGCGCCCACAGGGGCGCGAAACCGGGGGTATCGCCGCTGGTTTCTCCAGGAACCAGCGGCGTATCCAGGGGGTATGGGATACCCCCTGGAAGCGTGTCGAACTTTTTCGACACGCTCAAGTCCCCTGGGGATCCGAAGGAACCTCAGGGGACTGCTTTTTGAAAAAGCGCCGGAAGAAAAAGTCCAGACTGGCGGGAAGCCGGACCCAAACCCA
>CASFXA010000044.1 GCA_949298535.1 uncultured Oscillospiraceae bacterium
TGCGTCCCAGTCGATCTGAATGGACCGACTATTCCCCGGAAAGACCCGAAATGGATGTTTCTTTTGTATTATACAGAAAAAACAGGCCGCCTGAAGGACGGCCTGTGATCGCAATGAGAGAATTAGAGTTTTCAATATACCAGAGATCTGCCTGCAAAATGTCCTGTTGGAATGGGTGATGGTGATTTTGATTTAGAGGAACATCCGCCGGATGCGCATCAGAGTCATTCTGTTCCGCACGCAGGGGGAATATTCCAACAGCAGAGGCAGAAGCTCCTCCGGGACCTGGATGTCAGCCAAAGATTTTTTGGCGCCAATGGCGGTATAGAGGGCGTTCAGCTCCTCAGCGGAAGGGATTTCACCAATAATGGCGCGAATCTCCGGCCAGGCAGCGATCAGGCGGTCAGGAGTGACGCCTGTCATGCAGTCCGAAGCGTTTTCCGCCAGGATACTTGGCAGCAGCTGTGGGCCGAAAAAGTCTCTGATATAGTCCTCGGCAAGGGGAGCGTAAGGGTGAACCAGAGAGGAGATGTCCTCGATCTGAGCCAGTCGATGGCACTCCGCCGCCACCTTCAGGCACCCAACCCCCACTTTTTCGCCGTGGAGAGCGTCAGCGGGCACTCCGGCGAGACCTGTGGGCTGTATTTCGATCAGATGAGAGATGTGATGCTCAGAACCGGAGGCGGGCCGGGAATTGCCCATCATCTGCATGGCAAGACCGGACAGGAGAAGGCCGTAAATCAGCTGTTCAAAGGCGGCGTTGTCCTTTTGGGCCAAAGCCTGAGCGCAGCCGCGCACCGCATGAACCGCCTGCCTGGTCATTCCCTCGATGACAGGGCAGAAATATTCCCCGGAGAGGGCATGGGCGATCTTCCAGTCGGCCAGAGCGGTGTACTTGCCGATAATATCCCCCACGCCGGAGAGGGTCAGCTGAAAAGGCGCTTCCCGGATGACGTCCAGATCCGCAAGCACCAGGGAGGGGGCGATGCCTGGAAGCGTTTTTTTAAAGCCTTCCCAAGTCATGGCGGATACGGTGGAGCAGAAGCCGTCCACGCTGGCTGCGGTGGGGCAGGCCACGAAGGGGATGCCCCGCTGATGAGCGCAATAACGGGTGGTATCATGAATGGTGCCGCCGCCTATGGCGATCAGCAGCTGGATTTCATCCTGAAGCTGGGAAAGGACCTGGCTGGTCGCTTTTTCATTGGCGTGGAGATTGGTGGCGTCCAGAATGATCTCCTGTTGGGCAGAGGGACGAATCAGGTTCCGGGCCTGATAAGTGTTGGTGTCATAGATCACCGCTCTGGGACCGGACAATCCGCATTTATCCAGCCAACGATCCAGTTCTCCCAGGCAGCCTGATTCGATCACTACCAGCCGGGTGGCCATTTGATGGGTTTTTCCGCAGCTGCAAGGACCATTATACTGTTTGCTGTCAATAATCATATTCATGTGCCTCCTGTTTTCTGCACTGTTTTTCAGCTTTCTGTTTTTGCCGGGGTAAACACAAGAAACAGAACGGGAAAACAATCTTCCACCCATGGCCGGAAAGGGAAAAGAAAGCGTAACAATCCATCCTTTCCCGCTGTTTTCTCCTGCATTTTCGCCTGGCGGAGAACGCTCCAATTTTATTTTTTATTATATACCCGCGGCGGACAAAGGGTCAACATGGTTTTTCCGACGGATACCTCTGCGGCGCCGTTGTCCGCTTAAGAGCGTGGGGGGTCTATGCCGGATGAGCGCCAGTTTTGACTGGATATTTTTCAGGGTTGAAGCAGGGAAAAAGGGTGGGGAAGCGAAAAATTGATGGAGGATTTGTTTTCCGAAATCCGGGTCCGGTTGTTTTTCCTTTGTTCCGGAAAGGGGAAGCACTCAGAAAATATCGGAAAAAACATGACTTTCCAAGGGGAGAAGCCCTCCCGGAATCAGCGCTTGAATAAATAGCGGTTCTGTAGTAAACTAAATGGAAAAGACGGCCGGCATTTTTGAATTCAAAAATGGAATTCCGGCAGTCTGATTATTTTCCCAGAAAAAGGCGGGAGCAGCTTTGAAGATCGGCATTTCCACAGCTACCTTTTATCCCTTGGAAACAGAACAGGCGCTGACCCGGGCCATTGAATTGGGCGCTTCCTGTGTGGAGATTTTTTTCAATGCCTTTTGCGAGACCAAGCCGGAGTTTGTGCGTCAGCTGGGGGAACAGTTACAGGAGCATCAGGTAAAGCTGACCTCTCTGCATCCCTTTACTTCCGGTATGGAGCCGATGTTTTTCTTTTCCAACTATCCCCGGCGTTTTTCCGACGGTTTGGAGTTGTACCGACATTACTTTGAAATTTTGGCGGAGCTGGGAGGGCGTTATATCATTCTTCACGGCCACCACAACAAGCCAGGCGCCAGTATGGAACAATATGTGGAGCGATATGCCCGCCTCCATGAGCTGGGCCGGAGTTTCGGTTTGTATATCGCCCAGGAAAATGTAGCCCGGTGCCTCAGTCGGGATCCGGAATTGTTTCGGCGGATCGCCCAGGCGGTGCCAGACGCGAAATTTACATTGGACATCAAACAAGCCATTCGCTCAGGAGTGACTGTGGAGGAGATGCTGGACGCCATGGGAGAGCATTTGGCGCACATTCATGTCAGCGACAACAGCCCTCAATGCGATTGCCTGCCGGTGGGGGAGGGAACGATGGATTTTGCGGCCTTTTTCCGTCGCCTTCGCCGTATGAATTACCAGGGGGATATGGTGTTGGAGCTGTATCAGGACAGCTACCATCATCCGTCTCAGCTGTCCCGGTCCCTTCGTCGCCTGGAAAACCTGTGGAATCAGAGCGCCGGGGAGCAGCCGTAAATTTTATCGTATTTCCATAGAAACTACAGAATTTGCAGCAGAAAAACCTTGTTTTAAAGAAAAAACTTTGCTATAATATTAACAAGGCTGGGCCGGAGAGGAGTGTTTGGGTGTGAAATGCCCATATTGCGGCTACGGAGAAAGTAAGGTCATTGATACAAGACCTGCCGACGAGGGGGAGCGGATCCGCCGCCGTCGGGAGTGCCTGAGCTGCGAAAAGAGGTTCACTACCTATGAGGTGGTGGAAACCACTCCGCTGATGGTTATTAAAAAAGATGGTTCCAGGGAGGTTTTTTCCCGGGATAAGCTGTTGCGGGGAATGATTAAGTCCTGCGAGAAACGCCCAGTCAGCCTGTCAGCGCTGGAGGAGGCGGTATCAGATATTCAGCTGACCCTTCAGAATCGGTTGGAGCGGGAGGTTCCCTCCGCTCAGATCGGGGAACTGTGCATGGAAAAACTCAAGGGGATCGACCAGGTGGCTTATGTGCGGTTTGCGTCGGTTTACCGGCAGTTTAAGGACATCAATTCTTTTTTGGCAGAGTTAAAAAATATTTTACAGCATGAAGAAAGCGGGTCGTGAAGGAGAGAACCCCGGCGAAAGCCGGGGTTTTTCTGCACTTTAGTCGCGGAAATCTGGTAAAGATTTTGCAATAAAGAAGAAAAAGACAGGAAAATTGCATAGTTTCCTCGATGTTTTTCAGGGAAAGGCGAAAAAAATGCACAAAACTTAAAGGGGGAATTGGTACATTTGTGAATAGTGAAAGGAAGACTGATATGGTATAATTTGTACTATGTACCGATTTGCTCCAAATCAGTTTGGTCCTATAAAGGAACAGAGAGGTACAGCAGGGGGCGGCTGTCGCAGCTGGCCGGCAGCGCCGGTCCGGAGCTTGTCCGGCAGTCGTCCCGGGAGGGGTGTATGAAGCCCTTTTTTGTCCATAATAGCTAGAGATAAGGTGGTGATAGAAGAATGATTGAGGTGGTAACCAAAATCAGGGAAGCAGAGGAAGCCGCCGCGGAATGTAAACGCCAGGCCCAAGCCCAGGCGGCGCAGCTGGAAGCGGAGGCTCACAAGGCAGGCCGCCAGATGGTCGCCCAGGCGAAAGCCGAGGGGGAGCAGCAGGCGGAACAGCTGCTGCGGCAAGCCCAGGAATCGGCAGAAGCACTGACGGCGCGAAAGCTGGAGGAGGCGGAAGCCCAGAGCGGTCAGCTGGCTGATTTGGCGTCTGCCAAAGTGGATCATGCGGCCACACTTATTGTTGAGAGGATCGTGGAAACCAAATGATTGAGAAAATGGAAAAACTTTTCCTTTATGGTCTTTCCGGCGATGCTCAGCAGGTTTTGGGAGAACTGATGCGCTGCGGCTGTGTGCAAATCACCGACCCTCAGATGATGGATGGTTATGAACAGCTGCGGGAGCTGATGGAACGTCCGGTGGTGGAGCTTTATGAGCTGGAACAAACCCAGGCCAGGCTCACTGCCGCCATCAACGTCCTCTCTCCTTATTTTGAAAAACAGGGGCTGCTTCAGCAGAAGCCGAAGGTGGCCTTTGACCGCCTGGAAGACCAAAAGGTGCTGGAGGAAGCGGAAAAGTTGTGCCGGCAGGTGGAGGATCTCCAGCGGGAGATGGGGGAGAAAAAGAGCCAGATCAGCAAGGTGCAGTTTCAGCAGTCCTCCCTGGAACCCTGGAAGAAGCTGGACCTTCCATTGGATCAGCTTTCCACCCGCAGCACCCAGATCCAGCTGATGGCGGTGTCGGTTCAGATTCCGCAGCAGGTGTTGGAGCAGGCCGTGGAGGAAGCCGGATTGCCCGCTTATCTCAGCGTGGTCAGCGAGGATGGAGAGCAGCGGTATTTGGCGGTGTTGTGCCATCAGTCGGCGGCGGCTCAGACAGACGAGCTGCTGCGGCAGAATGGAGCCATCCGGGTATCCCTGGGAGACTGGAAGGAAACCGCGGGAGAAGCGTCCCGCCGGTGCCGCAGCCAGATCGATGAGCTGCAAAGGGAAATTGCTTTACAGGAAAAAACGCTCCGGGAGCTGGCAAAGCAGGGAGAAAAGTTAAAGCTGGCATATGACAGCATCCAGGTGCGTATTCAGCGGGCAAAGGCCCGCCAGGACACCCTGGAAACAGGGCAGACCTACCTGCTGGCCGCCTGGGTTCCCGCCAGACGGAAAAAAGATGTGGACAAAGCGTTGTCCGCTTATCCCTGTTATTACGAATATCACCAGGCAGGGGAGGAGGACGATGTTCCCATCCTGCTGAAAAACAACAAGCTGGTAGAACCTTTTGAATGTATCACCGAGATGTATTCTCTGCCCGCCTATGGCAGCATAGACCCCGATCCGGTGATGGCGCCTTTTTATTTCCTTTTCTTCGGTATGATGCTTTCCGACGCAGGTTACGGCATCATTCTGACAGTGGCGGGATTGTTGGGCGCCAAGTGGACTGGCAGCAAACTGATGAAGATGCTGGGATACTGCGGGATTTCCACCATCTTTTGGGGCGTGGTGTACGGCAGCTGGTTTGGCGATTCCATTCCGGTTTTCGTGCAGACCTTCCTGGGGATGGATCTCACCATTCCGGCGGTTATCGATCCTATGAGCGATCCGGTGACGATTCTGGTGCTGTCCTTCCTGTTGGGAGCGGTGCATTTGTTTGTGGGCATGGGATTGAAAGCCTATCTGATGATTAAGCGAGGCCACCCGTGGCAGGCATTCTTCGATGTGGGACTGTGGTATTTCGTCCTGATTGGGCTGCCGCTGCTGCTTCTGGGAGAACCTTTCGCCACAGTGGGCAAGTGGATGGCCATTGGAGGAGCGGTGGGACTGATTCTGACCCAGGGCCGGGAGAAAAAGAATCCCATTATGAAGCTCATTTCCGGCGTCATGAGCCTGTATGATGTGACCGGTTATTTTTCGGATGTGCTGTCCTATTCCCGTGTGATGGCCCTGGGCCTTGCCACCGGCGTTATTGCCACAGTGGTCAATACCATGGGCAGTATGCCTGGCAGAAGCATTTTGGGTTTTGTGATTTTTGTGCTGGTGTTCCTGCTGGGGCACGTGCTGAATCTGGCCATCAATACCCTGGGCTCTTATGTGCATACCTCCCGTCTCCAGTATGTGGAGTTTTTCGGAAAGTTTTTTGAAGGCGGCGGAAAGCCCTTCCAACCGCTGAAAACCGATACAAAATATTATGTTGTCAACAAACAGGAGGCTGACTGATTATGGAAATCATTATGAACATGGGTACATTTCTCGCTTATGCTGGCGTTGCCATCGCGGTGATTCTCTCCGGTATGGGTTCTTCCAAAGGCGTTGGATATGTAGGTGAGGCCATGAGCGGCGTTATCGCTGAGGACCCCGGTAAGTTCGGCCAGCTGCTGGTGCTCCAGGCGCTGCCTGCCACCCAGGGTATTTACGGATTCATCATCGGTATCATGGTGATGAATAAGGTGGGGATGCTCAACGGTACTGTGGGTTCGCTGACCCTGGGCACCGGCGCCTATATCTTCGCCGCTTGCTTGCCGATTGCTTTTGTCGGCTATGTTTCCGGCAAGAGCCAGGGCCGTGTGGCCGCCGCCGGCGTCAGCCTCGTTGCCAAGAGACCCGACCAGGTTTCCAAGGGCATGGTCGCCGCCGCCATGGTGGAGACCTACGCCATCCTCTCTCTGCTGATCTCCATTCTGCTGATTATGCAGATGCCCATTGCGAGAATGTAACCGCTGTTTTAGGAGCGAGAGAGGCGGTATAAAGTATGAATGATATAAGCGCCATCCTCAAAAAGATTGACGAGGATGCCAAAGAGGCCGCCGCTGCCATTCTCAGGGCCGGGGAGGAAAACCGGGATAAGATTCTGGCGGATTACCGTGCCCAGGCGGAGAAGGAGCGGAAGGCCATCCTGGACAGGGCCAATGCCCAATGTGAAGCCATAGCGCTTCGGGCGGCTTCTCAGGCGGGCATCGCGGAGCGGAACAAAAAGCTCCAAACCCGTCGGGAGGCGATGGATGCGGCTTTTGCCGGGGCGATGAAAAAGCTGTGCAGTTTGTCCGATGAACAGAAGGTAGCGTTGTTTACCCGGATGGCGGCGGCAAACATCACCGGCGATGCGGAGCTGATCCTCAATCCTGCGGACAGAGCTTCCATTGGAGGAGCTTTGGTTACGGCGATTGAAAAGAAGCTGGCTGCCCAGAGCGGCAGATCGCCTCTGGCAGGAGCGGCCGTAGCGGTAGTGGAAAAAACCTTGGGAGTCCGTGGGGGCAATCCCCATGTGTCCCTGTCCAAGGAGACCGGTTCCTTTGCCGGAGGCTTTCGCCTGCGGGAGGGGAATGTGGAGACCAACTGCACCTTCGAGGTGCTGGTTTCAGGCGCGAAAGAGGAGCTGGAACCGGAGGTTTCCAGGGTCCTGTTTGAAAATGCCTGATCCCGGCAAAATTTTCAAAACGAAGGAGGTGCAGCCTTGAAATCTTATCGCGATACAGACTATCTTCAGGCGACGGCCAGGGTCCGGGCAAAGGAAAACAATCTGGTCACTGGCCGGGACTTTGCCAAGATGGTGGACGCCAAAAACGCCGAGGAAGCCTTTAAGGTCCTCAGCGACGCGGCCATCTGTCAGGGGTACTCCATGGAGGATTATGAGGCGGCCTTCCGCAATCATCTCAAGGAGACCTATGAACTGGTGGCGTCCATCTCCCCCGCCCCGGAGGTGGTGGAGATTTTCCGCCTGAAATATGATGGGCACAATTTAAAAACCGCCGTGAAGGGAAAAAAGACCAATGGGGCCGTCGAAAGTATTCTTAGCCCTTTGGGAAACGTTCCCACGGAGGAACTGCTCCGGGAACTGTCAGAGGGCCGTTTCAGCCGGCTGCCCCAGGCCATGGGAAAAGCGGCGCTGGAAGCGGCGGACCTGCTGGCCCGCACCGGAGATCCCCAGGCGGTGGATATTCTGGTGGACCGGGCGATGCTGGAAACCATGGCGGAAAAAGCCCACGATTTCGGCAACCCGTTCCTGACGGCCTTTGTGGAGGCGCAGGTGGACATCGCCAACATCCGTGCGGTCATCCGTCTCAAGCGGATGGGCAAGGATGCTGTGGCGTTGAAGAAGATTCTGGCGGAGGGAGGAAGCATCTCCACCCGTCGTCTGCTGGAGCTTTATCCCAGAAGCTACGACGAGGTGCTGGGCTATCTGTCCACCACCCCTTACGGCAAAACCCTGGAGCCCTGTTACGACGCCATTCGGGGAGAACGCTCCCTGACGCTGTTTGAGAAGCTGTGCGACAACCATATGGTAGCGATGCTGGACCGGGCCCGCCTGGTTCCCTTCGGCATTGAGCCGCTGGTGGCCTATCTGCACGCTGTGGAATGTGAAACCAAGGCGGCCCGGATTGTGCTGGCTTCCAAGCTGGCGGGGGTGCCGTCAGAGCAAATCACAGAAAGGCTGCGTGATGTCTATGCGTAGTAAAATCGCCGTCATCGGGGAGAAGGAGAGCGTCCTGGGCTTCAAGGCGGTAGGCTTTGACGTCCATGAAGTGTCCGATCCCCGGGAGGCGGAGGACATCATTGACCGCCTGTATACCCAAAATTACGGCATCATCTTTATCACCGAGCAGACGCTGGCTCCCATTGCCTCAGTGCTCGACAAGTATAAGGACCGTGAGCTTCCCGCCATTATCCCCATCCCGGGCCGTCAAGGAGCCATGGGGCTGGGCATGAGCAATGTCAAAAAGAGCGTGGAGCGGGCGGTGGGCGCGGACATCCTGTTCAAGGACTGATTCCGTCCCGACAAACCAAAAGAAAGATAGTAGGTGAAAAGCAGTGAGCCAAGGAAAAATCGTAAAGGTGTCCGGCCCCCTCGTTGTGGCGGAGGGGATGCGCGACGCCAATATGTTCGATGTGGTCCGCGTCGGCCACATGGGTCTGATCGGTGAGATCATCGAGATGAGAGGTGACAAAGCCTCCATCCAGGTCTACGAGGAGACCTCCGGCCTGGGCCCCGGCGACGAAGTGACCTCCACCGGCGCTCCTCTTTCCGTGGAGCTGGCTCCCGGTATTCTGGAAATGATTTTTGACGGCATCCAGCGCCCCCTGGAGCGGATCAAGGAGATGACCGGCAGCAATATCGCCCGTGGTATCAGTGTCACCGCCCTGGACCATGACCGCAAGTGGGAGTTTGTGCCCACGGTGGAAGTGGGCGCCCATGTGGTTCCCGGCGACATCATCGGCACCGTCCAGGAGACCTCCGTTGTTTCCCACAAGATTATGGTTCCCTTCGGCGTGGAAGGGGAGATCACCAGCATTGAGGCCGGGGAATTCACCATTGTGGATGCTGTGGCCCAGGTAAAGAAGGCTGATGGCAGCCTCACCCCCATCACCATGCTGCGGAAATGGCCTGTGCGCCGTCAGCGCCCGGTGGATCATAAGATGTCCCCGGACATTCCCATGGTTACAGGTCAGCGGGTTATCGACACCCTGTTTCCCATCGCCCGGGGCGGTACCGCGGCAGTTCCCGGTCCCTTCGGTTCCGGCAAGACGGTGGTGCAGCACCAGATGGCCAAGTGGAGCGACGTGGACATCGTGGTGTACATCGGCTGTGGTGAGCGGGGCAACGAGATGACCGACGTTCTGCGGGAGTTTCCCGAGCTGAAGGACCCCAAAACAGGGGAGTCCATCATGAAGCGCACCGTCCTCATCGCCAACACCTCCGATATGCCCGTGGCCGCCCGTGAGGCGTCCATCTATACCGGTATCACCATCGCGGAGTATTTCCGGGATATGGGTTATGCTGTGGCCATCATGGCCGACTCCACCTCCCGTTGGGCTGAGGCCCTTCGTGAGATGTCCGGCCGTCTGGAGGAGATGCCCGGTGAGGAAGGCTATCCCGCTTACCTCACCTCCCGTCTGGCTCAGTTCTATGAGCGGGCTGGCCGTGTCATCTGCCTGGGCAGCGACAAGCGGGAAGGTTCTCTGACCGCTATCGGCGCTGTTTCTCCCGCCGGCGGCGATAACTCCGACCCTGTCGTGCAGGCCACCCTCCGTATCGTCAAGGTGTTCTGGGGGCTGGATTCCAGCCTGGCTTATAAGCGGCATTTTCCCGCCATCAACTGGCTGACCTCCTATTCCCTGTATAACGACACCATCGGTCAGTGGCTCAATGAAAATATCAATCCCAACTGGACTGCGCTCCACGGCGAAACCATGTCGGTTCTCCAGGTGGAAAGTGAGCTGGAGGAGATTGTCAAGCTGGTTGGTTATGATTCTCTGTCTCCCGCGGACCGGCTGACCCTGGAGGCTGCCCGAAGCATCCGTGAGGACTATCTCCAGCAGAACGCCTTTGACGGCGTGGATACCTACACCTCCCTCAAAAAGCAGTATGGCATCCTGGAGCTGGTGCTGAAATTCTATCATGAGTCCCAGCAGGCGCTGGCTGCCGGAGCATCCGTCAACGCCATTTTCGCCCTGGATGTCCGGGAGAAGATTGCCCGGGCCAAGTATGTGGAGGAGGATGAGTTTGAGGCCTATGCCGCCGCCACTGCCCGGGAGCTGGAGGATGAAATGAAGGCTTTGACCAACAAGGAGGTGTCTGCGTCATGATGAAGGAATATCGTACCATACAGGAAGTGGCAGGCCCTCTGATGCTGGTGAAGGATGTGGAAGGCGTCACCTATAATGAGCTGGGGGAAATCGAGCTGCCCAACGGGGAACGCCGCCGCTGCAAGGTATTGGAGGTCAACGGCTCCAATGTCCTGGTGCAGCTGTTTGAAAGCTCCACCGGTATCAACCTGGAGTACAGCAAGGTTCGTTTCTTTGGCCGCAGCCTGGAGCTGGGCGTTTCCGAGGATATGCTGGGCCGGGTTTTCTCCGGCATGGGCGAGCCCATCGACGGAGGCCCCCAGCTGATTCCGGAGGAGCGCATCGACATCAACGGTCTGCCTATGAACCCTGCCGCCCGGACCTATCCCGAGGAGTTTATCCAGACCGGCGTATCTGCCATCGACGGCCTGAACACCCTGGTCAGAGGCCAGAAGCTGCCCATCTTCTCCGGCTCCGGTCTGCCTCATGCCAAGCTGGCGGCCCAGATTGCCCGTCAGGCCAAGGTGCTGGGCACCGATTCTAAATTCGCCGTGGTGTTCTGCGCCATCGGTATCACTTTTGAGGAGTCAGACTTCTTTATCAGCGACTTTAAGCGCACCGGCGCCATTGATCGTGCGGTGCTGTTTATCAACCTGGCCAACGACCCGGCAATCGAGCGTATTTCCACCCCCCGTATGGCGCTGACCGCCGCGGAATATCTGGCGTTCAAGAAGGATATGCACGTTCTGGTCATCATGACCGACATCACCAACTACGCCGAGGCCCTCCGTGAGGTATCCGCCGCCCGGAAAGAGGTTCCCGGACGCCGCGGTTATCCCGGCTATCTGTATACCGACCTGGCTTCCTTGTATGAGCGGGCGGGCCGCCGGGACGACAGCAAGGGCTCCATCACCATGATCCCCATCCTCTCCATGCCGGAGGACGACAAAACCCACCCCATCCCCGACCTGACCGGTTACATCACCGAAGGCCAGATTATTCTGTCCCGTGAGCTGTACCGGAAGAACATCATGCCTCCCATCGACGTGCTGCCCAGCCTGTCCCGTCTGAAGGATAAGGGCATCGGCGTCGGCAAGACCCGTGAGGATCATGCCAACACCATGAACCAGCTGTTCGCGGCTTACGCCCGTGGTAAGGACGCCAAGGAGCTGATGACCATTCTGGGTGAGGCGGCCCTGTCCGATACCGATAAGCTGTACGCCAAGTTTGCCGATGCCTTTGAGAAGGAATATGTCTCCCAGGGTTATGAGACCAACCGCGGCATCGAGGAAACCCTGAACATCGGTTGGAAGCTGCTGGCGATTCTGCCCAAGACGGAGCTGAAGAGAATCAAGCCGGAGTTTATCGAAAAGTATCTCCCCAAAGAGACCGATGGTCAGTAAGGAGGGGGCAGCATGGCAATTTTACAGGTGAACCCCACCCGGATGGAATTGAGCCGTCTGAAAACACGTCTCAAGACCTCCACCCGCGGCCACAAGCTGCTCAAGGACAAGCGGGACGACCTGATGAAAAAGTTTCTGGAGCTTGTCCGCCGCAACAAGGAGCTGCGGGAGGAAGTGGAGCGGAAGATCATGGGCGTTTACGATGGTTTTGCCATCGCCAGCGCCGTGATGAGCCCGGAGATGCTGGAAGAGGCCCTGATGCTCCCCAAGGAACAGGTGGAGCTGGAAGTGGGCAGCGCCAACATGATGAGCGTGGATGTGCCGGTGTTCAGTTTCAGCCAGTCCGGCGGCGAAGGAGACATCTATCCCTATGGTTTGGTGTCCACCTCCGGCGAGCTGGATGACTCGGTGGCGGCGCTCAAAGAGGTGCTGCCGGCTTTGCTGGAGCTGGCTCAGATGGAAAAGAGCGCTCAGCTGCTGGCGGAGGAGATTGAAAAGACCCGCCGCCGGGTCAACGCCCTGGAATATGTTCAGATTCCCTCCCTTCAGGAGACCATCAAGAGCATCACCATGAAGCTGGATGAGAACGAACGGGGCAATCTGGCCCGTTTGATGAAGATCAAGGATATGATGGTGGCTCAGCAGCGTCAGGCCAACGGGCAATAACCTTAAAAGGATCTGTGAAAGGACCGGTGTAACCGCAGGGTGATGCCGGTCCTTTCTGTTTGAGGAAGCGGCGTCAGGGAAAGAGGAGAATTTTGGGGAAAAAGCGTTGACTTCCGGCAATTTTGTGTCGTATACTGAATATAAAATATGAACTTTTTGTGAAAAAAGTAGCGTTCACAGGAGGAAAGAATGATGGCAATGGTTCCATGTCCTGCCTGCGGAAAAATGATTTCTGATCGGGCAGAAAAATGCGTCCACTGTGGCTATACCCCACCAGAGACCAGGGAGAAGCGTTGTGCGGAATGTGGCGCGCATCTGGAAGAAAACGCAGATATTTGTCAGGTATGCGGGTGTCCGGTGGAGGAGAACATTGCGGAAGTCCCAGAGAAGCTGGAAAAAACGCAAATCGCTGAGGAGAAACAGGCGGGGGAGGAGACGGCAGAGGCCCTGAAGGAAGCGGCGCCGCAGCAGCAAGCGGCTCCTCAGGAAGACGCCCCGGCTTGGGTCACTTCCACTCCGGTTTCAGCAGGAGAGAAGCCGGAACGCCGCAAGCTGCTGATGATGGCGGCTGTTGCTGTGGTGATAGTGCTGGGGATCTTTTGGTGGTTCCGGGCCTACAGCAACGAGAAGGCGGTGGAGGCCTACGGGGAGGACCTGGAATACGCCATGTACATCATGTTTTCAGGGGCTTCCGATGCCTATGACTGCGGCGTGATAATTCAGGCGGTTTGGTATAATGCCGCGCTTCAGCTCCAGGATCCTGCCACGGATCCTTATGTATATCCAGGTGGGCGGTACGCCGGCGATTTCAATTCGGCGCTGATGAATCTCTTTGATGACGACACTTTTGTGGTCATGGAGATGGCGGTGGTGGAGAACCAGGAGGAAGTCCAGCAGCTGATGAAGGAACTGCGGGAAGAGGTCCCCAAGCAGCATAAGGACTTTTATGAGGAAGTCTTGCGGCTGTACGACGTCTATCTGGACCTGACCAATCTGGCCACCAATCCTTCCGGCACCTACCAGAGCTTTTCTTCCACACTCAACCAGTGCAACCAGGAGTTGATCAAGTGCTATCAAACCCTGTCTGTTTACATGATGGATTAAGCCTGCCGGCGAAAAAGAGGGCGGGGAAGAAGAAAGAAATTTGACTGCTTCGGAGGGTGAAACGACCTTCCGTTCATGCGATTTTTTCCGCCGGTTGTGAATACAGGAAAAATCCTTTCGATCCACCATTTGAACCGGCCCGGACAGAGGGGCAAAAACCCCGTTCCGCTACATTTTAACCAGTAAAATCCTTTTGGCGGCGACATCCTGTTCCCGGAAGACTCCAGCGGTTCCGGCGGGCGGGATGTTCCTTTTTTCGCTGCCAAAAGTTGCGGCAAAAGGAAGTTTGTGGTATCATAACTGCAAATACCTTTGTGGCGGATTTGTCCGGCATGGCTCCGGTCAAGGAGAACCGCATGAAGGAAAAAGCCGTTGCTTTTATGGATAAGAAGGAGGTTTGGGACAGATGAGGAAGATTACTGTCTTTGATACCACCCTGCGGGATGGAGAGCAGGCGCCTGGCTGCACCATGAATACCCGGGAGAAGCTGGAGTTTGCCCGGCAGCTGGAGCGGTTGGGGGTGGACGTGATTGAAGCCGGTTTCCCGGTAGCTTCCCCTGATGATTTTGAAGCGGTCTCCACGATTGCCCGGGAAGTCCGGGGCTGTACAGTGGCAGCCCTCTGCCGATGCGTTCAGAATGACATCGATACGGCGGCCCGGGCCCTGAAGGAAGCGGCTCATCCCCGGCTCCATGTTTTTATTGCCACCAGCGACCTGCATCTGGAGGTCAAGCTGAATATCACCCGGCAGCAGGCGTTGGAAAAAATCCGGGAATGTGTCACCTATGCCCGGAGCCTCTGCGAGGATGTGGAATTTTCCGGAGAGGACGGCACCCGTTCTGACCGGGAGTTTTTGCTGGAGTGCTGCAATCTGGCGGTGGATTGTGGCGCTACCACTATCAATATTCCTGATACGGTGGGCTACGATACCCCGGAGGAGATGTATGATCTGATCCGCTATATCCGGGACAACCTCCATCAGAAGGAGAAGGTGCATCTGTCCGTCCATTGTCACAATGATTTGGGAATGGCAGTGGCCAATTCTCTGGCGGCGCTTCGGGCGGGAGCGGATCAGGTGGAGGGCACCATCAACGGCATCGGTGAACGGGCCGGCAATGCCGCTTTGGAGGAAGTGATTATGGCCATCCATACCCGGGGAGATACCTTGGGAATGGAAACAGGGATTAATACCCGCCAGATCTACCGCACCAGCAAGCTGATTTCCACCATCATCGGCGCCAAGATCCCCGCCAATAAGCCGGTGGTTGGCCGCAATGCCTTCAGCCATGAGGCGGGAATCCATCAGCATGGGGTGCTGAAAAATCCCCTTACCTATGAAATTATGTCTCCCGCCACCATCGGGATCTACGACAGCGATCTGGTGCTGGGTAAACATTCTGGCCGTCACGCCTTTGAGGAGCGGGTGGAGGAGCTGGGCTATCAGCTTTCCGGCGAGGCGCTGGAACGGGCGTTCAAGCGTTTTCTGGATTTGGCGGACCGGAAAAAGAGCGTTACCAATAAAGATATTGAGGCCATTGTGGCGGGGCTGGGATACGCGCTGCCTGAAACCTATCGGCTTCACAGCTTTGTGGTCAACAGCGGCACCGTTATCTCCGCCACTGCGGTGGTCAAGCTGCTGAAAAACGGCGAGGAGATCGAGCACGTGGCCCGGGGAGACGGCCCTGTGGACGCCGCTTACAAGGCCATTGAACGGATCACCAAAACCGGCTGTCAGCTGGTCAGCTATAACATTCATGCCGTCACCGAGGGCGAGGACGCCTTGGGAGAAGTGGTGGTCAAGCTGCGCAAAGATGGCAACAACGTCACTGGCCGGGGGATTTCCACCGATATTTTTGAAGCCAGCATCAAGGCCTATCTCAACGCGGTCAACAAGGTGGTGGGCTGAGGATGGAAGGAAGAAACATTGAGATTCTGGACACCACCCTCCGGGACGGGGCCCAGGGGGAGGGAATCAGCTTTTCTCTGGAGGATAAGCTGAACATCACCCGAAAACTGGTCAAGCTGGGGGTTTCCTTTGTGGAAGCGGGCAATCCTGCCTCCAATCCCAAGGACATCCAATATTTCCAGCGGGTGTCCGGAATGGATACTGATTTGACCAGCATTTGCGCCTTCGGCTCCACCAGAAAGAAGGAAACGCCTGTGGAGGAGGACCAGAATGTCCGCTCCCTTCTGGATGCCGGCACCGACTGGGTGGTGATCTTCGGCAAAAGCTGGGACCTTCATGTGCGGGATGTGCTGCGCACTACCCTGGAAGAGAATCTGGCAATGATTCGGGATACGGTGGCCTTTTTCCGCGGTCATGGGCGTCATGTGATTTTTGATGCGGAGCATTTCTTTGATGGGTTCAAAAATGCTCCGGAATACGCCCTTCAAGCGCTGAAAACGGCGGAGGAGGCAGGGGCCGAGCGCCTGTGCCTTTGCGATACCAACGGCGCCTGCTTCCCTGATGAGATTGGAGAGATCACCAAGAAGGTGGTGGCCCAGGCCCGGGTGCCAGTGGGCATCCATGTCCACAACGACGTCGGCTGCGCCGTAGCCAATTCCATGGCGGCAGTGGCGGCAGGGGCCACCCATGTCCAGGGAACCTATATCGGCTTTGGGGAGCGGTGCGGCAACGCCAATCTGTCCACCATCATCGCCAACCTCCAGCTGAAAAAGGGCTGCTGCTGCATCCCTCCGGAACGGATGGCCCGTCTGACCAAAACCGCCCGGTACATCGCTGAAATGACCAATCTGGCGCTGCCCGCCAGTATGCCCTATGTGGGCAAGAGCGCTTTTGCCCATAAAGGCGGGATGCACGTGGACGGCATCTATAAAAACTCCATCTCCTTTGAGCATATCTCCCCGGAGACAGTGGGCAATACCCGAAACATCCTGGTGTCTGAGTTTGCGGGGCGTACCGCTATCGCCAACAAGATCATGGCTTTGGATGGCACGGTCACCCGGAACAGTCAGGTGACAGGGGAAATCATTGAAAAGCTCAAGGAGCTGGAATACGAGGGCTACGCCTTTGAGTCCGCCGCCGCCAGTTTTGAGATTTTCGCCCGGAAACAGCTGGGAAAGTATCATCCGGCCTTTACCCTCCTCTACTTCAAAACTCTGGGGGAGCAGCCGGCGGTGGAGGCGGAGCGTTCCTGTTCCGTGATGATTAAAGTTCAGGTGGGGGATACCATCGAGATGACCTCCGCCGAGGGGGACGGCCCTGTTCATGCTCTGGATGTGGCTCTGAGAAAAGCCCTGGAGGTTTTTTATCCGGTGCTGGCTCAGGTGCGGCTGTACGACTACAAGGTCCGCGTGATGGAAACACGGGTGGGTACTGCCGCCAAGGTGCGGGTTCTCATTGAGTCCACCGATGGGGTCAACTACTGGACCACTGTGGGGCTCTCCACCGATATTCTGGAGGCAAGCTGGCAGGCCCTGCGGGATTCGCTGGAATATAAGCTGATCCATGAAGGGATGATCTGACCGCCTTTTTGTGAAACGAGGGTTTTGTTCATTCTGAGAAAACGAAGGGCAAAACCACCGCGGGAAAGAGCGGACACTGGCTGTTGACAGCTCGCTTTTTTCCCTCATCCAATTCTCCAGCGTTTTCCATAGATGAAGAGAATTTCCAGGGGGGACACGGTCCTTCTTTGGAAAGCGAAAGAAAAGCGGTGCCGGGGATTTTCTCAGAGCCGCTTTTCCTTGTGAGAAACAGAAAGAATCCTTCCTCTGCTGCCTTGAAACAGCAAAGGAAGGATTCTTTTTTGATGAAGGGGAATAAGCCGGAAAGAGAACGATTACTGCCAGCTGTTGCCGGTTTCGACAGTATCACTTTCTTCAAATTCCGCGCCGTCTTCCAGCTTATATTTGCTTTGTCCCAGGTTGTCCTGAATGGTGCAGGAATTGAGGTTCACCGAGCAGGAGTCGCCCCACAGATCAAAGACGGGGTTGGAGGTGTACTGATAACAGTTGCCGCTGAAGGTGCAGTTGGTGAAGATGCCCCGGCTGGAATAAAGCATGGCGCCGTGCATACTGCAATCCCGGATAATGCTGTTCTCTGCCGTAAAGCTGCTTTCGCTGGCATTGATGCCGTGGAGACCGCAGCCGTAGATGTCACAGCCGATGATCTTGACATTTTTGCTGCTGAGCAGTTCCACAACGCCGGTGGAGCAGGTCATGGAGGGTTCCAGATCATGTCCCATAATCAGGCCGTACAGCAGGATATTGTCGCAGTCGTACATGGAGATGATGGTCACGGTGCCGTAAGTGGACACCAAACGGGTGTTGCCGGTGCCGATGATGGAGACGTTCTCAGCACCATAGAGGAAGAAAGAGTCCACATTATAGTCCCCGTCTCCCAGATGAATTTCCAGGTCCTTCACGCCCTCGGCAAAGGACAGTTCCATCAGCTCATCGCCGCTGGACATCTCCACCACTTCCCGGCTGATTCCGTCGTCAGGAATGGGAGGCAGTCCGGAGGACTCCTGCTGAATTTCTTCCAGGCGGTCAGAAAGCCCCTGGTCGCCGGTTTGCTCCACACCCTTTTCCAGGGTCTCCTGGACCTTTTCCGGCTGTTCCAGCTGTTCGTAAATGTCTGCCAGCTTGTCATAGTAATCGGAATTGGTGGGATCTTTCTGGATCAGCTCTTCCAGAATTTCGGCGGCCTCCTCCAGCTTGTCCTGCTGGATCAGCACGTCCACCAGTTTGACGGGGGTGTCGTTGTCCTCGTCGTCCAACTCCATCGCCTTCCGATAGTCGGCCTCAGCATTGTCCAGCTGTCCGCTCTGGAAATAGGCGTCGCCTCGTCCGATATAGGCCTCCGCCCGCATGGGATCGATCTCAATGGCGGCGGTAAAGGCGATAATGGCTTCCTCATAATTTCCTTCAGAAAGATAGCGGATACCCAGTTCATACTGGTCCTCCCAGGTGGAGGCGGCCTCCTGAGCGGCGCAGGCAGTCAGACCCAGAATCAGCGCCAGCGCCATCAGAATGGCGGCAAATCGTTTCATGTCAGTAAACCTTCTTCCTTTTCTCGTTGTGTTTTTTGAACTGTTTTGCAGAACCGTGTCTTTTCAAAACAGCCTAAATGCTTCTATATTATAGCATAAAATGGGATTTTTACAATGAATATGTCCCATCCGCCGACTTTTATAGCGGAAAAGAGGAAGAAACCTGTTCCTGGCTGCAACCGGAGAGAGGAAAACAGGGTACAGATATAGAAGCGCTCTTTTGCCACAGCCCAGGGAACACAGGAATTTTAAAAGGTGATTTTGAGCTGTTGCGACAATAATTTTTCCTTTCCGGGCATATACTGAAACTGTTGCGGAACAGGGGGGACAGGAGTGGTCATCTATGGCGATGTGCTGGCGGCGGTAAACTTTGTGGTGGATCTGCTTCTTTTGCGTCTGACCAGGCGGCTGACAGGGATTCCATTTCGCGGCAGGCGGCAGTATTTGGGGGCGCTGGCGGGAGCCGTTTGTTCCTTCACGATTTTTTATCCCATAAGGAGCTGGTTGCTGGAACTTCTCCTGCGATGGGGCTGCGCCTGCGTGGTGATTCTGGCAGCCTACGGCAGGCTGCCGCTGAAAACCTTTGTCAGGGTGGTGGTGGTGTTTTTCGCCGTCAGCTTCTTGCTGGCCGGAGGAGTGATGGGGCTGTGGCTGCTTTTTCCAAACGACAGCATCGCTTTCGCCAATGGGGTATTTTATTGGAACGTTCCCCCTGTTTTGCTGGCAGGATGTATCGGAGCCGCTTATTTGTTTGTCTCGCTCTTTGATCGTTTTTTTGGCAGGGATGTGGCGCCGGGGGAGCTTTGGCAGGTAAAAGTGGAACGTGGTGAAAAGGCTATTACCTTTACAGCATTGCGGGACACCGGATGCAGCCTTCGGGAGCCCTTTTCCGGTCAACCGGTGTTGGTGGGGGATTGGCAGCAGCTGTATCCGCTGCTGAGCGCCCGGGAAGAACGGGCGATTTTGGGGGAGGGGGAAGAAAGCTGTCCCGGTTTGAGGCCGGTTTTTTATCAATATGTAGATGGGGGAGGGATGCTCTGCGCTTTTCGGCCAGACCGGCTGGTGTTCGCCAGAGATGGCCGGAGCTATCCGGGGGATGGCTGGGTGGCGGTCAGTCTTCACTCCATGAAGGGCAGCGGATTTCAAGGAGTTTTTCCTCCGGAGATGGTTCGCTTTCAGGGGGAGGATGGCGGAATTTATATAGGGGAAGGGCGGGGAGCGATATGAGATGGAAGATACTGCTGCTGGGACGGAAAATATTCAAACAGGCGCTGGCTTTACTGGCTGCTTCCCGGGCAGGCGGGGTCTGTTACATCAACGGACCGGAAACTCTGCCGCCCCCTTTGAGCCGGGAGGAGGAACAAAAGGTCTTTGAGGCGTTGATGAACGGCAGCCGGGATGCCAGACAGCAGCTGATTGTGCATAATTTGCGCCTGGTGGTATATATAGCCCGAAAATTCGAGTCCACCGGAGTGGGGATTGAGGATCTCATCTCCATCGGCACCATTGGACTGATTAAAGCGGTGAACACCTTTTGTCCTGGACGGAACATTAAACTGGCGACCTATGCCTCCAGATGTATTGAAAATGAGATCCTCATGTATCTGCGAAAATTTCAGAATCTCCGCAGTGAGGTGTCCATCGACGAGCCTTTAAATGTGGACTGGGACGGCAATGAATTGCTGCTGTCCGATGTGCTGGGAACGGAGGGGGACACAGTCCATCGCTCGGTGGAACAGGAAACGGAGCGGAGCTTGCTGCTGCGGGCGGTTTCTCAGCTGGAGGATCGGGAACGGATGATTATGGAGCTGCGTTTCGGCCTGGGAGGAAAACCGGAGCGAACCCAAAAGGAGGTGGCGGATATGATTGGCATCTCACAATCCTACATTTCCCGGCTGGAGAAAAAAATTATCCGCAGTCTGCGCCGGGAGCTGGAAAAGGTTTACTGAAGAAGAACCTGCATTTTTTACCACCGGGGGCGGAAGGATTAAACTTCCGCCCCCGCAGCCATACTATCCATAGAACAAACAGGATGGGATGGTGGGCGGATGTATTTGAATAAAGTGGAAATTTGCGGGGTCAATACGGCGGAATTAAAAACCCTTCGGGAGCCGGAAAAGATGGAGCTGCTGCGGCGGGCGCGGGAAGGGGATCAACAGGCCCGGGATGAGATGATTCGCTGCAATCTGCGCCTGGTGCTCAGCGTTATCCAGAAATTCACCAACCGGGGAGAAAATCTGGACGATCTGTTTCAGGTGGGCTGTGTGGGACT
The DNA here is from genome assembly GCA_949298535.1 of uncultured Oscillospiraceae bacterium. GTDB lineage: Bacteria > Bacillota > Clostridia > Oscillospirales > Ruminococcaceae > Angelakisella. Next base: position 20,866 of record CASFXA010000044.1, read on the forward strand.
GATTAAAGCCATTGACCATTTTGACCCGGATCTCAATGTCCGCTTTTCCACCTATGGAGTGCCGATGATCATTGGAGAGATTCGTCGCTATCTCCGGGACAACAATATGGTTCGTGTCAGCCGCAGTATGCGGGACCTGGCTTATAAGGCCATGCAGACCCGGGAACAGCTTCAGGGAAGGAATGGCCGGGAACCTACGGTGGAGGAAATCGCCCGGGAGATGGGCAGCCCCAAGGAGGATGTTGTGCTGGCGCTGGAATCCATTATGGAGCCCAGTTCCCTCTACGATCCGGTGTACTCTGACGGCAGGGATACGATTTTTGTGATGGATCAGATCAAGGACCGCAGCACCGACAGCGACTGGCTGGAGGAGATCGCCCTGCGTCAGGCCATGGGAGAGCTGAGCGAGCGGGAAAAGAAAATTCTGTCGCTGCGCTTTTTTGCCGGTAAGACGCAGATTGAGGTTTCCCGCCAGGTGGGAATCTCCCAGGCCCAGGTTTCCCGCATTGAGAAAGGAGCGCTGGAGCGGATCAAACGGCAAATCTGACATGGGACGGCCCGCGCCCCGCATAGGATGATAGCGGGGAAGGAGGCGGCGCCGATGCTGTGCAGTGTGATGGATTTGCGTTATAAAGAGGTGGTCAACATCAGCGACGGCAGTTGTCTGGGATGCGTTTCCGATGTGGAGATTGACACTGCCTGCGCCCGGGTCCGGGCCCTCATTATCTATGGCCGTCCCAGACTGCTGGGGTTGCTGGGACGGTGCGAGGATACCGTCATTCCCTGGGAACAAATTGAATGTATCGGCGAGGACGCGGTGTTGGTCAAGTACTGCTATCCTCCGGGGCACAACCGCCGGGGGACCTCTTTTTTTGACCGTTTGCTGGGCTAGATGGAAAAAAGTCCATGAAAAAAGGAAATATTCCAGGCAGGATATTGTATTTTGCACGAAAAGATCGTTTCTTCCCTGTTCATAAGAGAAAAAAAGGTTGCAATCCTTGTCAGGATGTGATAATATGATACGGCAAAACACACGCCTGCAATTGGGGGATGGGTGCCGGAGCACCGGTTGTCCCTTCAAGATGCGCAGAGCGGAGGTTTCAAAACCAAAGGAGGATTTTAGACATGGCAGTAGTAACTATGAA
>CASFXA010000045.1 GCA_949298535.1 uncultured Oscillospiraceae bacterium
GAAATCCCTGTCAGTCAAAGCTGGGGATACGGTACAGACGGGAACGGTTATTGGGGAGGAAGGGAAGGAAGGGACCACCGACTATCACCTTCATCTGGAATTTGATACCGATGTTACCCCTGCCTATGGAACATGGTCTCCACAGGTGGCAGGAACCGGCGGATTTTGGAAGAAAGGTGTGGACAGTACCGTCAACCCATCTCACCTGCTGCACATCGGTCCGGGACAATCCCTGGATGATCCTACATATAATCCTGCGTGGCTCAATTCCGAGGACTTGGCAATCCCGCGGCTGGAAAGCCCAGATGATTGTGCCGGGCATCTGGAGGCTCTCCAAAAGGAGCTGGAGCAGGAGCGCCGACGGAGGGAGATTGCGGAGGAGGCGCAGGCAAAAGCGGAAGAAAAGCTGCAAAAAATCAAAGAGCTGTGTGATTCTATGGAGGTGTAAAAAAATGGAGCATGTAACTACATTTAAGGCCGCTGTGGCATCGGTGATGGCGATTCTTACCGCGTTGTGGGGCTGGTTCGGGTGGCTGGTGCTGGCATGGATCGCCTGCATGGCCATTGACTGGGTAACCGGTACAATGTGTGCAAACATGACAGGAACTTGGTCAAGCAAAGCTGCCAGAGAAGGAGCTGCACATAAAGGCGCGAGCATTATAACAGTAATTACCGCATGCGTATTGGATATGGTCATAGGCCTGATTCTGGGAGCCATCCCGGGGATTGCGCTGCCTTTTGACTATACTGTAGCACTTTCGCCGCTTGTAATTGCTTGGTATATTTTGACCGAAATGGGAAGCATCGTGGAAAATGCGGGAAAGCTGGGCGCACCAATTCCGCCATGGCTGGAAAAAGCTATTGAGGTGTTGCATGACAGTGTGGACGCAACCGGAAGTAAAGTGACAGGAGACGACACAGAAAACAATACATAACAAAACCACCACCGCCTACATTTCGGGGGCGGCGTTTTTTTAAGTTGTACTATTTATAGGACAGCAAAAACACACTTTGAAACACACTTTTTTGTTTTTAGAACATGAAAAACAATTTTGATGAAAAAAGAAATCATCAAAAAACATAGATTTAATGCTGTTTTATAAATAATTTTCATAATGCGAAATAAAAATTGCACGGAATCCCTTCCCGGCGGGCGCTTCATCCCTTCCTCTGAGCTTTTTCTTCTTTGCTGTGAAAAACACCGGCATCCTCCAGCCGCAAATCCGCTGAAGGACACCGGTGTTCCTGTTGTTTCTTTTGCCTGGACGCCGGGGCAGCGGCATCCGCCTTCCGCCCCCTTCCCTGGAGGCTGAAAGGGACTTACCTCACTTCCGGTTCAAAACCCATCTCCCGGATTCTTCGCCGCAGCCAACCTCCCTGGAGATAATAAACAATAAAGAGAACGGAGGTGACCGACCAGGTGAGGGGATAGCTGAACAGCACCGTATCAATCACCGGATTCAGGGGCACCGCCACCCAGATCCAGGCCACACGGAATACGCAGACTCCCAGGCAGGTGACGATCATGGGGATGAAGGAATCTCCCGCTCCCCGCACCGCGCCCGCCAGAATTTCGATGCAGACATAGGTAAAGTAGAAGGGCACCAGCTGCCGCAGCATACTCATGCCGTCGGCGATAACCTCCGCGTCGCTGGTGAAAAGCCGGTAGCAATAGGGGCCGGCCACCATCAGAAAGGCGCTGATGGCAAAGGCGGTGCCCATGGCCATGGCCAGGCAGACCCGGACGCTCTTCCGGATCCGTCCATACTGCTGGGCGCCGAAATTCTGCCCCACAAAGGTGGTGATGGAGACGCCGAAAGCGCTCATAATCATCCAGTAGAAGCCGTCAATTTTGCCGTAAGCGGTGTAGGCGGCGATGATGTTGGTGCCGAAACCGTTGATGGTGGCCTGAATGATGATATTGGAGACAGAATACATCACCGATTGCAGTCCGGCAGGGCAGCCGATGCGGATGATGCTTCCCAGAATCTGCCGGTCCATGGCCAGACGTTCCCGATCCAGCCGGTAGCAGGCGGGAGTCTTTGTTAAGGCCAACAGCACCAGAACGGCGCTGGCCGCCTGGGAAAGGACGGTTGCCAGAGCAGCCCCCAGCACCCCCAGCCGGAACACCGCCACCAGCAGCACGTCCAGCACCACGTTGACCAGACAGGAGATAATCAGGAAATACAAAGGCCGTTTGGAATCCCCCACCGCCCGAAGGATACCGGAACCCATATTATAAATGATGGGAAAGATGATACCGGCAAAATACACCTGAATATAAATGGTCGCGTGATCCATGATGTCATCCGGGGTGCCCATGGCCCGGAGGGCCGGCTTGGAGAAGGCCAGTCCTGCCACAGTGAACAGCACCGCCACCACCAGGCTGAGGGAAGCGGCGGTGTGGACCGCTTTGCTCACCTGCTCCTCCTGCTGCCCGCCGTAGAACTGAGAGACGATGACCGTTGCGCCGGAAGCCAGACCCACAAAGAAGCCGATGAGGAGGTTGATGAGGGTTCCGGTGGAACCTCCCACCGCAGCCAGGGCTTCCTTGCCCACAAACTGCCCCACCACCACCGCGTCCACGGTGTTGTACAGCTGCTGGAAAAAAATCCCCAGCAAAATGGGGAAGAAGAAGGCCAGCAGCTGCTTCCAGATGACGCCGCCGGTGATGCCGTTGCCGGTTTCCCCGGCCTGTCTGATGTTCCTTGTCATAAAACCGTCAAACCTCACTTCAAAGCGCTGAAAAAAGCCGGTTGCCCAGGGCAGCCGACAAAAATCTTTCTCTCACGACCCAAGAATAACATACCAAAGGGCGTTTGTCCAGATGGGAACCGGTTCTTTTTTGCATCCCCTTCGCGTCCTCCGGGGGATATGGGCGGGGAGAAGAAACCTTCTCCCCGCGCTGACCTTTCCCTCCGGCGGAGCGGCAAAACCTGCCCCGCCCCATGCAGTTCCGGGGGAACACCGCCCTCCGCGTCAGTTGGGGAAACGATCTGTGGCAAGGGGTCCCGCTTTTTTCCCGGGATAAAAGGGCGCCCCGGGTAAAATCCCCCACGCTTTCGTTTCTTTCCTTCGCCGGCGGGGCCGCTGCCGGAGCCTCAAACCGCCTAGGGCTGGAGAGGAAGCCTTCTCTCAGTTGACAGGAAGGGCCGGGGGTGGTAGTATTTGTTGTATACGCAACTATTTGCCTTGGGAAGGAGGGAATGGGATGCGCCGTTTGCTCACCTATCTGTATCCCTACCGGGGGCGGATGGCGGTGCAGATGACCATCAAGTTCATCGGAACGGTGATGGATCTGCTGCTGCCCTGGATCCTGGCCACTATCATTGACGATATTGTTCCCCTTCGGGACGTCCGTCAGATTCTGCTGTGGGGCGGAGGAATGATTGTCTGTTCCATTCTGGCGGTAGTCACCAATATCCTGGCAAACCGCATGGCTTCCGCTGTGGGCCGGGAAGTGACCAGGCAGCTGCGGCAGGATCTTTTTTCCAAAATTTGCTCCCTTTCCTGCGGACAAATTGACCGCCTGACCATCCCCTCCCTGGAAGCCCGGCTCACCACCGATACCTACAACACCCACCAGATGGTCACCTCCATGCAGAGGCTGGGGGTTCGTTCTCCCATTCTGCTGCTGGGCGGGGTGCTCATCACCCTGACGCTGGAGCCGGTGCTGACCCTGGTGCTGCTGGCGGTGCTTCCCTTTATCGCTCTGACCATTATCGGCATCTCCCGCAAAGGCATCCCATTGTACACCAAAGCCCAGCAGGGCGTGGACCGGATGGTCCAGGTGGTACGGGAAAATATCTCCGGCATCCGGGTCATCAAGGCCCTGTCCAAAACCGACCATGAATGTCAGCGGTTCGATCAGGTGAACCAGGATTTGGTCCGGCGGGAAACCCGGGCGGCGGTGACCATGGCCGCCAGCAACCCCGCCATGAACCTGCTGCTCAATACCGGCCTGACCCTGATTTTGGTGGTGGGCGCCTTCCGGGTCAACAGCGGCCTGACCAAGGCGGGGGCCATCATCGCCTTCCTCACCTATTTCACCATCATCCTCAACGCCATGCTGGGGGTGAACCGGATCTTTGTTCTCTGCTCCAAGGGCAGCGCCTCCGCCAGACGGATTGACGAAGTGCTTTCCCTGGAGGAGGATTTGAAGGTGAAGCCCTCGGAGCCGGTGGATACCGGGGATCACATCCGCTTCGATCACGTCTCCTTCGCCTATGGCCAGGGACAGGAAAGCCTCACCGACATTTCCTTTTCCCTCCGGCCAGGGGAAACCTTGGGCATCATGGGGGCCACCGGTTCCGGCAAAACCACCCTCCTGAGCCTGCTGATGCGCTTTTATGATCCCACCCAGGGAGAAATCCGCATCTCCGGCCAGCGGGTGGACAGTATTCCTCCGGATCAGCTGCGGGTAAAATTCGGCGTGGTGTTTCAAAACGACATGATCTTCGGCGATTCCGTGGAGGAAAACATCCAGCTGGGCCGTCCTTTGGGAATGGAACGCCTGCGTCAGACCGCCATGGACGCCCAGGCCCTGGACTTTATTGAGCAGCGGGAGGGAGGCTTCGGCAGCCGCCTCACCGCCCGGGGCACCAACATCAGCGGCGGACAGCGGCAGCGGCTGCTCATCGCCAGGGCCCTGGCGGCAAAGCCGGAAATTCTCATCCTGGACGACGCCTCCAGCGCCCTGGATTATCAGACCGACGCCCGGCTTCGCCAGGCCATTTCCGGGGGGTACGAAGGAATCACCACCATCATTGTGGCCCAGCGGGTCAGTTCCCTGCGCCACGCCGACCATATCCTGATGCTGGAGGAGGGCCGCTGCATCGGCTACGGCACCCACGATCAGCTGATGAAGGAATGTTCTCCTTACCGGGAGATCGCCATTTCGCAGATGGGAGGTGGCGCTTATGCCTCCGATTAAAGTGGCGGAACGAAAAGTCACTGTCGCGGAGGGAAAGTATGTCATCCTGCGGCTGTGGAAATACCTTTCCCGCTACCGGCTGCTGCTGGTTCTTTCCCTGGGGCTGACGGTGCTGAGCAATTTTCTGTCCCTGATGGGCCCCCGGCTGTCCGGCCTCGCGGTGGACGCCATGGAGCCGGGTCCGGGGCAGGTGGAGTTTCCCCTGGTGTTCCGGTACGCCGGACTGATGCTGCTGTTCTATCTGGTCTCCTCCCTGCTCACCTGGGTGCTGTCGGTGGTGATGATCCGCCTCAGTCAGAAGACGGTGTACCAGATGCGCCGGGATGTCTTTGAAAAACTGACCCGGCTGCCGGTGGGCTTCTTCGACACCACCCAGACCGGCGACATCATCAGCCGCATCTCCTACGATGTGGACACCGTCAACACCTCCCTGTCCACCGATCTGCTTCAGGTTTGCACCACCGTCATCACCGTGGTGGGCTCCCTGGGGATGATGGTGGCCATCGCTCCCCTTCTCACCCTGGTGTTCGCGGTGACGGTGCCCTGTTCCATCCTCTTTACCCGTTATCTGATGGCCCGGGTGCAGCCGCTGTTCCGCAAGCGTTCCAAGTCCCTGGGGGATCTCAACGGCTTTTCGGAGGAAATGATTTCCGGGCTGCGGGTCATCAAGGCCTATCACCGGGAGGAGTACAGCGCCAAGCGCTTCGCGCGGCAGAACGGCGCCGCCGTGGACGCCTACTACAACGCCGATTATTATGGCAGCATGACCGGCCCTTCGGTCAATTTCATCAACAACCTCTCCCTCTCCCTCATCAGCGTCTTTGGGGCGCTGCTCTACCTGGTGGGGCGGATCAGCCTGGGAAACCTCTCCTCCTTCGTCCTCTATTCCCGGAAATTCTCCGGGCCCATTAACGAAATGGCCAATATCATCGCCGAGCTGCAATCCGCCTGCGCCGCCGCCGAACGGATCTTCCGCCTGCTGGACCAGCCGGAGGAGCCCGCCGACGCCCCTGACGCCCAGGAACTGAAAAACGTCCGGGGAGATGTTTCGGTGGAGCAGATCCGTTTTGGCTACACCCCGGACCGGGTGATCCTCCACAATCTCAGCCTCCATGCTAAGCCCGGCTCCCTGGTGGCCATTGTGGGGCCCACAGGCGCGGGGAAAACCACCCTCATCAACCTTCTCATGCGCTTCTATGATCCCCAGGAGGGAACCATCCGGGTGGACGGCCACGATATTCGTCAGGTGACCCGCAAGAGCCTTCGCAGCGCCTATACCATGGTGCTCCAGGACACCTGGCTCTTCACCGGCACCGTTTATGAAAACCTGGCCTACGGCAGTCCCGACGCCACCATGGAAAAGGTGGTGGAGGCGGCCAAAGCGGCCCATATTCACAACGCCATTCTCCAGCTGCCTCAGGGCTATGACACCGTTCTCACAGAGGATGGCGGGGCCATCTCCAAGGGACAAAAGCAGATGCTCACCATCGCCCGGGCCATGCTTCTGCCCTCTCCCATGCTGATTCTGGACGAAGCCACCTCCAACGTGGACACCCGCACCGAACGGCAGATTCAGCAGGCCATGCGTCAGCTGATGGCAAATAAAACCTGTTTTGTCATCGCCCACCGTCTTTCCACCATTCAGAACGCCGACCACATCCTGGTGGTCCGGGACGGCGATGTGGTGGAACAGGGCACCCACGACCAACTGATGGGCTTGGGTGGCTTTTATGCCCGGCTGTACAACGCTCAGTTCCAGTAACGCCGGAAAAATTCTCCCTGCGGAAGCCTGGCATCCTGTTCAAAGGGCGGCCCCTCCGGGAGGCGGGATGTCAATTTTCCCCACAATCCTCCGTTGTCCTGCCACCGGGCAAAAGGCAGAGCCAAACGCCTGCTCCGCACACAACCGCAAAAAAACCGGCGCCCCAAAGGGACCTTCATCCCCGGAGCGCCGGTTTCTTTTTTGGGACTGGGTCTGACGAAGAAGCCCCCGTCGCCGCTCCCTGGGGCCTGCCGCCTCCAGGGACAATTTTCCTCAGAAGGGAAAAAACTATCCTGAGGGAATGTTTTGTCACCCCTTCTGCCGGAGAAACCGCCATTTTTTCTTTTCCCCTCCCGCCAGCAGCACCTGGTCATAGAGGGCCTGGTAGGCAGGGGGAATCATCTTGTTCTGATGGTAGCGGCCAAAATACCATTTTTCAAAGGTTCCCTTCCGCTGCAGTTCATCCAGAAAGGCGGTGAGAAGGGTGACGTCGCAAACTTTTCGGTTGACGCAGGCGTCAATGTTGGTGGGAGCCTGGTGGGAGAGAATAAAGTCCAGCCGCCAGCGGTGTTCCTCCAGCTTTTGACGGAACAGAGGCAGCTCCTCCTCCCGGGGCAGCTCCTCCGGCCACCAGTTGACCCCTTCTTCCCGGGGAGCGTTGTCGTCGCTGCTGCCGCCCCCCATAGCCAGAAAGGTCATCCCCTCCAGGGTAAAAATCTCCCCCCGGATCAGATGAACCAAATTGGGCCGGATCCGGTGGACCTGGCCGCCGTTCCACTCCTCCCGGGGGCAGGCCCGGAGCAGCTCCAGGTTGTCGTGGGTTCCCTCCACAAAGGCAATCTGATAATGACGTTTGGCAATGGCGTCCAGGGCCTTTTCCTCCTGGGCTCCTCCCTGCCAGAGAAACCCGAAATCTCCGCAGACCAAAAGGGTATCCCCTTTTTTCAGCGCCCGGAGGGCCGGGGCGGAAAAACGCTTCAGATCTCCGTGGAGATCGCCGGTGACATAAATCATTGTAAAACCGCCTTTGCAAACAGGAATTGAAACAGGGAGAGGCACAATCCGCTGGGGTGAAAGGGGATTGTGAACGACTCCGCTGCGCCAGAAAGCGTTTCCGGACAACGGTAATTTTTATTTGACGCGGAATCGGTATGCCGTTGCCCGGACTTGGACGCAACTCCTGGCGACAGCTTCCGCCCGGTTTTTACCAAAGGGGGGCGGCGGTTTATCCGCCGCCCCCCCTTGGCCGCCTTCGGCGGCCAGCTCACCGCAGAAAGAAGCGGGCGGCTTTACCCGGGCCTGTCCAGGTCACCTGGGCAAATAGCGGGCGGGCGATACCGTCTCTGTCAGGACAGGAGCGGAAACTCTCCCTCCAATCCGTTTCCCTTAACACTGGAAGGGACCAGCCAAAACAGCGGCAGGCACAGTTCCTTTTTCCCTGATCGAATGAAAATCACTCCCGCTCCCAAAAGGTTGGCGGCGCCGCGGAGGCGTCGGGGGCGCTTGTTACCCTGAAGGAACAAGCAACCGGGCAGCCGGAGCAAGCGGCCCCCCGTCCCCCCTGGCGTCAACCTTCAGGAAACAAAATCAGTCTTTGCCTCCCCGGCGTCATCAGGGCCATGGGGGCGCGGCTGACCATGAAAGGAGTCGTTTTTATTTGGACGCCTTGGCGATAGCCTGATCCAGGTCCGCGATGATGTCCTCCACATTCTCGATGCCCACCGAGATCCGCACCGTCTCGGCGGAAATGCCGGAGGCCACCAGCTGCTCCTCGGAGAGCTGGCTGTGGGTGGTTGTGGCGGGGTGGATCACCTGAGTTTTGGAGTCCCCCACATTGGCCACATTGGCAATCAGCTCCAGGCTGTCGATGAATTTGCCGCCCGCTTCCCGGCCGCCCTTCA
>CASFXA010000046.1 GCA_949298535.1 uncultured Oscillospiraceae bacterium
AGCTCTGTCGGGGAAGGACCGGGTGAGGGAGGAATAACGAGCCTCGCCCAGGATGAAGTCCTTGTAGCTGGTGGTAGGAGCCTTGCTGTCCAGGGTGAAGGGGTTCTTGCCCTCGGCCTTGGCAGCGGGGTTGAAGCGGAACATATTCCAGTAACCGCAATCCACAGCCTTCTTCATCTCCATCTGGCAGTTGGCCATACCGCCCTTGATGCTGTGCATCTCGCAGGGAGAATAGCCAATGATGAGGGAGGGACCAGGATAAGCCTCAGCCTCAGAAATCGCCTTGATGGTCTGGTTCATGTCGGCGCCCATAGCGATCTGAGCCACATAGACATAGCCATAGGACATGGCGATCTCCGCCAGGCTCTTCTTGGCCAGGGTCTTACCGGCAGCAGCGAACTGGGCAACCTGACCGATCTGGGAGGCCTTGGAAGCCTGACCGCCGGTGTTGGAGTAAACCTCAGTATCGAAGACCATCACGTTGACATCCTCGCCGGAAGCCAGCACGTGGTCCACACCGCCGAAGCCGATGTCATAGGCCCAGCCGTCACCGCCGAAGATCCAGACGGACTTCTTGGAGAGATACTCCTTATCCTTCAGGATCTCCTTGGCAGCGTCGCAGCCGCAAGCCTCCAGAGCGGCGATCAGGGCGTCGGTAGCGGGAGTGTTCTCCTTGCCGTTGTCCTTGGTGGCCAGGTACTTCTCAGCGGCGGCCTTCACAGCCTCGTTGTCGGTGGAAGCGGCCAGCGCCTCAACCTTGGCAATCAGGCGGTTGCGGACAGCCTTCTGGCCCAGCAGCAGACCCAGACCATGCTCGGCGTTATCCTCGAACAGGGAGTTGGCCCAAGCGGGACCATGGCCCTTCTTGTCGGTGCAGTAGGGAGAGGTAGCGGCAGGACCGCCCCAGATGGAGGAGCAGCCGGTGGCGTTGGAGACATACATTCTGTCGCCGAACAGCTGGGTGATGAGACGGGCGTAAGCGGTCTCGGCGCAGCCGGCGCAGGAACCGGAGAACTCCAGGTAGGGCTGAGCGAACTGGCTGCCCTTGACGGTGTCAACAGCAGGCATATCGTCCTTCTTGGAGACGTTGGCAACCATGTAATCGAAGACAGGCTGCTGAACCTCCTGGGACTCTCTGGGCTTCATCACCAGAGCCTTGGTCTTGGCGGGGCATACGCTGACGCAGACGCCGCAGCCCATGCAGTCCAGAGGAGACACGCTCATGGTGAAGGTGTAGTTCTCGAAGCCCTTGCCGGTCATCTTGGCCTTCTTGGTGGCCTCGGGAGCCTTGGCGGCCTCGTCGGCGTTCATGGCGAAGGGACGGATGGTGGCATGAGGACAGACGTAAGAGCAGCGGTTGCACTGGATGCAGTTCTCAGGCAGCCACTCGGGCACCATCACGGCAACACCACGCTTCTCGTAAGCGGAAGCGCCCTGCTCGAAGGTACCGTCGGCGTGAGCGACGAAAGCGGAAACAGGCAGGCTGTCGCCGTCCATCTTGGAAACAGGCTCCATGATGTCCTTGACCATGGTGACCAGCTTCTCAGGACCAGCCAGCTTGTCGTCGGCCTTCTTGTCCTCGGCGGTGGCCCAGTCGGCGGGAACGTCGATCTTCACGAAGGCGGAAACACCGGCGTCGATGGCCTTGTGGTTCATCTCCACCACATCCTGGCCCTTCTTGGAGTAGGACTTGGTGGCGGCGTCCTTCATGTACTGAACCGCTTCCTCAATGGGCATCACCTTGGCCAGAGCGAAGAAGGCAGCCTGGAGGATGGTGTTGGTGCGCTTGCCCATACCGATCTGGATGGCCAGGTCGATGGCGTTGACGGTGTAGAGCTGGATGTTGTTCTTGGCAATGTATCTCTTGGCCTCAGCGGGCATATGCTCGTTGAGCTCCTCGGGAGTCCACTGGCAGTTGATCAGGAACACACCGCCGGGCTTGACGTCACGGACCATCTTGTAGCCCTTGATGACGTAAGAGGGGTTGTGGCAGGCCACGAAGTCGGCCTTGTTGATATAGTAAGGAGCGCGGATGGGATGATCGCCGAAGCGCAGGTGGGAGATGGTGATACCACCGGTCTTCTTGGAGTCATACTGGAAGTAAGCCTGAACATACTTGTCGGTATGGTCGCCGATGATCTTGATGGAGTTCTTGTTGGCGCCAACGGTGCCGTCGCCGCCCAGACCCCAGAACTTGCACTCGATGGTTCCCTCAGCAGCGGTGTTGGGGGAAACTTCCTCAGGCAGGGACAGGTTGGTGACATCGTCCACAATGCCCAGGGTGAAGCGGCGCTTGGGCTCGTCCTTCGCCAGCTCCGCGTACACAGCGAAGATGCTGGAGGGAGGAGTATCCTTGGAGCCCAGACCGTAACGGCCAGCCACAACCTTCATCGCTCTGCCGGCTTCGGCCAGGGAGGTGACCACATCCAGATACAGAGGATCGCCCAGAGCGCCAGGCTCCTTGGTGCGGTCCAGAACAGCGATCTTCTTGACGGTGGCGGGGATGGCGGCCAGCAGCTTGTCAGCAGCGAAGGGACGATACAGACGAACCTTCACCAGACCAACCTTCTCGCCCTTGGCGGTCAGGTAGTCGATGACTTCCTCAGCCACATCGCAGATGGAGCCCATAGCGATGATGACGCGGTCAGCATCGGCGGCGCCGTAGTAGTTGAACAGCTGATAGTTGGTGCCCAGCTTCTCGTTGACCTTGCCCATGTACTCTTCCACAATGGCGGGAACAGCCTCATAGTACTCGTTGCAGGCCTCACGATGCTGGAAGAAGATGTCGCCGTTCTCATGAGAACCGCGCATCACGGGACGCTCGGGGTTCAGAGCCCGCTTGCGGAAAGCGTCCACAGCGTCCATATCGCACATTTCCTTCAGATCCTCGTAATCCCAGATGGCGATCTTCTGGAGCTCGTGGGAAGTACGGAAGCCGTCGAAGAAGTTGATGAAGGGAACGCGGCTCTTGATGGAAGCCAGGTGAGCCACAGCGCCCAGGTCCATAACCTCCTGAGGATTGGACTCAGCCAGCATGGCAAAGCCGGTCTGACGGCAGGCGTAGACGTCGGAATGGTCGCCGAAGATGTTCAGCGCGTGAGAAGCCACGGTTCTGGCGGAAACGTGGAACACGCAGGGGAGCAGCTCGCCGGCGATCTTGTACATATTGGGGATCATCAGCAGAAGACCCTGAGAAGCGGTGTAGGTGGTGGTCAGCGCGCCCGCGGCCAGAGAGCCGTGAACGGTGCCGGCGGCGCCCGCTTCGGACTGCATCTCGATCACCTTTACCTGGGTGCCGAAGATGTTTTTCTGACCAGCGGCAGCCCACTGGTCCACGTAGTCAGCCATGGGGCTGGACGGAGTGATGGGGTAGATGCCCGCCACTTCGGTAAACGCATAGGACACATAGGCCGCAGCGTTGTTGCCGTCCATGGTTTTCATTTTTCTTACCATAGATTTTTCCTCCCTGTTTTTACTTGATTTCCCATGCCTGTGTGCCCCTTTGAGGGATACTTGCTCAAAGGTGCCGCACACTTATCTAAATTTTATCACCTTTTTCAGAAAGTGTAAAGTGCATGGGGCGGATAAATGCCCTCTTTTCCCTGTTTGAACCTAATAATTTTACATTTTTATCCGCGGGATTTTCCTTCTTTCCGCCAGGGGAAGAAATGCGTCCGGCATGGAGGGATGGCGTCAGCGGGACAGGAAAAAGGATGTATGCGAACCGGTAAAGGGATCTTCCCGGCGGACAAAGGCAAAACGCTTTTCCGCAGCCGGTCCTGCCTGTGGCGGCGTTTTCCCCCTGCCTTCCCGGCAAGGGCCGGAACGCGCCGGGGAACGGGGAATTTGCTCCCTTGGGAAAAACCGGGGGGGGACAGCAAAAGGACCGGAGAAATTTCCGATCCCTTTTTTATCGCTTTTATTTAAAATAAATGGAGAGCCATTCCCGGTCAGAGAGGAACCGTCTGCCGTCCCTTTACCGCCGGCAGCCCCGGCCCATTCCCGCGCCCCGTCCGGAGCCGTCGCAAACGCCGTTGCCTGCTCCATAGCCGGCGCCCCATCCGCAGCTGCCGTCCCGGAGGCCGGTGCCGTCACAATTTTCCTGCCGCTCTTCCAGCGCCGCCAGCCAGGCGTCGGCTTCCTCCCGGGTGATCCGGCCCTGCTCCGCCAGCTCCTCCAGACGCTCCTCATGGATGTCGGTCATGGCCTGGTGAAATTCCTCCAGCTTGCCCGCTTCCTGGGCGATTTCCCCGTAAGTCATGCCGTCAGCCCGCTGCTGCTGCACCTCTTCCAGCGTGCTGCCGGTGACGCCGGCGGCGGCTTCAGCGGGGGTGCTCCATTGGGCGGCCAGGGCCACCACGGTGGTGGAGGCGAGAACCAGGGCGGCGGTGAGGGCGGCCAGCAATTTCTTGTTGTTTTTCATCACATAAAACTCCTTTTCATCTTGATTGGGTTTGGATCTGCGAATCAGGGAGGCGGCATTTTTGGGGGCCGCTCCCTGGAGGGTACGGTTTTATTCTATCCCCCCTTCATGTCAACTGTGTGGCAGAAAAAAGTTTTTCCCGGGGAATTTTTTCTCTTCCCGCCATGGAACTGCCATCATCCTGTGCTATACTGTCCTTATAAAACCATGGAGAGGGAAAATCCGTGGAAAGCCCGGAGGAAAAGCCTTGTTGTTTCCAGCGAAAGCCAGGGGTATGGGGCCATCCTTCGGCTGCTGATTCAGGTTTTTCCCCCATGCAGAACTATTTTTCAGAGGAAGTGAGACCATGTCGCTGATGCTCATTGCCGACGATCACCAGTCGCTGCTGAATATCCTTTCCGCCGCCGCCAAAAAGGAGGGCTTTGAGGTGGCCACAGCCATGGACGGTCAGGCGGCGCTGTCGTTATTTGAGCAGCTCCATCCACAGATTGTGCTGCTGGATGTGATGATGCCCAAAATGGACGGATTCCAGGTCTGCCGGGAAATCCGCCGCCAGTGGGATACCCCGGTGATTATGATTACCGCCCGGGGAGAGGATTTTGAAAAGATCATGGGGCTGGACATCGGGGCGGACGATTATATTGTCAAGCCCTTTTCCCCCGGAGAGGTGATGGCCCGGGTCCGGGCAGTGCTGCGCCGGGCGGGACGGGAGAGCGCCGATGCCAAACGCCTGACGGTGGAGGACCTGACGGTGAATCTGGAGGATTACACCGTGACCATCGGGGGAGCGCCGGTGCGCCTGACCAAGCGGGAGGTGGATCTGCTCTGGACCCTGGCGGAAAACCGCGCCCGGGCCTTCACCAGGGATCACCTGCTGGATTTGCTGTGGGGGATGGATTACTACGGCGATCCCAGAACGGTGGATTCCCACATCAAGCGGCTGCGGGCCAAACTGGATGAAATTCCCCATCCCCGGTGGCAGATTGCCACCATCCGGGGGGTGGGCTACAAATTTGAGGTGAAATGAAGGATGAGGGATCGGTTGTTCTGGAAGCTGGCGGCGGGCTTTGTGGCGGTGCTGCTGGTGTTCACCCTGATTCTGGGGACGGTGTTCCTCTCCCTGTTCCGCAGCCACACCCTGGAGCTGCACCGCCAGGAGCTGGAGGCCAAAGCCCTTTCCATCTCCGCCACTTTGGGGGAATTTCTCTCCGGGCAGGGGGGGATGGGCCGAGGCGGACAGGGCGGCATGGGGGCCTATCTGCGGTACCTGGACCAGCTGGCCATGGCGGAGGTCTGGCTGCTGGATCCCCAGCTGAACCGCCTGACCGCCGGACATATGAACTGGAGTACCCCCCAGGAAAATCCCCTGCCGGAAGCGGGGGAGGAGGTGGCCCGGATGGCGCTGGAGGGACAGCTGAGCTGTAACCAGGACCTGGCGGGGCAGCAGGGCTCCGCCTTTGTGCTGGTGGGGGCCCCCATTTACGGCAGCGACGGGGAGCTGCTGGGGGCGGCGGTGCTTCAGTCCCGGGTGGACGGCGTGGATCATTCGGTGGACCAGGGTCTGTCCGCCTTGGGGCTTTCCGCCGGGGTGGCGCTGCTGTTCGCCCTGCTGGCGGCGCTGGTGGTGTCCTATCGCTTTTCCCGGCCCCTCTGCCGGCTGAGAACCACGGTGGACCAGTTGGGCCAGGGGGATTATACCGTCCGCACCCAGGTGCGCCAGCGGGATGAGATCGGACAATTGGCGGGCACCATCGACATTCTGGCGGGACGCCTGGGGGAGGTAGACCGGCAGCGGGAGGAGCTGGACCGGATGCGGGACGAATTCATCGCCAATGTCTCCCATGAACTGCGGACCCCGGTGGCGGTGCTGCGTGGCTCGGTGGAGTTGCTGGCCGACGGCACGGTGGAAGATCCAGGGGAAATTCAGGAATACTATCATCAAATGCTGGGGGAAAGCAAGCATCTGGAGCGGCTGGTCAACGATCTTCTGGAGCTTTCCCGCCTGCAAAACGCCCAGTTCCGTCTGGAAACGGCCCCGGTGGATCTGCGGGACGTCCTCCGGGACGCCGCCCGGGCAATCCGCCCCAAAGCCGCCCCGAAAGAAATCGCCCTTCAGCTTTCCCTGCCGGAGGAGGAAGCGATGCTGGAGGGGGATTACGGACGGCTGCGGCAGCTGATACTGATTCTGCTGGACAACAGCGTCAAGTTTTCTTCCCCCGGCGGCAACATTCAAATGACCCTCCGGCGGCAGGGAGATCGGCTGCTTTTGGACGTCATCGACCAGGGCAGCGGCATTTCCCCTGAGGAACTGCCCCATATTTTTGAGCGGTTCCGGAAAACCTCCGCTCAGGAAAACGCCTCTGGAACCGGCCTTGGGCTGGCCATCGCCCGACAGATTATTCAGCGCCACGGCGGGGAAATCTCCGCGGAAAGCACCCTGGGGGCGGGGACCGTCTTCCATCTGTCCTTTCCCGCCTCCGGACAGGCGTAACCCGGGGGAAAGGCGGGAGGGGGAAGCCGACCCGCGGCCCTCTCCCTTCCCCTGCCCACCGCTGCTGTTCTAAAAAAACACGCAAAAAGGGCACGGCCATTCTTGACCATGCCCTTTTTGCAGAGAAAAGAAAAAAGAGAAAAGAGAAAAAAAGAAGAAAAGCATTTGATCCGGACCTCTTGTCCGTGAACTTATCATACCGGATATTTATGAAGGTAATTTGGGGCAGGTGGAAACTTTTTTCAAAGAAATCGTGAAAAAATTTCCCCGTCCTGAAAGATGATGGAAAAGCCGCTGAGCTCCGTTTTCTCTTCCCCTGTTTCCCCCCGGAAAAATTTGTTTCCAAAGTTTCTCCCAAAAAACCGGCCCTTCCCTGAAAACCCAGGAAAGGGCCGCCATTGTTTTTTATGGACCTTCAGAGAATGGGAACCCAAAACCCCTTCTCCGTGCCGCCTGCCGGGGAGGTGAGATTTCTCCTCACGGACCCGGCCTCAGCGATAGAGCAGCACCCGGATCACGCCGTCGATGGCGGCGATGCGGTCCGCCAGGGCGTCCCCCACCGGTCCGGCCACGTCGATCATGGTGTAGGCCATCTCTCCCCGGCTCTTGTTGGTGAGGTTTTCGATGTTGATGCCCTCCCCGGAAAGAACCTGGGAGATGCCGGAGATCATGGCGGGGATATTCTGGTGGAGAACCCCCACCCGGGTTCCGGCGGTGCGGGGCATGGAGACGTCAGGGAAGTTGACCGAATGGGTGATGTTGCCGTTTTCCAGATAGTCCATCAGCTCCTTGGCCGCCATGGAGGCGCAGTTGTCCTCCGACTCGGGAGTGGAGGCCCCCAGATGGGGAATGGCCAGGACGCCGGGATGGCCCAGCAGGCCCGCGTTGGGGAAGTCGGTGACATAGCAGGTCACCTGCCGGCTCTCCAAGGCCGCCAGCATATCCCCGTCCGACACCAGCTCTCCCCGGGCAAAGTTGAGAATCCGCACCCCGGGGCGCATCATGGCGAAGGCGTCGGCGTCCAGCATCCCCTTGGTGCTGGCGTTGAGGGGCAGATGGAGGGTGATAAAATCGCTGCTGCCGTAAACCTCCTTGAGGGTGGCGGCGTGATGGACAGCGCTGGACAGGCCCCAGGCGGCGTCCACCGACAGATAGGGGTCGTAACCGTACACTTCCATCCCCAGCTGGACGGCGGCGTTGGCCACCATCACGCCGATGGCTCCCAGACCGATGACTCCCAGACGCTTGCCCAGCAGCTCAGGACCGGTATAGGCTCCCTTTCCCTTTTCCACCAGCTTGGTCACCTGATCCCCCTGATCGGCAATGGTCTGGACCCAGGTCATGGCGGGGTACACCTTCCGGGCGGAGAGGAGCAGGCCCAGCAGGGTCAGCTCCTTGACGGCGTTGGCGTTGGCGCCGGGGGTGTTGAAGACCACAATGCCCTCTTTGCTGCACCGGTCCAGGGGAATGTTGTTGACCCCCGCTCCGGCCCGGGCGATGGCTTTCAGATTCTTGGGAAACTCCATCTCATGGAGAGCGGCGGAGCGGACCATTACGCCATCTGGATCGGCAATATCGTCGCCGCAGAGATATTTTGTCTTGTCAAAGGCGTCCATGCCCACAGGGCTGATTTTATTGAGGGTCTTGATTCCAAACATATTCCTTCACTCCTGTTCTGATAAAGCCCGCCTGGGGCCGCCTTCCCCGGAAGGGAAAAACAGGCCCGGCGGCCGGCTGCAAAACTCTTTCCTTTGCGCCGCAGCCGGCGGAAAGAACACCTCTCCGCCGGCTGTGGGTCTGTTGTTTTCAAGGTTGTAAGAAACGGGGGGACATCCCCCGGCCGGAGGAAGCGCCTCAGCCGTTTTTGGCCTCGAAGTCCTTCATGAAGGCCACCAGGGCCTCCACCCCCTCCTTGGGCATGGCGTTGTAGATGGAGGCTCTCATGCCGCCCACCGAGCGATGGCCCTTCAGGTTCAGCAGCCCGGCGGCAGCGGCTTCGGCGACAAACTTTTTGTCCAGCTCCGGATCCCCGGTGACGAAGGTGACGTTCATCAGAGAGCGGCAGTCGGGACGGACGCCGTTTTTGAACAGTTTGGACTGATCCAGGAAATCATAGAGAATGGCGGCCTTTTCCTTGTTCTTCTCATAGATAGCCTCCACCCCTCCCTGGCTCTTGAGCCACTGAAGCACCAGGCCCACCATATAGATGGAATAGCAGGGGGGCGTGTTGTACATGGAGCCGTTGTCCGCCATCACCTTATAATCCAGCATGGTGGGGGTGTCGGGACGGGCCTTGCCCAGCAGATCCTCCCGGACGATCACGATGGTCACTCCCGCGGGACCCAGGTTCTTCTGGGCTCCGGCGAAGAGCAGGCCGAACTTGGTCACATCCATGGGGGCGCTGAGGATGCAGGAAGAAATATCCGCCACCAGAGGCACCTTCCCCGTCTCGGGAGGGGCCTGGAAGACGGTGCCATAGATGGTGTTGTTGTAGCAGATGTAGAAATAATCCGCCTCCGGGTCCACCTTCTCCGGGTCCGGCCGGGGGATGTAGGAATAGGTGTCCGCCTCGCTGGAGGCCACTACATTGACCTTGCCGTACTTGACCGCTTCCTTCATGGCCTTCTTGGCGAACTGGCCGGTGACCATATAGTCCGCCTTGCCGGAGCCGTTCATCAGGTTCATGGGCACCGCCGCGAATTGAGTGGAAGCGCCGCCCTGAAGGAACAAAACCTTGTAGTTGTCGGGGATGCCCATCAGCTCACGGAGGTCCGCCTCGCACCGGGCGATGATGGCTTCATAATCCTTTGAGCGGTGGCTCATCTCCATCACAGACTGACCGGATGAACCGTATTCCACCAATTCTTTTGCCGCCTGCTCCAGCACCGGAAGGGGCAGCTGGGAAGGACCGGGGGAAAAATTATACGCTCTTGCCATACTTCATACCTCCTGTTTCATCAGAATCATTTGAAACGCCCTTTGCCGGAAAAACAAATCCGCCCCTGAAAACAGAGCCAAAAATGATGGAAAAGGGGGCTGTCTCCCGGGAAAGGTTTAAATTTCATTATAAAAGCTGACGAAATTTTGTCAATCAATAAAACAACCAAACTTTTCCGGTGGAAAACAAGCTATTTGTCCACAGCGGTCAAATGTCCTCCTATGAAATACATTTCTTCGGTGCTCTTGTCCGCCATGCAGCCTTTTCCCCTTCCGCCCATCAGAAGGCGGAAAGCACCAGCCCAAAGGCCAGATGGAGTCCCGGCTCCAGGCTGTCCACCTCCAGCCATTCCTCCCGGGTGTGGGCTCCTCCTCCGATGTAGCAGCCGGTGCAGACGCTGGGGATCCCCATGGAAAGGGGAATATTGCAATCGGTGGAGCCGCTTGTGGTCCGGGGCTGCTGACCACTCCAGCGGCAGGTGGCGGCGGACACCTGCTCCACCAGGGCTTTCTGGGCGGCGGGGTCCACCGGCCCCATAGTGGGACGCTCCCCCACCAGCCGGGCCTCCACCGTGATTCCCTTGGTCTGCCAGGCAGCGATGAGGGCCTGAAAATGCCGCTCCATCAGCTCCAGATCCTCCCGACAGTCGGAGCGGAATTCATAGAGCATCTCCGCCTGCTGCGCGATGGTGTTCACCGAGGTGCCCCCTTTGATGACCCCCACATTGAAGGTGGTCCGCCCTCCCTGGGGAACCTTGACGGCATAGAGGGCGTCGATGAGGGAGGCCAGGGCGGCGATGGCGTTGCGGTTGCCAAAATCCCCGTAGGAATGTCCCCCTTCGGTGCGGATCTCCACCCGATAGCGGCGGGAACCCACCGCCCGGTCCACAATCTCACCGGTGCAGCCGTCAAAGGATACCACCTGCCGGGTCCGTCCGCCATAATCCGCCATCAGCTGCCGGGAACCCTTCAGATTCCCCAGGCCCTCCTCGCCGGCGTTGGCCACAAACAGCACGCCCCCCTCCCTGGGGGTCAGCTTCCGCTCCAGGACAAACCTGGCCGCCATCAGCAGGGCGGTGAGATTGGCGGTGTCGTCCCCGATTCCGGGGGCCCGCAGGATGTTTCCGTCCCGGCTCACCGGGAGGGGATCGGTGTCAGGGAAAACCACGTCGGTATGGGCCATAAAAATCTCCAGGGGACCCTCCCGCCAGTTCCCCACCGGGCAGATGACATTGAGGGCCTCATCCACCAGCACCTCCTGCGCCCCCTGCTCCAGCAGCCACCGGCGGCAGAATTCCGCCCGCTTTTCCTCCTGATTGGAGGGAGCGGGGATGGCCGCCAAGGTGGTCAGCAGCTCCAGCGCCTGCTGGCGGTGGGCTTTAATATAACCGGAAATTTCCCGATCCAGTTCCATTCTTCCTCTTCCTTTCCTGATTTCAAATCGCTTCTCCGGCCCCCAGGTCCTCCCGGCAAAAGGGGCGGCAATTCCCGCTCCCACGGTCTTTTTCGCCGGGAATTCTCTCCGGGAGGGGGAGGCCCGGCCGGTTTTTCTCGGCGGATACCGCCGCCCAAAAACCGGGTCCCCGCCCCGCTTTTTCCCCAAAAGGACCCCTCTTCCCCTGGCGGAGGCTCCCCCTGTTCCCGGGGGAGAACCTCAACGGTCCTTCCGCCGCTTTTTCATCCTGGAAAGAAAGCCGTAGGGCACCCGCAGATCCCCGTATCCCGTCATCAGCTCCAGCCCCGGCTTGAAGCGGCCATGAAAGTCGCTGCCGCCGGAGCGGAGGCAGCCGGTGGTCCGGGCGATCTCCTCCGCGGTCTGCCGCCAGAAGGAGTCAAACTCGCAGTACCGGGTTTCCAGGCCGTCGGCCCCCAGCTCCAGCGCCCTGCGGCAGAGGCGGACGCACTCCTCCGGATCCCGGCGGTTGATCTGATGGAGATGGGCCACAAAGGCCAGGCCTCCCGCCTGGTGGATGGCGGCGATACACTCCTCCGGCGGCAGCACCTTCCGGTCCACATATCCAGGGGTCCCCCGGGACATATAGCTGCGGAAGATCTCCTTGATGTCCCTGCCGTAACCGGCCTCCATCAGGACATAGGCGATGTGGGCCCTGGTCAGGGAAGTTCCCGGAAAATTCTCAAACTGCCTGAGGGACACCGGCAATCCCGCCTGTTCCAGCTGGCAGATCATCTGTTCATTCCGCTGCCGCCTCAGCTGCTGCATCCTGCGGCAGGCGTCAGTCAGGGCAGGGTGCCGATGGTCCACCAGCAGCCCCACCAGATGGAGATCCCGGCCCTCTATCCGGGTGGAAAATTCCAGCCCCGGAACCACCTCCAGCCCCAGCTGTTTCCCCCGGTTCAGGGCCCGCTCCACGCCGTCCACCGTGTCATGGTCGGTCACCGCCAGCGCCGAAAGCCCCTTTTCCACCCCCAGCTCCACCAGCTGCTCCGGGGTCAGGGAGCCGTCGGAAAAGGAGGTGTGGGCATGAAGATCCACCCATTTCATCCCTTTTTCTCCAGCACCGACAGATCCAGCGCCTCATGGGCCTGGAGAAAGGGCTTGAGCTGCTCCACAATGGCCTCCACGCCCCCTGCCAGATTGCTTTCGATGTTCAGGGGCATCAGGGGATCATGGAGGGACATCCGCAGCAAAAACCAACCCTGGCAGCCGGGGATGGAGGCCCGGAAGCCCTCATGATTGTCCGGGGCGGCAACCCAGCCGGTCTGGCCGGCGGCATACGCCTCCAGATCCGCCAGCACCTGGGCCCCATAGGCCTTGAAGTCCGGCCGGGCGATTTTCATCCGGATTTCCCGGGCCTCCAGGGGTTCCCGCAGCTGTTCCAGCAGCTGTCCCAGGGTTCGTCCCTCCCGGCGGAGACGGGCGGCCTTGATGATGATTTTGGCTGAGAGGTAGGCGCCGTCGTCCAGGAAATAGTTCTCCTTCAGCGCCCCATGGCCGGAGGTCTCCATCGCCAGGAGGCTCACCTTCCCCTCCTCATTGAGGCGGATGGCTTCGTTGATGACATTTTTATAGCCCCGCTTGAACCGATGATGGATGCAGCCCAGCTCCTGCTCGATGAAGGTTTTCAGCTCCGCCGAGGTGACCGAATCGGTGACAATCACCGAACCGGGGGCGTCCTCCGCCACAATGGCCGCCATCAGGCCGATGAGCCGGTTCCGGGACAGCTCCTCCCCGGTGCTGTCCACCGCTCCCGCCCGGTCCACGTCGGTGTCGAAGATGATGCCCAGGTCGCAGCCCCCCTCCAGCACCGCCCGGCGGATGGAAGCCATGGCCTCCTTGTTCTCCGGATTGGGGATATGGTTGGGAAAATGGCCGTCCGGCTCCAGGTAGACGCTGGCGGAGGTGTCGGCCCCCAGGGGCTCCAGCACCAGGCGGGGGAAGAATCCTCCCGCGCCGTTTCCCGCGTCCACCGCGATCTGAAAGCCGTCAAGGGGCTTGTCCGGATGCTCCGGATCGTTGATGCCCTGCCGGATCACCTCCCGGAGATGGGCGGCATAGGCGGGCATCAGTTCACAGGGGGCCACGGTGCCGGTTCCCTCCCCGGCGGGGATCCCCTCCTGGCAGCGGGCCAGCAGGGCGGCAATATCCCCTTTTTCCAGTCCGCCGTCAGCGGTGAAGAACTTCAGGCCGTTGCGGTTCCAGGGGAGATGGCTGGCGGTAATCATCACCGAGCCGTCAAAGGAAAATCCCGGAAGAACGGTGGACATGAACATGGCGGGGGTGGAGGCCATGGCGCACCGGGCGGCGGAAGCTCCCTGGCAGGTCAGCCCCGCCAGCACCCCCTCCTCCAGGGCGGGACCGCTGAGGCGGGAATCCCGTCCCACGGCGATCCGCAGCTCCCCGGCGGGACGCCCGGTTCTTTCACTGAGCCAGCAGACAAAGGCCCGGGCAATCTCTTTGGCCTGGACGGGGGTGAGGTTCACTTCCTCCCCCTGGATCCCCTCCAGGGCGATTCCCCGGATGTCGCTGCCGTTTTGGAGTTTCTGATAGTCCATCTTCTGACACGCTCCTTTTTTTGATGGTGCCCGCCGGGAGCCTTGTCCCGGGGAAATCCCCCCTGAGGAGGGATGAAACAACAATCTTTGAGGGCCGGTCCCTTTTTGCCGGAACCCCCGGAGGGTCTTCCGCCCGGGTTTCTCCTGAAGCCCTTCCGGAACCGGGGGATTGGCGCTTTGCCCCTCCGCCTCCTTTTCCACAGAAAACAGAGGCTGTATCGCCGAATATTTTCCACCGTCAAAGGCTTTGATGGTGGAAAACCTTTTCCTTCAGTAGGAAAGCCTCCGCCGCTCCCGGCGCAGGTCGTTGCGCTTCTGTCCCGTGGCCCATTCCTCCCGGTCCTCCGGGGTATCCAGCCGCAGAGGGGGCACCTGGGTGGGCTTTTCCTCCTCATCCAGGGCCACCATCACCAGATAGGCCCGGTTAATCATCTCCTGGCTGCCGTCCAGCCCCTCCACAAAGGTGTCCACCCGCACCTCCATGGAAGTGCTGCCCACAAAGGTCACCCGACCCTTGAGAACCACCACATCTCCGCAGTAGGCGGCGGCCTTGAACACCAGGTTGTCGATACAGGCGGTGGTGACGTTGCAGTGGCAGTGACGCCGGGCGGCCACTCCGGCCACTACGTCGATCCACTCCATCAGCCGTCCGCCGAAAAGACGCCCCGCGCCGTTGATGTCGCTTTTCATGATGATGTGTACCTGCTCGGTGTGGGACTGGGCAGGGGTTTGTTCCATAAGCATCCCAGAGCTTCCTCCTTTTTTCCACAGGTCTGGCGCCCCAGGGACGCCGGTATCCGGTTGCCGTTCCAGTTTTTTCCGCCGGGGAAGGGCCCGCTCCCAAAGGGTATTTGATCCCCGGCAGCCAAAGGGGCCGGCGGCTTTCCCCGCTGTCCGGCGGCACGGGGCCGGCATTTTCTCCGGGGATGGGGCGGTCCCGCTTTGCTCCGGTCCCTTTCCGGGCCGGGGGCTTACAAAAGGGTTAAAACCCGGTGCCCCCGGTGAAAAAACTCCTCCGTTCCCCGCTGCCGTCCCCTCCGGCGAGAGAGGGGCTGACGCCGCCTTTTCGGGGGGCCGGCTCTCCGGTTTCTCCTCTGTTTTCACCAGCCGCTCACATGGCCCCGCTGCATCGCCCCGTAAAGGCGCATGGTGATGCCGGGGTGGTCCCGCTCCATCTCCGCCAGCCACTCCTTGGTCCACTGGCGGTTGGTTTTCTCATCCACGGGGCAGACGCTTTTGACCACCGGCAGATCATTGGTCCGCACCGCGTGGAGGACATCCCGCTCCCGGGCGTAGATGAGGGGCCGGATGACATACAGGTCCTTCCGGCTCATATAGGTCACCGGAGAAAAGCAGCCGATCCGCCCCTCGTTAAAGAGGTTCATCACAAAGGTCTCCACCGCGTCGTCCCCATGGTGACCCAGAGCCACCTTGTTGCAGCCCAGCTCCCTGGCCACGTCGTGAAGGGCCCCCCGGCGCATCCGGGCGC
This sequence comes from uncultured Oscillospiraceae bacterium, assembly GCA_949298535.1. GTDB lineage: Bacteria > Bacillota > Clostridia > Oscillospirales > Ruminococcaceae > Angelakisella. The sequence continues at coordinate 15,355 of CASFXA010000046.1, forward strand.
AGAGGCTGCAGGGATTTTCCTCCCGGCGCACCTGAAACACCACATGACCAATGTCGGTGCGGCGCACCTGATAGGCCGCCCCGTACTCCTCCGCCAGACGGGCAATGGGGCTGTAATCCGTTTCCACCCCTTCAAATCCGGGGTCCAGGGTCACCCCCACCACCTGATAATCGATGCCGATAAACTGCCGCAGCCGGCACAGTCCGGCAAAAAGAACCACCGAATCCTTCCCCCCGGAGATTCCCACCAGTACCCGGTCCCCGTGGGAGAGCATCTGATAATCGGTGATGGCCTTGCGCATCATTCCCAAGATCTGCTGCATGAATTCTTTTCCCTTTCCTCCCCGCTTTCCAGGGGCATCACATAGCCCTCCACCAGATGGAGCAGCCGCCGGTCCATATTCACCTCCAGCACCGTTCCCTCCGGGGTATATTCCCGGCGGTACACCTTGCCGTCCCGGGTGATCCGGGCCTCCAGCTCCCCGGCGCTGTAGGGCAGCAGCAGCCGTACCCGCAGATGGGTCCGGGGCAGAGCCTCTGCCACCGCTTCCAGCAGCGTTTCCAGCCCGCTCCCCTCTCGGGCGGAAATGGCCACCGCCTTCATCCCCGCCAGGTCCGGAGGGGCGGGAAGGAGATCGCATTTGTTCAGCACCGTCAGCACCGGGGTGTGTTCCGCCCCCAATTCCCGAAGAAGGGAACGGGTGACGGAAAGCTGCTCCTCCATCTCCCGGCTGGTGGCGTCGCAGACATTGAGGATCAGATCCGCCGCCGCCGCTTCCTCCAGGGTGGACTTGAAGGCCTCCACCAGATGGTGAGGCAGCCGCCGCACCAGACCCACCGTGTCCACCAGCATCACCCGGCGGCCATCAGGCAGCTCCAGCGCCCGGGAGGTGGGGTCCAGGGTGGCGAACAGCTTGTCCTCCGCCAGCACCCCCGCCTGGGTGAGGGTATTGAGAAGGGTGGATTTGCCCACATTGGTGTAGCCCACAATGGCCACCGTAACCACATTGTCCTTTTTCCGCCGCTGGCGCAGCCGCTCCCGCCGCTGGGTCAGCTCCTTCAGTTGGGCCTCCAGGGCGGTGATCTGACGGCGGATGTGACGGCGGTCCACCTCCAGCTGGGCCTCGCCGCCCCCTCTCCGGGCGCCGCCTCCGCCGCCTCCGCCGCCGCCCTGACGGGACAGCTGCACCCCACGCCCCGCCAGGCGGGGCAGCTGGTAGCGCAGCTGGGCCAGGCGGATCTGCAGCTTTCCCTCGCTGGTGACCGCCCGCCGGGCGAAGATCTGGAGAATCAGCATGGTCCGGTCCATCACCGGGCAGTCGCAGATGTCTTCAATATTCCGCAGCTGAGCGGGGGACAGCTCATGGTCGAAAACCAGCAGCTCCGCCTCCAGGGCCCGGATCTGTTCCGCCAGCTCCCGCAGCCGTCCCAAGCCCATACAGGTCCCCGGTTCCAGCTCGCTCCGCGTCTGGACGGCTGTCCCCACCACTTCCAGTTCCGCCGATTCCGCCAGCTCCCGCAGCTCCCCCATGGAAACGGCCATCTCATATTCCCCGGTGTCCACACCGGCCAGAATCACCCGCTGCCGGGGGCTTTCCCCCTGGGTGTTTCCCATCATTGCCATCCCAGCCTTCTCTCCTTACCTTCCCGTTCCTTTGTCCTTCCTTCCGGAGCCGGCCCTTTCAGGGCTCTTTTCCGTCCCTCATCCGGAGGCCCTCCGGCCTTCCCCGGAAAGAACTGCCCTCCCGGCTCAGTATCTCACCGCCTGGCGGAAGGACAGCAGTCCCCCCTCCAAAGCGATTCCCGAAGTGCCGCCGCCCAGGGCGTAATAGGTGGACTGCGCCGCGAAGGGCTCCACCACCCATTGTTCCAGCAGCATCTGTTCCGCCTGCTCGTAACAGGAGAGGGTCTGTTCCAGGTCATCGGCCTCCAGCGCCCCTGACACCAGCGCGTCATAGGCTTCGCTCTCATAGCCCACCACATTGCGGCTGGAGCCGGACAAAAAGCTCTCCAGAATCCCTCCGGGGCCCTCCCCTTCCGCTTCCAGGGAAAAAAGGGCCAGATCAAAGTCCCCGGCGGCGATCCGGGACTGATACTGGGCGTCGTCCACCCGCTCCAGATTCACATAAACAATGAGGTTTTCCATCCACTGCCGCTGGAAATAGCCGGCCAGATCCGTCAGCCCCGCCGATTCCGGCAGCAGCAGCGTCACCGTGGGCATCTGCTCCAGGCCCGCCAGAGCCAGACCCTGGAGCATGGTCTCCCGGGCCCCCTGGGGGTCCGCCGCCGACAGCAAGGGAAAGGCCATTTCCTCAGGACGGTTATGTTCCGGCAGGCAGCTGTCTGCAAACCTGTACTGCTCCGGCAGCCGCTGGCTGATTCCTCCCCGGTCCACCGCCTGAACAAAGCTCTGCCGCACCAGAGGTTCCCCGAAGGCTCCCTGCTGCCGGAAAGCCAGCATCCAAACGGTGTTCTCCACTGAAAGGATCTGCCCGCCCGCCTCCTTCAGCTGCTCCAATTCCTGATAGGAGGCTTTGTACAGATCGGCGCTCCCTGCCAGAAACAGATCCCGGGCGGACTGAACCTCCTCCGGTTTTTCCGCCTCTTCCGGGGTCACCACCCGGCTGCTGTAAAAGATCACCTGAGGGCAGAGGATCTCCTCCTGCTGAAAATAACGGGCATTTTTTTGGAGAACCACCCGTTCTTCGGTCCACTCGCCCACCTCATAGGGACCGTTAAAAAGAAGGGCGCTGGCGCTCAGGCCGTAACGGGCCTTGGTATCGGTGAAAAATTCCTCCTGGCAGGGAAAAGCGGGGGTGGCCGCCAGCCGCTGGAGGAACAGGACCGACGGTTGGGAAAGGGTGATTTCCAGCGTCCGGTGATCCAGGGCCTTCACACCCAGCTGCTCCTGAGGAATCTGGCCCGCCAGCACCTCCGCCGCCCCCTCAATGGCCAGATATTCCCCCGCATAGGGGGAGGGCACCTGGGGATGAAACAGCCGCCGCAGAGCGAAAACAAAGTCCTCCGCCACCACCTGGTCCCCGTTGTTCCAGTGAATATCCTCCCGGAGGATGAAGGTATACACCAATCCGTCGGAAGAAACCTGATAACTCTCGGCGCAGGCCGGTTCCAGGGAGCCTTCCTCCGTCTGGCGCAGCAGCCCGTCAAAGGTATTGGCCAGGATGGTCCGGCTGATCTCATCGGTGGCGAACTGCGGGTCCAGATTGGTCACCACCTGGCTGGTAAAATCCAGGCGGATCGCCTTGCTCTCTTCCTCTCCGCAGCCCGCCGGCAGCAGGCAGAACAGCAGCGCCGTCAACAGGCAGAACCATTTTTTCATGGGGTCACCCTCTCTGTGGACTGATACTGAAAACTTTACCCGTCATCTTCCCGGAAAAAACCAAAAGGCGGGGTCACAGGAACCCGCGTCCCCTGGGGGGCGGAGGAACCTGCTCCAGGGAAAGCCCGCCGGCGGCTCAACTGAAAGGACCAAAGCCCCTTGATGCGGCGGAACAGGCCCCCCGGTGTTGTTCCGGCTTCCCGGCAGAACCGGCAAAGGCTGTTTTTCCCTGGAAAAAACGGTTTCTCCGCCCAAAGCCAAACGGAAAAGGACCGCCGGCACCCCGGCAGAAGAATTATCTGTTTTGTTCTCTCCGGCATTTTGCCCTGTCCTGCGGGGACGCCGGAATCCCCTCCCTTTCCTCACGAAAAGCGGAAGCGAAAGGCTTCCAAAGGCCCTTTCGCCTCCGCTTTCTCCGGTTTTCAAGCTATCGCTTCCAAAAAGGAATCTGTCACAGGTTTTCTCCCAAATCCCCGGCCTCTTCGGCGGTCTCCGCTGCCTCATCCGGGGCAGACAGGGTCCCTTCCTCCAGGTCCTCCTGATTTTCCTCCCCTTCTCCGGCGGTATCCCGGGGGGCCCGGGCGATGGAAACCACCCGGCTGCCTTCCTCCAGGCGCATGGCCCGGACGCCGCCGCCGTAGCGGGACTGAATGGCGATCTGATCCACAGGAATACGGATAATCACGCCGTCGTCGGAGATGAGGAACACGTCGTCATCCGGCTGCACCACACGGATGGCCGCCACACGGGTATCCTTCTTCTCGCACTTGTAGTTGCAGATGCCCTTGCCGCCGCGGCTCTGGAGACGGTATTCCTCCAGATTGGTCCGGCGGCCGGCGCCCTTTTCGGTGATGGTCAGCAGCTGGCCCTGAGGATGAATCCGGGCCATACCAACCACCTGGTCCCCTTCGTCCAGACGGATGGCCCGAACGCCCATGGCGGTGCGGCCCATGGGACGGACGTCGGTTTCCTTAAAGCGGATGGCCATGCCCATGGCGGTTCCGATGAGCAGTTCCTCGCCGCCGGTGGTGTTGCGCACCCAGGCCAGCTCATCCCCTTCCTCCAGGCTGATGGCGATGATGCCGCCCTTGCGGATGTTCTTATAGGCGGACAGCTGGGTCCGTTTGATGGTACCCTGGCGGGTGACCATCACAAGGAAGCTGTCCTCGTCCACCTCGCCCACCCGGATCATGGCGGTGATCTTCTCCTCCTTCTCCACCGGCAGGAGGTTGACGATGTTGTTGCCCTTGCCGGTGCGGGAGCTTTCGGGGATCTCATAGCCCTTGAGGCGGTACATCTTGCCCTTGTTGGTGAAGAACAAAATATAGTCATGGCTGGAGCAGACAAACAGCTCCTCCACAAAGTCCTCCTCCCGGCGGCTCAGACCGGAAACGCCCCGTCCGCCCCGGCGCTGGGTGTGGTAAACATCCACCGGCTGCCGCTTGATATAGCCGAAGTGGGTGAGGGTCACCACGCAGTCGGTGACAGGGATCAGGTCCTCAATATCCACCTCTCCGGAAACCGGCTGGATCTCGGTGCGGCGGTCGTCGGCGTATTTGTCCCGGATCACCTGAAGCTCATCCTTCATGATCTGATACACCTTCTGGTCGTCCGCCAGGATGGCGGTCAGCTCCGATACCTTGTTGAGGATGGCGGCCAGCTCCTCCTCAATCTTGATCCGCTCCATACCGGACAGACGGCCCAGACGCATCCCCACAATGGCGGCGGACTGGGCATCTGTAATGCCGAAGCGCTCCATCAGGTTGCCCTTGGCGTCATTTTCATCCTTGGAGTGACGGATGATATGAATGACCTCGTCGGTGTTGTCGCTGACGATCTTCAGTCCTTCCAGGATATGCTCCCGGTCCCTGGCCTTTTTCAGATCAAACTGGGTGCGGCGGGTGATGACCTCAAACTGGAAGCGGATATATTCCTCCAGCATCTCCTTGAGGGTGAGGATTCGGGGCACGCCTCCCACCAGGGCCAGCATAATCACACCAACGGTGTCCTGAAGCTGGGTATAGGAATACAGCTGGTTGAGAACCACCTGGGCGTTGGCTTCCCGCTTCAGCTCGATGACGATGCGCATACCGTCCCGGTCCGACTCGTCCCGCAGGTCGCTGATCATATCCACCCGCTTTTCCTTCACCAGGTCGGCGATGCTCTCAATGAGACGGGCCTTGTTGACCATATAGGGGATCTCGGTGACGATGATCCGCTCCCGGCCGTTCTTCCACTCTTCAATTTCTGCCTTGGCCCGGAGAATAATCCGGCCCCGGCCGGTGCCGTAGGCGGCACGGATACCCGCCTGGCCCATAATGATACCGCCGGTGGGGAAATCCGGTCCCTTGATGTGCTCCATCAGCTCATAAAGGGTGGCGTCCGGATTGTCAATGAGGCAGTCAATGGCGTCGATCACCTCCCCCAGATTGTGGGGGGGGATATTGGTGGCCATACCTACGGCGATACCGGTACAGCCGTTGCACAGCAGATTGGGGAACCGGCTGGGCAGAGCCACCGGCTCCTTCTTGGTGTCGTCATAGTTGCCGGTCCAGTCGATGGTTTCCTTGTCGATGTCCGACAGCATCTGCAGAGCGATCCGGCTCATCCGGGCCTCGGTGTAACGATAGGCAGCCGGCGGGTCGCCGTCGATGGAGCCGAAGTTTCCATGGCCGTCGATGAGGGGATACCGAAGGGAGAACTTCTGGGCCATCCGCACCATGGCGTCATAAACCGACGCGTCGCCGTGGGGATGGAAGGAACCCAGCACGTCGCCGACGATGGTGGCGGACTTTTTATAAGGCTTGTCGGGAGTCAGACCCGACAGGCTGGCGGCATAGAGAATCCGCCGGTGAACCGGCTTCAGGCCGTCCCGAACGTCCGGCAGGGCCCGGTCCACAATGACGGACATGGAGTAATCCAGGAAACTTTTCCTCATTTCCCGGTCAATGTCCACCTGGATCAGGCGGCCGCCCCCGGCGTTTTCTCCTTCCACCTGAGGATTCTGATTGAATTCTTCACTCATGTTTTGATCCATTCCTTTCTCTCGCGGGGACAAAGTCCATTCCGTTCCGGTCCCCTGGGCGGGGACCATCCACTCCATTACCTTGCCCCCGCTCCTCCGAAAAAAGTCCCGCTCCCGTCCGGCTAAAGGCTTGACAAGCGCGCCTTTTTAACGCCGTCTGGTCGCTACCAACTTTTTTCGGGCGGGGGTGATTTTCATTTCATAAGGAAAAAATGGGACGTTATTTTGCTGCCCTGGCTCCACTGAAACAGGAATGCCGTACTTGTGCTCTGGTATAGCGGCGGTTCACCGCCGCTGCTTTTGGCCGCCTTTAGCGGCCAATTCCCGCACCCTCTCAGCGAGTGGATTGTTTGGCTTTACCCAAACAACCGGCAAGCGGGCGGCATCAGCGATATTTCGTCAGGTACACAAACCGGCCTCTCAGCCCGTTCCCTTTAAAACTAAAAGGTACAGGCCAAAACAGCGGCAGGCACGATCCCGGACTAACCTTCTCGCTACTGCCTTAACTATGGGTTTCCAAAGGGACGAGTCCCTTTGGCCGTACTCCCCCGTATCCCCCGTCACAATCTCAGAGCATCAAATATCCAGGTTGGTGACATACTGGGCGTTCTGCTCGATGAACTCCTTCCGGGGCTGGACCTTGTCGCCCATGAGGATGGTGAAGGTCTCGTCGGCCTTGACGGCGTCCTCCATGGTCACTTGGAGCATCACCCGCCGCTCCGGGTCCAGGGTGGTCTCCCACAGCTGGTGGGGGTCCATTTCACCAAGGCCCTTATACCGCTGAATATCCACCTTACCGGAGCCGTCGGGATTAAGTTCCGCGATATATTTGTCCCGCTCGGCGTCGGAGTAAGCGTAACGGACCTGTTTGCCCTTCTGGAGCTTAAAGAGGGGCGGCTGGGCGATATAGATATGTCCCAGCTCGATGAGGGGGCGCATATAGCGGAAAAAGAAGGTGAGCAGCAGGGTGCGGATATGGGAGCCGTCCACATCGGCATCGGCCATGATGACCACTTTATTGTAGCGGATCTTGGTGGGATCCAGCTCATCTCCCACGCCGCAGCCCAGAGCGGTGATGACCGGCATCAGCTTCTCATTGCCGAACACCTTGTCGATCCGGGCCTTTTCCACGTTGAGCATCTTGCCCCACAGGGGAAGAATGGCCTGGAACCGCCGGTCCCGTCCGTCCTTTGCGGAGCCGCCGGCGGAATCGCCCTCGACGATATACAGCTCGGTGCGCAGGTTATCCCGCTCGGAGCAGTCGGCCAGCTTGCCGGGGAGGGACATGGTCTCCAGCGCGGATTTCCGCCGGGTCAGCTCCCGGGCCTTCCGGGCCGCCTCACGGGCTCTGCTGGCGGTGAGGGACTTGTCGATAATGGCCCGGGCCACCGCGGGATTTTCCTCAAAATAGGTGGACAGCTTGGCGGTGACAATGCCGCTGACCAGGGTCTTGATTTCGCTGTTGCCCAGCTTCCCCTTGGTCTGGCCCTCAAACTGAGCGTCCCGCAGCCGCACTGAGATGATGGCGGTCAGCCCCTCCCGGACATCCTCGCCGGTGAGGTTTTTGTCGCTGTCCTTGAGCAGGCCGTTTTTCCGGGCGTAGTCGTTCATTACCCGGGTGAGGGCCTGTTTGAAGCCGTCCTCATGGGTGCCTCCCTCGCCGGTATTGACGTTGTTGGCGAAGGAAAGGATCAGCTCGTTGTAGCTGTCGTTATACTGCATCGCCACTTCCGCGGTGGAATCGCCGTTATCCCCGCTGATGAAGATGACGTCGTCATGGAGCACCTCCAGGGACCGGCGCTTGTGGATATATTCCACAAAGGAGGAGATGCCCCCTTCATAGCACATGGAATCCTGGGGACCATCCGGCTCCCGCTGGTCGTAAATGGACATCCGCACCCCGGCGTTGAGGAAGGCTTCCTCCCGCAGGCGGGTGTGGAGGGTCTCGTAGTCATAAACCAAATCCTCAAAAATCTCCGCGTCCGGCTTGAAGGTGACGGTGGTGCCGGTCTCGGTGCAGTCGCCGATGATCTCCAGGTCGGTGACAATCTTGCCCCGCTCATACCGCTGGTGATAGATGTGGGTTCCGTCCCGGACCTCCACCTCCAGCCATTCCGACAGGGCGTTGACCACCGACGCGCCCACGCCGTGAAGGCCGCCGGAGACCTTATATCCCCCGCCGCCAAACTTGCCGCCGGCATGGAGGACGGTAAAGACCACCGTCACAGCGGGAATTTTCAGCTTTGGCTGGATCCCCACCGGAATACCGCGGCCATTGTCCACCACCCGGATGATATTGTCCGGCAGGATATAGGTTTCAATGTGGTCGCAATAGCCTGCCAGCGCTTCGTCGATGGCGTTGTCCACAATCTCATAGACCAGGTGGTGAAGCCCCCGGGCGCTGGTGGAGCCGATATACATTCCCGGACGCTTCCGGACCGCTTCCAGTCCTTCCAGCACCTGGATCTGGGACCCATCGTATTGTTCATTCATCTGATTGTTCTGCACCTGAAATTCTCCCTCTCCAAATGAGATCCCGGCGGCGGGCCGCCGTCCGTTACTTCTATTTCATCCAGAACCCGGGATCCCAAGGCCCCGGGATGGTTTTTTCCTGCCGTTTTCGCTTTTGACGGGCTGCCTCTCAAATATTGGAAATCTGATCGATAAATCCCGTCCGTTTCCGAAGGGTGGCGGAGGAAATCTGGCTGATATACACCCGCACCTCTCCCCGCCTGTTGCGGCAAACCACAAAGGTTTTGGGCAGATCCCCGGTGACGTTGACCACCTGTCCCCGCTTCTCCGCCTGAGCCAAAAACTGGCGGGTGGATTTGCCCACGGTGGCGTTGTCCATATCGAAGATTCCCACAATCTCACTGGTGCGCACCACTGTGTCCTGCCCCAGATGAAGATACATCCTCCGGTTCCCCCTTTCCCCTGTGGCTTCTCTGCCTGGAATCTCCCGTCACCCGGCGGGCCTTCAGTTCTCCCCGGTCCACCCGGATGGTCATGCCCCGGGTCACTCCCCGGATGCTGCCGCTGTCGCAGCAGGTGAGGAACACCTGTCCCCCGCTGATGTCCGAGAGAAAATAATCCCGGCGCTTCTTGTCCAGCTCGCTGAGAACATCGTCCAGCAGCACAATGGGCCGTTCCCCGGCCACCTCCTCAATGACGCCGCACTCCCCCAGTTTCAGCGCCAGGGCACAGCTGCGCTGCTGTCCCTGGGAGCCGAAGGACCGGGCGGAAATGCCGTTGATCCGCAGCTCCATATCGTCCCGGTGGGGACCCACCCCGGTGAAACCCAGCCGCAGGTCCTCCCCACGGTTGGCCGCCAGAGCTTCCAAAACCGCCTGCTCCCCTTCCTGCTGAGTCATGGCGTCCCAGTCCCCGGGGACGGTACACTGATAAGCCACTGTCAGCTCCTCCCGGCCGCCGGAGATGCCCTGATATACCTCCCCCGCTTTGGGAGAAAGGCGGCGGAGGTACCGCCTTCTGGCATGGATGACCGAATAGGCCATTTTGGCAAAGCTCCGGTCCCACACCTCCAGCATCCCCTCCAGACCGGCGAAACGGCTCATATCCCCCAGCAGCGCGTTCCGCTGGGAAAGGGCCCGGTTCATGGCCGCCAGGGTTTTCAGATACCGGGGCATTACCTGGCTGATGGCGCTGTCCAGAAAAGCCCGCCGCTGAGCGGGACCCTCCTTGACCAGGGAAAGCTCCGCGGGGGAAAAGACCACCGCGAAATATCGCCCCGTCAGCTCCGAGGGCTGAACCGGCAGCTCGTTGAGGGAGACGGTTTTCCGCCCCCCTCCCAGGACCATCCGCACCTTCTGACTGCGGCCCCCGGCAAAAAAGTCCGCCTCAATCGCCCCCTGGCTTTGGCCGAAACGAATCAAATCCCCTTCCCGGCAGGGACGGAAGCTCCGCTGACCGGTGAGGAGATACAGCGCCTCCATGAGATTGGTCTTCCCCTGGGCGTTGTTGCCATAGATGACGTTGACGCCGGGGGCCGGGAGAAACTCCGCCCGGGTGAAGTTGCGGAAATCCTCCAGCGCCAGCCGTTCAATCCGCAACAGTTCCTACCTCATATCTCATCTCCCCCAGGGTCACCCGATCCCCGGGATAAAGTTTTTTGCCCCGCATCCGGCAGACCTCTCCGTTGACCAGCACCTCCCCGGCGGCCACCAATTCCTTGGCGTGGCCCCCGGTTTCAGCGGCTCCGGCGAACTTGAGAAAGCTGTCCAGCTTGATAAACTCTGTATGAATGGTGATGACTTCTGTTTCCATGCCGGTTCCTTCCACTCCTTCTCCAGGCGATTACTGGGTTTTCAGCCTCATGGGCAGCACCAGGAACAGGAAGCTGTCCCCCTGGGGGGGCGCCACCTTCATAGGGGAAAGGGGGCCGCCCAGCTGCAGCAGCACCTGGTCGGAACCGCTGTTTTTCAGCGCATCCATCAGATAGCGGTTATTGAAGCCCATCTCCACCGCCGGACCATTGGTCTCGCAGGGGCACTCGTCGTAGGCCTTGCCGATGGTGGTGGAGCAGGACATCTGAATGACATTCTCCCCGAAGGAAACCCGCAGCGGGCTCTTGAGGCGGTCGGAAATCAGCAGGGAGGTTCTTTCAATGGAATTGAGCAGCGCCCGGGTGCTCACCTTCACCACCGTGGCGCTCTCCTTGGGAATGGCGGCGTTATAATCCAAAAAATCACCCTCCAGCAGCCGGGAGGTGACGCAGCAATCCCCGATGGTAAAGAGGATATGCTTCCGGCTGACCTGAATGGCCACCTGATCGTCGCTGTCCCCCAGCAGCTTCAGCAGCTCGCTGAGGGTCCTGCCGGGAACAATGAAGCGCATCGGCTGGCTGGAAACCGCCTTCTCCCGCCGGAGAGCCAGACGGAAGCCGTCCACCGCCACCACCGTCACCTCTCCCTCCTCCATCAGGAACAGGGCGCCAGTGTGAACCGGCTTGGCGTCGGAGGTGGATACGGCAAAAAGGGTTTGGTCGATCATGGAGCGGAGCTTGTTCTGAGGCAGGCTCACCCCGTCTCCATCCCCCACCGAGGGCAGCTCCGGAAATTCCAGGGAGGACATTCCCAGGATGGTGAAATGGGAAACGCCGCCGGTGATCTCCACCAGAAAACGGGGATCGCAGGAGACGGTGATTTCCCCGCTGTCGGTGCGGCGGACAATGTCGGAAAAGAGCTTGGCGGGGATGACCACCTCTCCCTCCTCCCGAACCTGGGCCTCCAGGGTGGTGGTGATGCCCAACTCCAGGTTATAGCCCACCAGCCGGACCGTCTGGCCTTTGGCCACAACCAGGATGCCCTCCAGGGCCGCCAAACTGGATTTGGGGGCCACCGCCAGGGATACGTTCAGAATGGCCTGATTGAGAAGGGATGTGCTGCAAATAAATTTCATGTCGGAATACGCTCCTTTTGACAGGGATGCCCCTTTTTTATGGGGAGGAAAAATGACGGTAATCCTGCGTTTATACGGAAAGTATAAAAAGGGCTGCGGTGGAAAAGCCTGCTTTTTGAGAGGGGTAATTTCTCTCTTTCGATAGAAAGAATAAATATAAATTAGTAGTAATAGTAGGACCGGTGAAATAGTGAAGGAAGGGGACAAACCCAGGTCCCCGCTGAAAAAAGAACCGTTTTCCACTTCTGGAAGAATCGTGGGGAAAAAGTGAAAAAGTGGAAAGGAAACAGAAGTTTCCACCTGCTGTGAAAGGCGGTGGAGGGAATGTGGTGAAATTGGAGGAAAACCCGGACTTTTCCACCGCTCTCCCTCCACAATCCACAACAGGCGGTGGAAACCGTGCTTTTCCTGTGGAAAAAATTTTTCACAGCCGGTGAAAAAGGAAAAGAAAGCGTTGTTTGAAAAGGAAAGGGAAAGGGGAAAACCCGGGGGAAAAAGGATCCGCGGAGAAAAAAGGGAATGAGGCCGCCGTTTCCCGCTGTTTTTACAGCGTCTGGATGTTTTTGATGATGTCGTCCACCGTTTCCTTGAAATGCTGATCCTTCTGCATATTCTTCTGTACCTGCTGGATGGCGTACACCACGGTGCTGTGGTCCCGGTTGCCGAATTCGTCCCCGATGGTGGCCATGCTCATCTGGGTCACCTCCCGGACGATGTACATGGAAACCTGGCGGGCGGTGGAGATGGCGCTGGCCCGCTTGACGCTGCGGATGTCCTCGGCGGTGACCCCGTAGGTCCGGGCCACTTCGGTGATGATCCGCTCCACCGTCATGGGGATGGGCTGATGGTCGCTGAGGATGTCTTTGATGGCGCTTTGAGCGATGAGAATGGAGGGATTGGAACCGGCCAGCTGCTTGTAGGCCTTCAGCTTTTTCACCGCCCCCTCCAGCTGGCGGATGTTGTTTTTCAGCCGGTTGGCGATATATTCCGCCACATCGTCGGGAATCTCAATGTTCATCATCTCCGCCTTCCGCTGGATGATGGCCACCCGGGTTTCAAAATCCGGGGGCTGGATGTCCGCCAGCAGGCCCCACTCAAAACGGGTCCGCAGCCGGTCCTCCAGGGTTTTGATCTCCTTGGGAGGCCGGTCAGAGGTGAGGATGATCTGCTTGCCTGCCTGATACAGGGCGTTGAAGGTATGGAAAAATTCCTCCTGGGTGCTTTCCTTGCCGCCGATGAACTGGATGTCGTCCACCGCCAGCAGGTCCGCCACCCGGTATTTGTCGTGGAACTGCTGGGTGTTTTTTCCGCCGATGGCCCGGATCAGCTCGTTGGTGAAATCCTCCCCCTTGACGTAGACGATGTTGAACTCCGGATGGGTCTTGCGGATTTCGTTGCAGATGGCGCTGAGCAGATGGGTCTTGCCCAGCCCGCTTCCGCCGTAGATGAACAGGGGGTTGTAGGCCTTGGCGGGGTTGTTGGCCACAGCGCAGCTGGCGGCGTGGGCGAATTTGTTGGAGGGACCCACGATGAAGGTATCGAAGGTTTCGTCGGTGCTTCCCAGGGCTTCCTCCGGCTCCTGAACCGGCGGCGGGGAGGAAGGAGCCGCGGCTGCGGCTGCGGCTGCGGCGGAAGGCTGCGCCGTGGGGGCAGGCTGGGCCTGGGGAGCGGGAGCGGGGCCGCTCTCCTCACAGCTGAGGGAAACCTCCACCTCGAAGCCCAGGGCCTTTTCAAAGGATTTTTTTAACAGATCCAGATATTTTTCTTCCACGATGGATTTTTTGAAGGCGCTGCGGACAAAAAGATAGGCCACCGAACCTTCGAAACGGACCGGCTCGATGTCCTTGATCCACAGGTTATAAGCCACCTCGGACAGCTCTTTCTGACAATATTGGCAGGCCAGGTCGAAAACTTCCCGGAAGGAATCCATAAAAGCGGTCACTCCTCAAAAGCGCACCTCTGGGTGCGGAAAATCAGTTATCTCAGTATAACATAAAAGTGGAAAGTTTACAAGTTCTCAACAATTGCCAACTTCTCTATTTTATAATGTATAAAAAACGGAGAAAAAATCAGTTTTCCACAAGGTTTTCCCCAGCCGGTGGAAAACATCCCCGGAAAAAATCCCTTCCCGGGGGGAAGAATTCTTCGCCTTTGTGGGGCAAAACCCTTGACAGGGCGCGTAAAATCAGGGTATAATCCTATATTGCAAGGTTTCACCCTGCCATGGAAACCTGTTGTACAGGCTTCGGCAGCGCTTTTTCCGCGCCGGGGCGTTTTTCCCCCCGCCGTCTTTGAAGGAGGGGCAGGAAGGAGTTGGTCTGGACGCGTTCCGCGGACAGGCCGACAGCGTGTTTCCGGCGTGTTGAACGGGAAGGGGTTCCGCCCTTTTCCCAAAAGAAAGACCTCAGAAAAGGAGGGAATTGAGAATGCTCAGAACTTATCAGCCCAAGAAGAGACAGAGAAGCAAGGTCCACGGCTTCCGCAAGAGAATGTCCACCGCCAACGGCCGCAAGGTGCTGGCCCGCCGTCGCGCCAGAGGCCGCGCTGCCCTCACCGTCTGAGAGCGCGCTGCGGTGACGGGAGTTTCCGCCGGGGGGCCGGTTGTCTGAAAGCCCCCGGGCGGGTTGTTTCCCCGAAAAAAATGTTGGTCCGGAGCCTGTCTGCCCCGCCGGCGTCATTCCGGCCGGCGGCAGCGGCGGTTCTTGCTGGCCGGCCCCGGACCTGCCTGCGCCCACACTGTGATGTGGGCTTTCTTTTTAGGGCCTGCCGGAGGGGAGGGCTTCCTTTGCCGCCGGACAGGCTCCGGGGTCTGCCTTTCCGGCGGGCCTGAACCGGAAGGAATGGTAGGACCCGATGAAAGATCCCCTGATTATCCGCGAAAACAGAGACTTTGTGCGTCTGTACAAACGGGGCAAAAGCCAGGTGGACCCCCTGTTGGTCACCTATGCCCTGAAAAACCGCAGACCCTGCACCCGGGTGGGCGTCACCGCCAGCAAAAAGGTGGGGGGCGCGGTGCAGCGCAACCGGGCGAAACGGGTCATCCGGGCCGCCTGGCGGGAACTGGCCCCCACCGTCCCTCAGGGATACGACCTGATTTTTGTGGCCCGTGGACGGACCACCGTCTGTAAAATGCAGCAGGTACGCCGGGTGATGGCCCTTCATCTTCAGCGGCTTACCGGCGCCGGGGAGGAGCGGCGATGAACTCCTCCCAGAGGCCCCGGGACAGCTTCCTCAGCCGCCTGGCCATCGCCCCCATTCTCTTTTATCAGCGGCACATTTCTCCTCTCAAGCCCTCCTGCTGCCGCTTCATCCCCAATTGTTCCCGCTATGCCATCACCGCCATCCGCCGTTTCGGCCCCCTTCGGGGCGGATTGATGGCCCTCTGCCGCATTTTGCGCTGCAATCCTTTGTGCAAGGGCGGCTATGATCCGGTGCCGGAGCATTTTTCTCTCCGGCCCTTCGCAGCGGCCAGAGAACAGGCCGCCATTTTCCCCGATACTGCTATGGAGGAAGAAAAGCAATGAGACTTATCATGGAAATCTTCGGTTACCCGCTGGGCTACATCATGTGGGCCATGTACGAGCTGGTTCACAACTACGCCGTGGCGCTGGTACTGTTCACCATCGTGACCAAGCTGCTGCTGCTGCCCCTGTCCATCAAGCAGCAGAAAGGCACCATCAAGCTCCAGATTATCCAGCCTCAGATCCAGGAGCTGCAAAATAAATACAAGAACAATCCCCAGAAGCTCAATGAGGAGGTTCAGGCCCTGTATCAGCGGGAGAACTACAGCATGACCGCCGGCTGCCTGCCCATGCTCATTCAGTTTCCCATTCTTTTCGGCCTCATCGACGTCATCTATCGGCCTCTGACCCATATCTCCCATATCTCCGCGGAGGTCATCACCCAGATCCAGAATATCTGCACCGCCAACGGCATCACCCTGGGCAGCTACGCCCCCCAGATCGATATGCTCAAGGCCATCCAGTCCACCCCCGAGATGTTCAGCGAGGTGGGAGCGGAGGTTATCGAGCGGATTACCTCCCTGAACATGGTCTGCTTCGGTCTGGATATGACCCAGACCCCCAGCTTTGGATTCAACCTTCTGGTGCTGGTGCCCCTCATCTCCGGCGCCACCGCCTTCCTCATGTCCTTTATCACCATGCGCAACTCCCCCGCCAGCCAGAGCGCCGGCGGTTCCACCAAGATGATGATGTATATGATGCCCCTGATGTCCCTGTGGTTCACCACCCTGGTGCCGGTGGGCGTGGGTCTGTACTGGATCATCTCCAACATTGTGGCCAGCATCCAGGCTGTGATCCTCAATAAGTTCTGGAATCCCAAGGAGATCGCCGAGAAGATGAAGGCGGAGCGGGAAGCCAGGGAAGAGCAGGAACGGAAAGAACGCATTGAGGCCAAGAAGCTGGCCAAGGAGCGGGGAGAGGAAAAGAGCGAGAAAGCCCTCACCCAGAAGGAACTGAACCGCCAGAAGCTGGCTGCGGCCAGAAAACGCAACGCCGAAAAATACGGCGATTATGAGGACATCGAGGTCACCGACGACGACCTGAAAGGTTAAAGATGTCCCCCGACACGCAGGAGGTGTCAAGGTGTGATCAGAGAAATTATCGCCACAGGCAAGGATGTGGGAGCGGCCATCGACAACGGCTGCGCCCAGCTGAATATCCAGCGGGAGGACGCCCAGTTTGAAATCATCAGTCTTCCCAGAAAGAGTTTTTTCGGTCTGAAAACCCATCCCGCCAAGGTGCGGGTGTACATCGAGCTGCCTGATCCCAAGCCGGCTCCCGCTCCTCAGCCGGAGCCCAAAAAGGAGCAGCGGCAGGAGAACCGGCCCGCTCCCAAGCCTCAGCAGTTCAAGGGCCCCAAGCCCCGTCCCGAAGGGGAAAAGGCCGCCGGGAAGCCTCAGGAAAAATCTCCCGAGCCCCAGGGAGAGCGGAAACCCAAAGGGGACAAAAAGCCTCAGGGAGAGCGGAAGCCTCAGGGAGAGCGCAAACCCAAAGGCGAACGGAAGCCGGCTCCGGAGCGGAAGGCTCCTCAGGAGGAAAAGGGAGAGGCCGCGGCCCCCAAGGCGGAGCCTGTGGAGGTGGAGCCCACGGAGGAAGTGCGGCAGAAGATCCAGCGGGCGGCGGATTATGTGACCGAGATCATGAAGGCCATGGGCTTCCAGGACATTCAGGTCAATCCCCGCTACTATGAGGATTCCGTCTGCCTGCGGCTGACCGGCACCGGCCTGGGGGTCATCATCGGACGCCGGGGCGAGACCCTGGATTCCCTTCAGTACCTGGTGAGCCTGGTGGCCAACCGGGGAGAGGGAGACTATATCCGGGTGAACATCGACAGCGGCAATTATCGGGAGAAACGGGAAAAGACCCTGGTGGCCCTGGCCAAGAAACTGGCCAACACCGCTGTACGCACCGGAAAAAGCACCACCCTGGAGCCGATGAATCCCTATGAGCGCCGGGTGATTCACGGGGCTGTATCCCAGGTGAAGGGGGCGACCTCCGCCTCCATCGGCGTGGATCCCAACCGCCGGGTTGTGATTTCCGCCATCGATCCTCCCAAGAAGAGCGGCAGGGGCGGAGAGCAGCGGGGCGGCAAGGGCCGCGGAGGCCGGGGCGACCGGAGCGAACGTTCCGGAGAACCCAGGAGAGACAGACGTCCCCGCTTTGAGGGAGAGCGCTCCGGCAGAGGTTCCGGACCCAGAGGGGAAAAGAGCCAGCCTGCCCAGCCGGTCAACGACGCGGAGCTTTTTGCCGACCTGCCCAGAGGGGTGCCCATCCTCCCCGACGGCACCGAGAAGGTAGCCGCTCCCAAGCCGGTCCGGGCCCCTGCCCCCGCCCCCAAAAAGGTGGAGCGGCCGGAGGAGGAAGTGAAGGCCACCAACGAGGCCCATCTTTACGGCAAGATTGAGCTGTAATCAGTTTCCCTCCCATCATCAGCAAACAAATAAAACAAAGCGCCCTGTTTCCATCCCGGAGGCAGGGCGCTTGTGCTTGGGTAAAAAGGCTGTAAGATTCAAGGAGAAAAAAGTGGTTTTTTTCCGCCCTTGGGGAGCTTCCCGGGAGAAAGGCTGCCCCCGGACAGAGGAAAACGGGTCAATTTTGGCGTTGTGTCAGGCGCGCAGTCCTTTCTGCGGGGCTTTTCCGGAAGATCCCTGCGGGAAGGTGTCTTTTGTCCCGTCCCACCGCATATAGATGAAAGGAAAAGCTACGGGGAAGGAAGGTTTCGGCAATGGCGATGAAAAAGCTGCTGGCCATGGCAATGGCGCTGATGATGCTGACGCCGGTCCCGGCCATGGGGGAGGAGCCGGAGGAACAGGGGCAGGAGAACATCCCCGCCTGGGTGATTGAGGAGGAGGTGGAGATGGCCTCCGCCATGGGTCCTGACTCCTCCCTGCCGGTAAAAAGCGCCATCTTAATGGCGGAAAGCACCGGGGAGGTGCTGTGGGAGATGGAGGCGGATACACAGCTGCCCCCGGCTTCCATTACCAAAATCATGAGCCTGCTGCTGGTGATGGAGGCCATCGACAGCGGCGCCATCAGTCTGACAGACCGGGTTACCTGCTCGGAAAACGCCGCCGGCTACGGAGGCTCGGAGATCTGGCTGAAGGCCGGGGAAGAGATGACGGTGGAGGAGCTGCTGAAGGCGGCGGCAGTGGCCAGCGCCAACGACGCCACCGTCTGTCTGGCGGAATATGTGGCAGGCAGCGAGGAAGCCTTTGTGGAGCGGATGAACAAGCGGGCCCAGGAACTGGGGATGACCAACACCCATTTTGTCTGCGCGGCGGGCCTGGACCATGAAGGGCACCTGTCCACCGCCCGGGACATCGCCATCATGTCCAGGGAACTGCTGCGTCATCCCCTCATTAAAAATTACACCACCATCTGGATGGATAGCCTTCGGGGAGGGGCCACGCAGCTGGTCAATACCAACCGGTTGGTGCGCTTTTATGAGGGAACCACCGGTCTGAAAACCGGCACCACCGACGGCGCGGGCAGCTGTTTGTCGGCCACGGCGGAGCGGAACGGCCTGGGTCTGATCGCTGTGGTGATGGGAGCGGACACCTCCGACCACCGGTTCGCCGCAGCCCGCGCCCTGCTGGATTGGGGATTTTCCCATTATCAGGCTTATGAGCTGGAGGGACCGGCAGGTTTGACGCCGGTGCCGGTCACCCGGGGGGTGGAAGCGGAGGTGCCGGTGAGCTTCGATCTCCCCGGAGCCATTGTCATCCCCAGGGACAAAGGGGAAAGTGTCACCCAGGAGGTGGAGCTGGCCCAGTCGGTGGAAGCTCCGGTGACAGCGGGTCAGCAGCTGGGAACGGTGACGGTGCGCCTGGAGGGAGAAACAGTTCTCACCTATCCGTTGGTAGCCTCTCAGGGGGTGGAGCGGATGACCTTCTCCCGGGCCTTCGGGGCGCTGCTTCGGGCGTTGCTGGCGGCCAGGTAGAAAAACGGGAGGGGG
>CASFXA010000047.1 GCA_949298535.1 uncultured Oscillospiraceae bacterium
GGTGTTTTCACCTTAGAAAAAAGCATGAAAGATTGCAGGCCCGGCGGAGCCGGGGAGGCACACTTTTTGTGGGATCGCTAGTTTGTAGCCCTCATGCCGGGCGGGCACTTCCTTTGTAATGAAACAAAGGAAGCAAAATTCACCAGCGTTCCGCTGGACCGTGCCGCGCAAAGGCGCTGCGGCTGCTTTTGCTTCCCCACCCGGTGCGCTCGGAAAAATGGCCCAAGGGGTCCGCTCCACCCCGTGGTCCATTTTTTGCCGCCTGGCACCCGGGGGGGCGGCATCCCCTCGCTCCGACCCACGACAGGAAGTACATATACCGCCGCCTTGCTCATACCGGAATTCCGCTGCCGCTTTCGCGGCGGAACCGGTATGCCGTTGCGCGGACAAGGTAGAAATGGAATCCGCCCGGGGCGGATGGGGCTTGGGACCAAAGTGAGCGGACAGGGCTTCTCCTCTGCAAACCGATGCTTTTCCTCTTTTGTGGGCGGCGGTAAACCGCCGCCGTGAGCGCCGCCACTTCCAAACAATGGAGGGGGTTATTCGGTCATCAGCGGAGGGAAAATCCGGCCATTTTCCCTTGACTGCGCCGCCAGACAGAACAATAAAAAAGCGCGGCGGATTCTTTGAATACTTTCTTTCGGTTCTCCATATTGCCGGAAGGTCCGTTTTCCCAAAACCGGCGGGACTTTGAAAAGAAAAATCCGGGGCCCCGGTGGAATTTATCCGCCGGAATCCCGGATTTTTCTGTTTCTGTTTCAGGAAAGATCAGAACCGGATCTTTTCCTCAATATAGGCTTCCAGACGCTCCACAGGGATCCGCTCCTGGGCCATGGTGTCCCGGTCACGGACGGTGACGCAGCCGTCGTTCTCCGATTCAAAGTCGTAGGTGACGCAGATGGGGGTGCCGATCTCGTCCTCCCGGCGGTACCGCTTGCCGATGGCGCCGGTGACGTCGAAGTCCACCATGAACTTGCCGGAGAGCTGATGGAAGATCTTCTCCGCAGGCTCGCTCAGCTTTTTGGACAGGGGCAGCACCGCCGCCTTGTAGGGAGCCAGGGCGGGATGGAGACGAAGAACGGTGCGGATGTCGCCCCCCTCCAGCTCCTCCTCGTCATAGGCGTCGCAGAGGAAGGCCAGAGCCACGCGGTCAGCGCCCAGAGAGGGCTCCACCACATAGGGGATGTATTTCTCGCCCGCCTCCTGGTCAAAGTACTCCATGGATTTGCCGGAATGTTCCGCGTGCTGGGACAGGTCGTAGTTGGTGCGGTCGGCGATGCCCCACAGCTCGCCCCAGCCGAAGGGGAACAGGAATTCGATGTCGGTGGTGGCCTTGGAGTAGAAGGACAGCTCCTCCGGGCTGTGATCCCGCAGGCGCATATTCTCCTTCTTCATCCCCAGGCTCAGCAGGAAGTTTTCGCAGTAGCTGCGCCAGTACCGGAACCACTCCAGATCGGTGTCCGGCTTGCAGAAGAATTCCAGCTCCATCTGCTCAAACTCCCGGGTGCGGAAGGTGAAGTTGCCGGGGGTGATCTCATTGCGGAAGGATTTGCCCACCTGGCAGACGCCGAAGGGGATCTTCTTCCGGGTGGTCCGCTGGACGTTCTGGAAGTTGACAAAGATGCCCTGGGCGGTTTCAGGACGGAGATAAATCTCATTTTTGGCGTCCTCGGTGACCCCCTGGAAGGTTTTGAACATCAGGTTGAACTTCCGGATTTCGGTGAAATTGGTGCTGCCGCACTCCGGGCACTTGATGCCATGGGACTGGATGAATTCCATCATCTGCTCGTTGGTCCAGCCGTCGGCCACTTCGCCGGTGGCGTCCTCGATGAGCTTGTCCGCCCGGTGACGGGTTTTGCAGTCCTTGCAGTCCATCAGGGGATCAGAAAAGCCCCCCACATGGCCGGAGGCCACCCACACCTGGGGGTTCATCAAAATGGCGCAGTCCAGCCCCACGTTGTAGGGGGATTCCTGGACGAATTTCTTCCACCAGGCCTTTTTGACGTTGTTTTTAAACTCCACGCCCAGGGGACCGTAATCCCAGGTGTTGGACAGGCCGCCGTAAATTTCGGAGCCGGGATATACGAAGCCCCGGCCTTTGCACAGGGCCACGATTTTTTCCATAGTCTTGTCCGCGTTGTTCATCTTTCAGTTCCTCCATCTTGATCGGGAAAGGGCCCTGGAGCCCACCCGTTTCTAACTTCCTATTCTATCGGTCCCCGGGCGCAAAGTCAAGAAAAAACGCCCTTTTCCCGCCCTTTTTCCCCGCTGCCGCCCTTCAAAGGACAACCGCCGGAGGATGCGTCTCCCACCGGCGGAAGCGTGGGGGTATTTGCCATCCGGCCCTCCTGTTTCTCTCCTGCGGCCGGAAGGGGAGGAGGTGATGACGGCAAAGAAAAGCCCGTGTTCCTTTCCCGTCACCGGGAGGGTTCCCATTCCATGGTGTTGCCGGCAGCCTCCTCCGGTTCCTCCCTGGCGGCGGCGATCCATTTCCCCGGTTCCTCCGGGGAGGGGATCATGCCGTTTCGCCGCATTTCCTCCTCCAGCAATTGCTGCTGCCGGAGAAAGTAGGCGTCATAAAAGGGATAGCGGCGGCGATAATCCTCCCGCAGCGCTTCCAGGTCCGGGGAGAGCAGCCGCTCCAGCAGCACCATGTCCACCAGCCGCCCCAGATAAAAGCCGTGCCCCCGCAGCACCCCCACGTCCCGATAGCCGCAGCAGCGGCAGTTATGGAGGAGGGTCCTGTCGTCAGCCCGGACCAGCATCATCACCTTGCTGTAGCCCAGAGCGGCGGCCTGCTGTTCCAAAAAACGCAGCAGGGAACGCTCCAGTCCCCGGTTTTCCCCCTCTGTCCCCAGGTGGAGGGAGGCTTCGGCCACATGGTCGAAGGGGTAGCTCCAGCGGCTGACCGCCAAGGCTGCCCAGCAGATCATCCGCCCGTCCTGTTCCACCGCGAAAACCGGATGCCGGCGGCCATGGCAGTCGAACCATTCCATCCAGTCTTCCTGCTCCATCCGGGCCACTTCCAGGCCGGGCGCCCGCCCCTGAGCGATCTCCTCCCCCAGAATCCGGTCCAGCTCCTGCCAGTCCTTTCGCGCCGCGCGTCTGATGGTCGCTGCCATTTGTTTTGGCCTCCCTCCGTCCGGCAGCCCATCGCCGCCGGAAAACTTCACGATCTTCTCACATTCAGCCCTTTTGAAGCAGTTTCTGGGACATCCTTCCGAAAAAAAGCGCAAATTTCCAGGGAAAAAAAGCAAAAACCCCTTGAAAAAACTTTTTCTTCTTATGTATACTATATAGTAGTCTATTTTGCGTCGTTTTACAATCATTTTCACGGTGTTTTTGTAAGGATTTCAGGCTCCGCCGCCGGAGATCATGTTCCGCCGGAGGATGCCGTCTGTTTGATCCCGAGAATCATGTTGGAGGTTGTGTGTGATGGATCGTACCCGCAGCTCTGTCAGAGAGCAAAGAAGAATCAGAAGGCATCGGAAGATGGCCTTGGTCACAGTGGCCCTTTATCTGTGCGTTCTGGTGGGGGCAGTTATGGTGGACGGCACCGTGGAGGCCCAGGCCCAGCATAAGGCTCTGACCCAGCAGGCGGTGGAGATCCAGACGGGCAATCAGGAGGCTTTTCAGGAGGCCCTGAGCGCTTCCCTGGCGGTTACCCAACAGCAGCAGTTGCTGCTGGCGGCCAACCTTCAGGATCAGGCTTCTGCCCAGGCCACTGTGGGGGACGGGGAGAGCCAGTCCTCCGGCAGCGGGGAGAGCGGACAAAGCTCTTCCGGCTCCAGCAGCCAGACCACTACCACCTCCTCGGTGGCCAATGCCAACGGGGAGTTCCAGGCGGACGCCTACGGCTACACCGGCGCTGATAAGATCGATTATTGGAAGAGCCTCAACAGCGACGTCATCGGTTATCTGCGGATTCCCGGCACCAACATCAGCCATCCGGTGCTGCGCAACACCACCGACGTCAACTATTACACCAGCAAGGGGATCGATCAGCAGTACAGCTACTATGGCGTACTGTGGACCAATCCCAACACCGTCGTGGGGGACAGCAGCGAGATTTCCTCCAATACCGTCATCTACGGTCATAACTGGACCAACTATTCCG
This sequence comes from uncultured Oscillospiraceae bacterium, assembly GCA_949298535.1. Taxonomy (GTDB): domain Bacteria; phylum Bacillota; class Clostridia; order Oscillospirales; family Ruminococcaceae; genus Angelakisella. The sequence goes on from CASFXA010000047.1 coordinate 4,118, forward strand.
CCACCCCCCGCATCGGCAACGCCAATGACATCATGTTCGCCCAGCTGACCGGCTATCACTGGCTGAACATGGCCAAGAGCTATCCCTACATCTATTATTCCACCGAAAAGGAGCAGATGACCTTCAAGATTTTCGCCTGCTTCTATACCGAGCTGGCTTTCAACTACAACCAGCCGGAAGGGGATATGGACTACATCATCAGCGAGGCCCGCTCCCGCAGCCTCCACGATTTCGACGTGAAGGTGGACTCCTCCGACAAGATCCTCACCCTCTCCACCTGCACCAGAGCCTACGGCTCCACCAACAACCAGCGCTTTGTGGTGATGGCCCGTCTGCTCCGTTCCGGCGAAACCATTGAGCCGGTCACCGTCACCGCCAACACCGATTTCAAGGCTCCCAACGTCTGGGGCTGAGGCTGAGGATTCCCTTGGTTTGTTTCCCTTTCAATCATGTCAGTAGCGCCTCATTTGTCAGGCGGCAGTTTTCTGCCGGAGGACAGGTGGGGCGCTGTTCTTTTGGCGGGAGCGGCGGCCGTGGAGGTCTGAGGGAAAAGGACACGGCAGTTTGCCGGAAGGAGAAGGAGGCCCGGAAGCGGCTGCTCTTTTGGCTGGTTGTTCTGCAGGATGGAGGGGGCGCTTTTGCCGGAGGATGGCCGTGGGTTTGCCCGGGGGAGCGGATGGCTCCCTGTGCCGGAGACCGAAGTGTGCATGGCCTTCCCCTGGAGAACAGCCGGGATGGGGCAGAAACAGGGGAACATCAAAAAATCCCGGTCCGAAAACCGGGATGAGCCTGTGAGAAACCGATGCGTCAGCAGAAGTTTTATGGCTCCCACCCAAAGCAGGAGATGTGCCTGCGTTCACCTTCCGCCCCCGCCAGGGCGGAAAACCGGCGGCCTGTTCCGGGAGAGGGAAGTTCCCTGTGAAAAAATCCCACTATGGTAAACCACGGCGGGATTTTTGGGAAGGGTGATCAGTTTAAATCGGCCAGGACGCGGGCGCAATTTTGGGCAAAGATAAGGCCCGGAGCGCAGGCGGCTCCCGGCCCCTGTCTGGGAATGATTTGAACTTTGGATCGCCTGGAGAGCGCTCTGTCTCAGCGGCAGGCCGAATGGCATCTGCCGCTGTTCCTCTGTGGGGGTGAACAGGAGATTTTCAGAGCACCGCGGAGAAAATCTCCGCCACATAGGGGATAAAGCCCCCTGTGGAAAAAATCCCGCCATGGCAAACCATGGCGGGATTTTTGGTGGGAGAGAATGGATTCGAACCATTGAAGCCGAAGCAACAGATTTACAGTCTGCCCCCTTTGACCACTCGGGAACTCTCCCCTATTTACTTTTCAGCAAATGTTGGTGGAGCTGGTGGACGGATTCGAACCCCCGACCTGCTGATTACAAATCAGCTGCTCTACCAGCTGAGCTACACCAGCGAATCTACTGTATCGCGCTAGAACAATATACCACAAGGAGCGGGGAATTGTCAAGCGTTTTTTCTTCTTTTTCCCGCAAAAAAATTTCCGTTTTTTCTCCGGAAAAAAAGGGAGGCCTGGTGGATTCCTGCCCCGTCCTGTGCTATAGTGAAGAAGATGAAACCCGGCGGAACCCATGGCGATGGGGGATAGTCTGCGATCCGGAAAGCCGGGAGAAATCGCCGGGCCTGGGAGTTCGGGAAGGAAAAGGAGCGTTTGACAATGAAAAGAGAGCTGTTTGGACAGACCGCCGCGGGGGAAGCGGTGGAGCGGATCTGGCTGGAAAGCGGACGTCTGCGGGCGGCCATCCTCACCTATGGCGGGGCGCTGGCGGCGCTGGAGGTTCCGGACAAAAGCGGACGCCCCACCGACGTGGTGCTGGGCTTTGACACCCTGGAGGATTATGAGCATCAGGATAAATATATAGGCGCCCTGGTGGGGCGATACGCCAACCGAATCGGCGGCAGTCGGTTCGTGCTGGGAGGGAAGGAATACCGCCTTTACGCCAACGACGGCAAGAACCATCTCCACGGCGGTCAGAGAGGCTTTGATAAAAAGGTGTGGCAGGCCCGGGAAATCCCCGGCGGCGTGGCCCTTTCCCTCCACAGCCCCCATCTGGAGGAAGGGTATCCGGGGGCGCTGGATGTGACCGTCTGCTACACCCTGGAGGAGGACGTGCTGTCCATCGGCTATGAGGCCCGCAGCGACAGGGAGACCTTCTGCAATCTCACCAACCACAGCTATTTCAATCTGGCCGGACAGGGGAGCGGCCCGGTGGGAAATCAGCGGCTGCAGCTGATGGCCTCCGCCTATACCCCTGCGGGGCCGGACAGCATCCCCACCGGCGAGATCGCTCCGGTGGCGGGCACCCCCATGGATTTCCGGCAGCCCTTCCTTTTGGGGGAGCGGATTGACGAGGATTTCCCGGCCCTCCGTTACGCCTCCGGCTACGACCACAACTGGGTGCTGGACGGCCCGGTGGGAACGCTGCGCCCCTTCTGCCGCGCCTGGAGCGGGGAGACAGGGATCCTGCTGGAAGGGGAAACCACCATGCCGGGGGTGCAGCTGTACACCGCCAACTTCCTGGCGGGCTGCCCCAAGGGAAAGGGCGGCGCCGTCTACAATAACCGGGACGCCTTCTGCCTGGAAACCCAGTTTTTCCCCGACGCCCCCCATCATCCCAACTTCCTCCAGCCTCTGCTGCGGCCAGGGGAGGTGTGGCGGCATACCACCCGGTTCCGCCTGAGGGCGGCGGAATGGCCGGACCACGCCTGATCCCCGGAGGCCCCGGGACTGGAAGAGTGTCGGAGAGAGAAGGAACCGGCGGAAATATTTTGGAAGAAAAATGAAATTTTCCTTCTCCGGAGGATGGATCCCTTGTTTTTTGACCCTGTGTGTGGTAACGTATAGGTTATAACCTGTCGAAAAAATGGCTTTGGAAGGGGAACCGGAGGAAGCAGGCAGGAAGGCCCGGACGACGGGAAAGACGCCGCAATCATCTGGTTCCTGGTGGGAACAATCATCAAAATACTGCGGAGGAATGAAGGATGAAACTGCTGGAGGAGCGGATCCAAAAAGACGGTGTGGTCAAAGCGGGAAATATTCTCAAGGTGGACAGTTTTCTCAACCATCAGATGGATGTGGAGCTGTATCAGGAGATCGGAAAAGAGTTCTATCGCCTCTTCGGCGATTGCGGCGTCACCAAGGTGCTGACCATCGAGGCTTCCGGCATCGGCATCGCCTGCGTTGCCGCCCAGTATTTTCATGTGCCGGCCCTCTTCGCCAAAAAGACCAAAACCAAGAATATCGACGGGGAAACCTACACCTCCCAGGTGGAATCCTTCACCCATGGCACCACCTATCAGATTATGGTGTCCCAACGGTTTTTGGGCCCCCAGGATACGGTGTTGATTCTGGACGACTTTTTGGCCAAGGGCAACGCCCTGATGGGCCTCATTGATGTGGTGCATAAATCCGGCGCCAAACTGGCCGGCTGCGGCATCGTCATCGAAAAGGGCTTCCAGGAAGGGGGCCGTCTGCTGCGCCAGCGGGGAATCCGTCTGGAATCCCTGGCCATTATCGACAGCATGAGCGAGAAGGGGATTGTATTCCGCCAGCAGTGATGGTTTCGCTTCGCCTGATGAGAGCGGAAGAAGGCGTTGCCTTGTTCAGGCTGTCGGACCGTTTTTCAGAGGGGTAAATCAAGGGGAGAAACGGTTTTGTTTCGGGAGGAGTCTCCTTTGCCGCCAGGTGAAAATGAAAGGCGTTTCATGACTATTCATAAAAAAGTTACAAAAACTTGGGAATTCATCCACGAAGAGGCCCCGGAAGGCCGTTGAAATAATTACAATTTTGTAATATACTACAATATATGGCACCCTTCCGACGTTATCATAAATGAACACCCTAAAACCCATAATTTTTAATGGAGGAAAGAGATATGAAAAAGATGTTGGCTGCTTTGTTGGCGGCGTCCATGATGGTGACCATGGCCTACGCAAAGGATTACACGCCGGGTTCCACCGAGGTTTATGCTCCGGGCGACACTATCGAGCTGGAGTATGACGATTTTGAAGGGGACACTGGCGTTGTTCCCAGCGAAGTGGAGTTCACCAGTGATAACTTTACCATCTCCACCAAGCGGATCACCAAGGGCTCCGATATGATCAAATCCATTGCCTTTGATGACAAAGATGAAGTTGTGGTCATCACTCTCAAGAGCGACGTCACCGAGAGCATCACCAGCGACGACAAGGCCAATGTGGTGATTTCCGAGCTGACTGTCAAGTCCAAAAAGAGCATCCGTGAGGACGGAACAGAGATTCTGGGCCGGAACGATACCTTCTCCTATGGCAATGGCTCCAAGATCGAGCTGCGGGTCGGCTATGACAAGAAGAGCTACAGCCTGGACCGGGACAATGATTTTCCGCTGACCATTGCCGATGGCGATACCATCTATGTGGAGTGGGAAGGGGATTCCTACGGCATGGTGTCCATTGACTTTGACAGCTACGCCTATGCCTATGGCCGCGCCTATGAGGGAGACGAGAACATCTACGGCTTTGACACCGACGTGGACACCGACCTGTTCCGCACCTATCCTGACGCCGACATCATGGGAATGAACTTCCGGGTGGACACCTCTATGGATCTGGAGCTTTACACCGATTACAATGAGGATGCTTATATCTATCGCTACAGCAACGGCAAGCTCACCTCCTCCAACCTGAAGTGGGATGAGGACCTGTGGGCCTGGACCGGCAAGATCAGCAGCAACACCTCCTATATCATTTCGGACATCCGGCTGAAATCCGTTTCCTCCAGCTCCGAGTCTGAGACCGCCTCTGCCAGCACCGGCGGTTCTTCCAGCTCTTCTTCCACTCCCATCATCAACTACAACCCCGACACCGGCGCCAATGATGTGATGGGCCTGGCTTCCGCTTTGGCTCTGGTTTCCATCGCCGCTGCCGGCGCGCTGGTCATCCGCAAGAAATAATTCCGGTTCCGATTTGAATACGCCAAGGAAGGCCCGTCCTACTTGTCAGGGCGGGCTTTTTATCTGAAAACAAATTGTTGTCTGGAGGCCGCTTTTCCGCCTCCGGAAAGATGAAATATGCAGACAGCCCCCGGCGCTGTCTGTGGGTCTGTGGAAAAATTCAGCTCCCCCAGCCGTTGTCTCCGGGAAGATTTCATGGAGGCCCCATGCGCTCCCGGAATGGGTGGGGAAGGGAAAAGAAAGAAAACAGAAAAGAGCGCCAAGGAGGAGAAGATGGAACGAATTATTGTCATCGGCAATTCAGGAGCCGGGAAAAGCACCTTCGCCCGAAAACTTCATCAGGCCACCGGGCTGCCGCTGTACCATTTGGACCTGCTGTGGCACCGGCCAGACCGGACCAATGTTTCCCGGGAGGAGTTTGACGCCCGTTTGGGGGAAATCATTTCCCACGACCGGTGGATCATCGACGGCAACTATCAGCGGACGCTGGAATGGCGTCTGCAGGCTTGTGACACGGTGTTTTTGCTGGATTATCCTGTAGAGCTGTGTCTCTCCGGCGTGGAGCAGCGGATGGGGAAGGAGCGGCCAGATATGCCCTGGCAGGAAACAGAATGGGACCCGGAGTTTCATCAGTGGATTGTGGATTTTCCCAACCGTCAGCTGCCCCAGGCGCGCTTGCTGCTGGAACAGTACCGGGAGGAAAAGGAGATCATCGTCTTCACCTCCCGGGAGGAGGAGGCCGCCTGGACGGCCCGCCATCTCCTGTAAGCATCGCCGACCCTCAGAAAAACCGAGGGGAATCAGCCAACAAAAAAGGGCGCTGTGCGCCCTTTTTCCATTTCTGATTACAGGTAGACTTTTTGAAGGGAGAAGGCGGTTCTGGACGAGGGGAGCGCCTTCTGGTAAACCACAGGCGTAATTTCCATGTTGGCCCCCTGGAAGCGGGCATTTTAAAAGCATACGCCCTTTGGACCGCCTCTCTGTGGCGGCGAAGTTTTGGAAGAAGGGAAGGCCCCGCCTGGCCTTCTTATCTTTTCCCCCATTCTTCCTTCAGGGGAAAAGGGTATAGAACAGCACCCCCGCAGCCCCCGCGCTGGCCATCACCAGAATAGGGTCCGGATGCCACCGGCGCAGCGCCAACAGGGCGACGGCAAAGATGGCCGCAGCAATCCAGTCCAGATTTCCCAGACTTACCTGGCCGCCTTCCCCCCAAAGGGCCAGAATCAGCAGGGAAAGGCCGGCAGAGGCGATCATGGCCACCACGGCGGGACGCAGCCCCGAAAGAATCCCCTGGATGATCCCCAATCCTTTGTAGTGGTAATACACAAAGGCCAGCAGCAGCACAATAACGCAGGAGGGAAAGACGCAGCCCATGGTGGCGATCACCGCTCCGGCGATTCCCCCCACCTGGATGCCCACGAAGGTGGCGGAATTGATGGCAATGGGACCGGGGGTCATTTCAGCGATGGTCATGATGTCAGCAAATTGGGTCATGGTCAGCCAGGAATGGAGTTCCACCACCTGGTGTTGAATCAGAGGCATGGCGGCATATCCCCCGCCGATGCTGAATAAACCAATTTGAAAAAAGCTCCAGAACAGTTCCAGATAAATCATGGCTCCAGCTCTCCTTTCTCCCGGCTTTTGGGGGGATAAAGGGTCTGCCGCAGGGCTCCCAGGACGCCGCAGATGAGAATGATGAGAATGATGTTGACCCCCCAGAACCGAACCGCGCAGAAGGCCCCCACCAGCACCACGATGGAGATCAGGTCCCGGAGGCGGAGGATATTGCCGGCCATGGAGAGGACCACGTCGCAGATCACCGCCGCCACACCCGCCAGCATCCCCCGCATCACCAGGCTCACCACCAGGTTGTCCCGGAAGGCGATGTAAAACAGGGAGATGATGGAAATAATAATCAGGGGCGGCAGCACCGTCCCCAGCATGGTCACCAGGGCGCCGGGAACCCCCGCCACCCGGTAGCCCACCAGGATGGAAGCGTTGACGGCGATGGGGCCGGGGCAGGATTGAGCGATGGCGGTCAGGTCCAGCATCTCCTCCTCATCGATCCATTGGAGCTTGTGGACAAATTTTTTCCGCATCAGGGGCACAATAACAAAGCCTCCCCCGAAGGTGAAAGCGCTCAGCTGAAAGGTGGAGCAGAACAGGGTCCAGTAGGTGCTGCGGTTTTGCTTCATATGGAGCTTCCCCCTTGGTAAAGATGATTTGTTGCCGGAGCGTTCCCCCGGCGGCGGAGAAGAGCGGCCTTTGGCCGGCAGAATTTTTGGATTTATTCCCCTGCCTCCGCCAGCAGCCTGCGGATCAGCAGCGCCGCATCCTCCAGATACTGAGCCAGGGGCTTTTCCGCCACCCCGGCCACATAGGTGGCGCAGCGGCTGACGGGGATGAGCACCCGTTTGGCGGGACTCTCCCCCACGGCGGCGGCCATGGCGGGGCTGAATTCCCCCATCATGGAATTGGCCAGAACAATGCCCACCGGACCCGCCACAATGTCCGCCTTTCCGGCGTTGACAATCACGGCGTTTTCCCCGGTGGCGGCCAGGTCGGCCCCTGCCTTGAGCATGGCGGAGGTGGCCAGAGCGTTGGTGCCCACCGCCCGGATTTCCGCCTCCGGCAAGGGTTGCTGCCGCAGCTTTTCAATGAGGGCCCGGCCAAAGCCGCCCCCCTGGCCATCAATGACCACAACAATCTTTTTCATATTCCGCTTCCTTTCTCCGGCGGATTCATTGGGGCAGATACCCCAGTACGCCCCGGACGCTTACCTCCCCGAAGGTGACGGTCTCCCGCCCCTGGGGGAAATCCACCACCAGGCCGCCCCAGCAGTCCAGATCCACCGCCTTGCCCCGGCGTTCCTCCCGGGGGGTGATGACCAGCACTTCCCGACCCAGGGTGCAGGAGCGCTCCTTCAGCTGTTCCAGAGCCTCCGGAGGGGTGGTTTGAAGCCACTTTTCCTCAAAAAAGATCCGATCCAGCACCTGGATGAGGGTGGCGGCCAGACGGGGGCGGCAGAAGCCTTCCCCTCCCGCCTGGCGCAGGGAGATGGCCTTGTCCCGCAGCTCCGGGGGAAATTCCTCCTGCCCCACATTGATGCCGATGCCGATAATGGCATGGGAGATCCGGTTGTTTTCCCCGTCGGAGACCAGCTTGGTGAGGATCCCGCACACCTTCTTCTCCTCCAGAATCACGTCGTTGGGCCATTTGATGGCGGGGCGCAGGCCGGTATGTTCCTCAATGGCGAGGCACACCGCCAGCCCCGCGTAGGAGGTGAGGAGATTGAGGGCCTCCAGGGTGCAGTGGGGCTCCACCACCATGGACAGATAGATCCCCACCCCGGCGGGGGAGAGAAAAGGCCGGCCCATCCGTCCTGCTCCTTTGGTTTGGTGGTCCGCCACCACCACCAGACCGTCCTCCGCGCCCTCCAGAATCAGCCGCTGGGCCTCCGTATTGGTGGAGTCCACCTCCTCCAGGGCCACCAAAGGAGCGGTTCGCTCCGGCAGAAAGGCGGAAATCAGCTCCCGGGTCAGCAGATCGGGGGCTTGGGTCAGCTGATACCCCCGGTTGGTGGCGGAGGAGATGACAAAACCTTCCTGGCGCAGCTGCTGAATCTCCTTCCAGACAGCCGCCCGGGTAACTCCCAACTGGCTGCTCAGCAGCTGACCGGAGACAGGAGCATCCTGATGGGCCAGCAGCAGCTCCAGCAAGCGGGATTTGAGAGAGGCGGACAATGGCTCCACATCCTTTCGGAAAAATACTGTTTCCATCATAGTAGACTTTCCCGCCGAAGTCAAGGAAAGACGCCTTTTCCCCCTGGACCCCTTCCTCCTCTGTCCCGGGAAAGAGCTGGGAGGGGGAAAGAATTCCCCGGGGAGCGGAAGCTGTTTTTCGCTGGAACGGGAACAACCCCTTCTGATTCCTTTTCCCAAAGGGCCGGGAAGTCTCTCCTCCCTGCTTCCCTACCCGGAGAGGCGGGGTCCAGGAAGCTCCGGGCCCGCAGTTTTGGCAAGGGGACCGGGGCGAAACGAGCCGCCCCTTTCACAACCCGGGAACAGAAACCGGACCGCCCCCTCCCCCGCGGCTGTGGGAGCCCCGGACCGGCGGGGCTCAATGGGATTTTTCTGACAGCCCAGGGCCCCTGTGGCGCCCCTGAAGGGATGGCTTTGGAGATAAACTCAAGGCCCCCGCCGCCGTCCCAGAAGGAGCGGCTGCGGGGGCCGTATGGACTATAACGGAGAATACCGGAGGCTTCCTCTTACTGGAACATCATCAGCAGGAAACCGGCGGCAACCGCGGAACCGATGACGCCGGCCACGTTGGGGCCCATGGCGTGCATCAGCAGGAAGTTGGTAGGATTAGCCTTGGCGCCTTCCACCTGGGAAACACGGGCGGCCATGGGAACAGCGGACACACCGGCGGAACCGATGAGAGGATTAACCTTACCATGGGTAAGAGCGCACATCACTTTACCCAGCAGCACACCGCCCGCAGGGGAGAAGCAGAAGGCGAACAGGCCCAGGAACACACTGGCCAGGGTCTGGGGCCGCAGGAAGACCAGGCCGTCGGCAGTGGCGCCAACGGTGGTGCCCAGCATGATGGTAACGATGTTGCACAGGGCATTCTGAGCGGTATCGCTGAGACGCTCGGTGCAGCCGCACTCACGGAAGAGGTTGCCCAGCATCAGCATACCGATGAGGGGAGCGACGGAGGGGAGCAGCAGCACGCAGAAGACAGTCACCACGATGGGGAATACGATCTTCTCGGTCTTGGAGACCTTGCGCAGCTGGCTCATTTTGATTTCCCGCTCTTCCTTGGTGGTCAGCGCCCGCATGATGGGGGGCTGAATCAGGGGGATCAGGGCCATGTAGGAATAGGCCGCCACAGCGATGGGAGCCAGCAGCTCAGGAGCAAGATTGTTGGTCAGGAAAATGGCGGTGGGACCATCGGCGCCGCCGATGATGCCGATGGAAGCGGCCTGAGCGGCGGTAAACAGAGGTTCGCCGTCAATGACCACATAGGTGCCCAGAATGTTGGCCACAGTGAAAGCCACATAGATACCCAGCTGGGCGGCAGCGCCCAGCAGCAGGCTGGCGGGGTTGGCCAGCAGGGGACCGAAGTCGGTCATGGCGCCCACGCCCATGAAGATCAGGCAGGGGAAGATGGAGCTCTTGACGCCGGAATAGATGATCCGCAGCACACCGGAGTTATACCAGTGGGTGGAGGCCACCTGAGCGGCGGCGGCATTGACCGCCTCCACCGTGCCGGTGCCATTGGCCAGGGCGGCCTGGGCGGCAGCCAGAGCGTCGGAGGCCTCGGCAGTGGCGTCAAACATCAGGCCGGCTTCCGGCAGGTTGGCCAGCATCATGCCGAAGGCGATGGGCACCAGCAGAAGGGGCTCAAATTTCTTGACAATGGCCATATACAGCAGCACGAAGGAGATGAGAAGCATCGCCCCCTGCTGCCAGGTCATGGCCGCAAAACCGGACTGCGCAAAGGTTTGCGCGATAATTTCAATAAAATTCATCCTGCGTCACCATCCTTAGCCCAGAACAACCAGGACGTCGTCGGTGTTGACGGTGCTTCCTTTCGCAGTAAGTACCTGGGAAACGGTGCCGTCACAGGGAGCCACAATGTCGTTCTCCATCTTCATGGCTTCCAGAACGATGAGGACATCGCCGGCCTTCACCGCCTGGCCGGCAGTGGCGTTGACCTTCAGGATGGTGCCGGGCATGGGGCACTTCACCTGGGTGCCGGCGCCCACAGGGGCGGGAGCGGCAGCGGGTGCCGGAGCGGGGGCGGCGGCAGGCGCCGGAGCGGGAGCGGGGGC
>CASFXA010000048.1 GCA_949298535.1 uncultured Oscillospiraceae bacterium
AATACCTGCTTCTTCGCAAATATCCTTTACTTTTCGATCTCTCTGTCGGCGTTCCGGAGATAAATGGGACTGATCATTCACCTCCAGAACAATTAGAGGACGATAAGTACGGTCCAAAATAAGGAAATCCACGTTCCGATACAGTTCATTTTGATATTTTGATGAGTCATTTTTTTTTGATAAAAGAAGCGAGATTAACCTGTGCCTGGACAAGATAACCGTCTGGGAGAACAGATTTAATACAGTTAAAATATTTTAGTTCATTGTGAGTAAGCAAAGATATTTTTGCCTCATAAAGATAAAACTCTGTTCCGGAAGCAGATTGCTGTGGAATAGAGCAATCAAAACCAGCCAAATGCCATTTGTGACATTTAGGACATTTTATAACCTCTCCCGTTTCCCGCTTTTGGTTACAGGATTGGCAAAGGAGATATTTTCCGCTCTCTGCCCCGCAGACTTGACATTTCATACACTTTACTCCTCTTTTTCACACTGAGTTTTACAGGGAAGTTTTCTTGTTGCGAATTGATCCACGGCAACACTACTTTTTCAGAACTCCTGTTACCACCCGGTCATGCCCCGCCGGATCGGGATGTACCGTCACCTGGTCGAAACCCGCTTGCCGGACGAGAGCAGCCACGGCGTCCCCCTGATCTTCACCGATCTCCATAGCCAGCAGCCCCCCGGGAGCAAGACGGGCGGCGGCGATTTCCGGCAATTTGCGATAAAATAACAGCCCGTCCGCCCCTCCATCCAGAGCCATGGAAGGCTCCTGCTGCACTTCCTGTTGGAGGTGGGACAGGTCGCCCTGAGGGATATAGGGAGGGTTGGAGGTGATGGCGTGAAAAGGTCCGGCCAATTCCGGTATGGAAGGAAGGTGCAAAACATCTCCTGCCACAAGGAACACCCGGCTGCAATGGTTCAGCGCCAGATTTTTTTTAAAATAGGGGATGGCCTCCGGGGACAATTCCACACCTGCGCAAAAGGCGTCGGGACGCTCCAAAGAGATGGAGATGGGAATACAACCGCTGCCGGAACAGAGATCCAGTACAGCAGGGGAGGGAATAGAGGAGAGATGTTGAAGGGCCAGTTCCACCAGCAGCTCTGTTTCCGGCCGCGGAATCAGCACACCGGGTCCCACAGCGAAAGGGTGGCCGAAAAACTCCCATTCTCCCAGTAAATATTGGAGGGGCTGGCCGGCAAGCCTTTTTTCCAGCAGAGAGCGGTATTCCGCTTCCAGCAGGGGAGCAGGAAATTCTCCCCCGCGGGTCAGCAATTCCTCCCGGGAAAGGTGAAAGGTTTTTTCAAACAGCAAAAAGGCCTCAAACCCGGCGTCCTCCCCGATGGGGGATTGGGCCAGGATTTTGCGGCCTTGCCGGTACAGCTGTTCCAATGTCAGCGGAGGGTTACCATTTGTCATCGCCTTCGGCCTCCGGAATGACCACCTTCATGGCGGCGATGGCTACTTCCAGCTGGCTTTCATCCGGTTCCTTGGTGGTCAATCGCTGAAGCCACAAGCCGGGTGCGGAAATAACCCGGGTGCAGATGTTGTCATAACGCCCTGCCAGTTTGATGATTTCATAGGAGATCCCCACCACTACCGGCAGCAGCAGGAGCTTCACCAGCATCCGCAGCAGAGGGTTGTAGATCCCCACCAAAGAAGTGACCAGAATGGAAATGACCAGCACAATCAGCAAAAAACTGGTGCCGCACCGGGGATGGAAACGGGTGTAGCGGCGGCAGTTCTCAGGGGTCAGCTCCGCCAAATCCTCATAGCAGGCGATGGTTTTATGCTCCGCGCCATGATATTCAAAAACCCGGGCGACATCTTTGTTGCGGCTGCACAGATACAGATAGAAAATGAAGATGGCAATTTTGATGATTCCTTCCACCAAGGTCAGCACGGTTGTGCTGGTGATCCACGGGGTCAGGAAAGAGGCCAGAAAGGTGGGAATGACAATGAAAAGTCCCACAGCGAGGGC
>CASFXA010000049.1 GCA_949298535.1 uncultured Oscillospiraceae bacterium
GGGGAGGTTTTGTCAATGGAACAGTGGAATGTAGTACGCCCGGAGGATCTCAATCGTTCTCCTTTTCAGATGATCGGGAAGGATTGGATGCTTATTACCGCGGAAAAAGAGGGCAAGGTCAACACCATGACCGCCAGCTGGGGCGGCATGGGGGTGCTGTGGGAAAAAAACGTGGCCTTTATCTTTGTTCGCCATTCCCGCCACACCTATGAATTCCTGGAAGCGGCAGACGGCTTTTCCTGCACCTTCTATCCGGAACAATATCGCCAGCAGCTTTCCTACTGCGGAACGGTTTCCGGCCGGGATGAAGACAAGGTGGCCCATTGCGGCTTCACAGTGGAACATGCTTATGGAATTCCTTTTTTCCAGCAGGCGGAAACCGTTCTTCTCTGCAAAACCCTTTACTCCCAGCAGCTGGAGGAGAAGAATTTCCTGGATCCGGAAATTTTCCCCCGGTGCTATGGGGATAAGGACCTCCATCGGATGTATGTAGGGGAGATTTTGGAGCTGCGCCGCAAGGAATGATCCCCGATCTCTTCTTTTGCTCCAACAGAAAAAGACAGATCCCGTCATCTTGGCTGGATGACGGGATCTGTTTTTTCTGGAAAAGCGGGCCTGCCGCAGGGGAAAAAGTCCGCTTATGAAGCGCTCTCCTGGAGTTTTTTCAGCACAGGTTGAGCGGCGTCGCTTTGGAGATAGGCAAAGGTGGTGGGAGGCACCAGCTGCCGAACCTCCTCCAGTTTGCCCTGGGCCAGCAGGGCGCGCACCCGGGAGGCGCTGATGGGCTGCCCTTCCTGTTCCTTCCGGGGCAGCTCTACCACCTGGATTTCCGGCTCTAGCCGTTCCCTGAGGGTTTGATTGTAAATCGCCGTTACCGGGGAAAGGGGCTCGGTGCCCACATACCGCCGGCGGACTCCCAGGGTGGGGGCGGTGTGGGCCCGGAAAATTTCAGCGTCGATGGCGCAGTGGGCGTAAGCCAGCTGGGTTTCCTTGGTAAAATAAGAAGGAAAGGTAAGGGAAGATACCGCGTAGCGTCCCCCGGCAAGCACCACCACATTGGGCAGGTGGGCAGTGCCCTGACGGATCAAACGGATCCGGTCCTCAAAAGGAAAGACGGACACGTCCTCCTGGACTGCCAGAACGATCACTTTATCGCACTGAGCGGCGGCGGTTTCCACCAGATACTGATGCCCCAGGGTGAAGGGATTGCAGTTCATCACCATAGCCGCAGTCAAAGGGGCAGGCGGTCCGGCTTCAGCCTTAATCTGGGCGCAGTACTCCTGGATTCCAGGCCGGCCCCACTCCATCAGCGCGGCATAAGGCCGGGCGACTGCCACCTGCCGAAAGCCCAGGCCCCGGAACATCACCGCTTTTTCAGGCTTGGTGAACAGGTGCAGATTGGTTCGCCCCGCCTCCCGGGCTTTTCCGATGAGGTGGGTGATGACGGTGGCGGTGAGATCCTCCCCCTGATGGTCGGGGCTGACCGCCATCATCTGGATCATATCTTCCCAGAGGGAGCCAGTGGCCACCAGTTCGTCGTCCTCAAAAACTCCTACTGTATATTCCGCCTTATAGTTAGGAGTCAGGCCGCATCGCCGCAGCAGCGGCTCCGCCCGATGCAGATCGATGGGATATTCTTCCCGCATAGGTTGTTCCTCCTTTTCCAAAAACATCTTGCAGCTTCCATGGTCTTATGCTATGATAACATATCTTGTTTTTTCAGGCAACGGCAAATCCCTTTTCCTGCCAGATTCTCTAGATGAAAAAAACAGCAGAGGCACAAATATTTTTCAAATCAACAGCTGAGTGATTGACGGCAAAACTCACATATTATATAATATAAATTGTAATATTCTCATAGGTTATGCACAGAGAAGAACCTTTATTTCCGTATTTTCCCAAATAAGAGTTCTTTTCACAAACCTGGAGATTTTAATCTGTTCCAGGATGGCAACCGCTGTCTGAGCTCCGGCTGACGCCCATGGAAATAGTTGACGCAGGAGGTGCTTGCCATTGACGCAAAAAGAACTGATTTATATTACCACCATTGCAGAGGAAGGAAATATTTCCAAAGCGGCGGAGAAGTTATTTATTGCGCAACCCTCTCTGAGCCGTTGCCTGTCCAATATCGAAAAATCCCTGGGCGCAGAGTTGTTTAAGCGCACTTCTGATGGGATGAAACCCACCCCGGCGGGGGAGTGCTATATTGCCAGCGCCAGAATGATCTTGAAAACCTATAGCGATATGAAGGTGCAGCTTTCCCGGCTCAACGATATGAAGGCAGGAAAATTGACCGTTGGCACCACCACTTTTCTGGGATCATTCGCCCTGCCGGCAGTCCTGAAAACCTTCAGCACGCTGTATCCCAATATTGAAATCACCATTGTGGAAGACGTTTCCTTGAACATTGAAAACGAAATTATCAAAGGGACGGTGGATCTGGGAATTTTGCACACTCCGCTGGTCACCGATGCTGTGGAGTATCAACGGTTGACACGGGAGCGGTTTTTGTTGGCGGTTCCGCCGGAGGACCCCCTGAACGATCAATATTATGTGAAGGACGACAGCCAGGAAAAATATCTGGACATTCGTCTGACCGCCAATCGCTCCTATATTCTCACCCACCCCACCCAGCGGACCCGGCAGGTGGCAAACCGGATTTTGGCGGAAGCAGGCATCACCCCCAAGGTCCGCTTTTCCACCAAGAGCATCCAAACCGCTACCCGGCTGGTGAGCGCTGACCTGGGGTTCACATTGGTTCCCCACAGCTACTGCTCCCTGTTCAGTCAGGATTATTCTCCCAATTATTATTTCTTGGATGAAGTTTATCGGCCTTATTGGGAGCTGGTGGTTTGTTATTCCAGAGAGCTGCCCCTGTCCAAGGCCGCCGAGGAGCTGATCCGTATCAGCACAGAAACCATGCCCTATCTCTATTATCATCAGGAGCGGGGACGCTGAAGGTGACAGTCCCGCTATCCATAACCGTTTTCTGTTTCAGTCATCCTGCTTGCTGCTGAAGGGGCGCAGGCTGTGATCGTTTCCTTTTCAGCAGCTTGAGCGAAAGCGCAGGTTCCCCTTTTTGATTCTTGTTGATTTTTGTTTTCCCCTGTGACAGAGGACAAAATTGAAAAAGCAGCTGTATTCGCCGATGCGACGTCAGGGGGCCGGAAGAATTTTCTTCCGGCCCCCTGACGTTTTATGTTCTGCGACGAAAAAATGACCGGCTTGTACGCAAAATATTGAGTTTCAAACAGATTAAACGGGCACTCTCATTCCGGCAACAGGAGAGCGCCCGTTTTTCCTTGATTTCAGTTTCAAATCCTGAAGTTTACCCACCAGGGCAGAATTCTTCGGGAGAATTTGTGGTGCATTGCTGGATGATGCTGACTCCGCCAACCAGGGAATCAAGGCAGCATGGAAAGCGCGGCAGCGAGGGCGTCCAAGGCGGGGAGAGCCGTCTGCTTTGGCGGAGTTCTTTGCTCCACTGCCTTCAGGAAGCGGTGCATCACGCCGGAACCATGAGGCCAATGCTCTTTTGGGACAAACGGTTGGGAAAAATAAGAGCCATCGGAATAGCGGATGCGCAGGGCGGTTTCCGGATCCGGATAAAGGGATAAAGTCCCTTTTTGGCAATAAAGATCGATGGGGGAGCGCCACCCCTCATAGCAGCACCAGCTGGCAGCGAGAACGCCAATAACGCCGCCCGGCGTGCGGAAGAGCCCCAGGCAGGTGTCCTCTACGGAAATGGGAAGGCCCCGGGCGCTTTTTTTATCCAGCGTGCCGGACAGATGAGCGACAGGCAGCAGTTTTTCCTCCAGCAGCCATGAAATGGCGTGAAGCCCATGAACTGCGAGATCCAGAGAGGCGCCGCCGCCGGCTTTGTCCTTTTGAAAAAACCAAAGTTTTTCCGCAGCGGGATCGTCCTTCCGTTCCGGACCCTCACAGCCAATCATTCCCCGGAAAAAGAGGACTCGCCCCAGGCTGCCGGAACGAAGCTGTTCTTTTGCCAGTTCAAAGGCTGGCTCCATCACCAGATTATGGGCGATCATCAGCACACGTCCGGTTTTTTCCGCTGTTTGGATCATCGCTTCCCCTTCCGCCTGGGAGATGGCCATAGGTTTTTCACACAGGACGTCCTTTCCCGCTTCCATCGCGGCGATGCTTTGGGAGGCGTGAAAGACATTGGGGGAGGAGATCACGACGGCATCCACCTGAGGGTCGGCCAAAAGGGCGTCAAAGGTGGGGTAAGCCATTCCCAACTGCTTTGGAGCGTCAGGAGAGGGATGAGGGGAATAATACCCTCTGCAAACGCCGTGTTCGGCCAGCAGCTCCGGCAGATGGCGGCTCTGAACGATGTCTCCTGCGCCGCAAAAAGCAACCTCAATCATAAAGCACCATCCTTTTGATCTGTTTTAAGGTGGGATGCGGCACGAAATTCCGAGGGAGACAGTCCGGTGGTGATGCGGAAAATACGGGAAAAATAATGGGGATCTTCATATCCCACCAGCTGAGCCACATCCCGCAGAGGAATATCCGGATGAGAGCAGATCAGCTCCTTGGCGCGCTCTACCCGGATGCTTACCAGATATTTCATAGGGGTCATTCCATATTGTTTTTTAAACAGCGTACTCAGATAGGTGGGAGAGATGCCGAAGGAGCAGGCGAGGGTTTGCAGTTCCACCTGTTCCCGGTAATTTTGATGCAGATAGCTGGCGATTTGATGCAGGATCATATCGGTGGAGGAACTGGACCCATAGAGACAATCACAGGAGAGCAAAAAGCGATGCACCCGGGAGACAAATCCTTCTCGCAGCTGTTCCGCGGGGGTGCAAAGAAGCAATTCCCGCAGCATCAGATCCAGAGTTTGCAGACGATCATCGGACAGACCAAACAGGTAGGTTCGCAGGGAAAGGAGAATGGAATCCAGCAGGGAATAAATGGCGCTTTGAGTGGATCCAGGAGGAAGCTGCTGCTGCAAAATTGCGGAGAGGGTTCTGGAAAAACGATGGAGATCCCCGGCTTCCAAAGGGGCCAGCAGGTTTTTTTCATCCCCTTTTGAGAGGACGGACGCCGGGTGATGGGGGAGCGGGAGCCGGGCGTCCAGAAAATGTCCGCGGTCCGGTATGAGGGCTGAGGCGATCCATTTGCGGCAATTATTGACGGCGGCGGAAAGCTGGGAGGGGGAAGCTCCCAGGTGGCCGGCAATGGTGAGCTGTTTTTGCTGTGCAAAAGTTTCCAGATATTCCGGCCACGAAGGGGAAATTTCAGGAGGGCGAACAAAACCCAGTACATACAGCAACTGGTTGGGAGGACCACATTCCAGCATCCAGCAGTGATCGGCCTGTTCTGTCAGAGCGGCGGGAAGAACGCAGAGATCCCGGTCCAGGGGCGTAATCAGCTGATAGGAAAAAGAGCCGTTGTAATACCATCCCTGGTTGAAGACGAAGACATGATAGGAGGACAATTCGTCCGGCAGGATGGCGCTGGTGGCATAATGTCCGATACATTCCCGCAGATACTGGTCCACCGCCTGATGGATGGAATGGAAGAGGGTGTCTTTCATTTTGTTCAGCACAGACGCCAGTTCATCGATGTTCAGAGGTTTCAGCAGATAATCGGTCAGCTGAAACTGAAGCGCCTTTCGGACGTAATCGAACTCCTGGTAGCCGCTGAGCATGGCGATGCAGATGAGAGGATACTGCCGGCGCACCTCTTCCACCAGGGCAAAACCGTCCATCACCGGCATACGCACGTCGGACAAGATGATATGAGGGCGAATGGAAGGGATGAGCTCCAATGCTTCCGCCCCGTTATAGGCTTTTCCTGCAATCATGACGTCGGTGACGCCGCTTTGGAGGATGCAGCGCTCGATGCGGCGCATGGACGGCGGCTCATCCTCCACAATGAGAATACGGTAAATCATAGCGTTGTTTCTCCTGATGTGTTGGGGGTATTTTCCACCGGCAGCGTGATGGTGACAACCGAACCGGAGGGGAGACGGTTATTCAGTTCCATACGCACCTTGCCATGGTATCGTAGATATAGCCTGGAATAGGTGTTCATCAGTCCTACGTTGCTGGAGCCGGGGTCCTTCAGTTCTGTCAGCATCTGCTGATCAGACGCGAAGCGGGAGATACGCTGCCGCAGCTGCTCCAGAATTTGACTGGAAAAGCCGCATCCGTTATCTTCCACCGTTATGGTGAGCCATTCAGTGAGAATCTGAATCCGGATCAAAATTTCCCATGGCGGGCGCACTGTACACAGCCCATGTTTGTAGCAGTTTTCGGCCAGGGGCTGCAAGATCAGCCTTGGAACAATGATTTCCTGGGGATGCCCCTCCACCTGGATGGAAAAGGACAAGGCTGTCTCATAACGTGTTTGCATCAAAAGCAGATATTTTTTGGTGTGATTGATTTCCTGTTCCAACGTCACCAGAGGGTGGTCGTAGTCTGTCACATATCGCAGCATATCCACCAGATACCGGCAGCTTTGCTCAATCTCCGCTTCGCCCTTTTCGTCCGCCAAAGCGGCGATGGTGTTCAGCGTATTGTAGAGAAAATGAGGATTCATTTGGGACTGAAGGGCCAGCAAACAGGCTTTCGCTTCCGCCTGCCGCATCTGGGCGTGCTGTTGGATGGACAGGTCCACCCGGGCCAGCATCTGTTCAAAGGCCTGGCGCAGCAGCTGGATCTCATCGTCTGTTTCCTCCGGCTCAAAGGTGATGTCCAAACGATCCGCGTCGATGGCTTCAATGGATTGACGCAATTTTCTCAAAGGCATCGTCAGGTTTTGGGAGATGATGGTTACTGCTGTTAAGGAAAGCAGCAGGATTACCGCCAGGGCATAAAGGATAAACTGAAACAGCAGGGCCGTATTGTGGTAAAGCTCGCTTTGAGGCCACAGGACGATGGTTTTCCATCCGCTGTATTCTGAGACCACCGCGGAATAAAAGTACAGGGTGCCGTTGACAAACACATTGCCCTTGGCAGAATCCCGGCTGCGGGCGCTCTGCAGGATGGGATCATCCTGGCTGATCCCGTAGGGATAGATGACGGAATCATTCTGATCGATGACAAAGGTGTGTCTGGAGTCGCTGACAGGGGCGCAGATCTCCTCGAGGTGGGAAAATTTTTGTTGCACCTCCAGCGTTCCAAGATACCGGCCAGTGCTGGTCATCAGCGCCCGGGCCACAGAAAATACCACATCCTCCTCCAGGGTCCATTCGTTTTGTCTGGGGGGAATGATTGCCCGGGCCCCGCCCAGTTCCATGACGCTGTTTTGCCAGGGGATGCTTCCCAGCACTTCCCCGATATAGGGCTGATCCAGCCCCTCGATGCTCCAGCCGAAGTAGTAACCCTGTTCCGGCTGGAAGACGGACACCATGGGAGAGATGAATACCGGGGTATTCAGCGTAAAGATCAGCCGATCCACCTGCTTTTGAAATTCATACTCCTCCAAAGCGAAGGAGGTGTCATAAACGGGGCGATTGTTCAGGGCGGTGAGGGCGTCAATAAAATCCTTGTTTCCCAACATTCCCAGGGCGATGCGGTCCAGATTGGCCAGTTCGCTGTCCAACTGACTGCTGATGCCGCTGGACAGCTCCACAATATTGTCCTCCATATTGCTTCTCATATAGCTGCGGATGTAGAAATAAAAAAATACAGAGATCACAAAGAAGGACGCCAGGATAATGGCGGCGTAGGAAATAATCAGTTTGGTACGGAGATTATTTTTCTTAAACATGACGCACCTGCCAGAGAAATCATAAGATACTAATATTATAACATTTATTGCTGGCGGAAGGAATAGAAAGGAGGAAAAAAGAGAAAAAACAGGGCATTTCATATGAAAAGCGTGATAAAATCATGTAAATTATAGATAATATTCTAAAAAAGTCTACCAATTTTCAAAAAACAGTCCATTTTCTTTGCTGCAAAGGGTGCCTATAATGAAGGCAAGGAGAAACTCCTGAATGTATCAAATTATACGGAAAAAGGAGAGAGATTGCCATGAAAAAAGCGATGAAAAAATTTCTTGCACTGACCCTGTCCGTTATGCTGCTGGCTCTTTCCGCTTCCTGCGGCGCTTCTGAAACGCCCAGCGACCAGGGAGGGGACACAGCGTCGGAGCCGTCGGCGGCCAAGGATGTTTCCATTTCCATCATGATTAACCAGACCTGGAACAAACCCTCCATGGAAGCGCTGGCGGAGGAATACGAAGCGCTTAATCCTGGTGTGACCATTGACTATCAGGTGATTCCGGACAATGAATTCAGCCAGCTGCTGAAATCCAAGATCGCCTCCAAGGAGGTGCCGGAGATTGTGATGGACAACTATCAGTCTCTGGCCAAGGCGGTCAGCATGGCGGACACCTTTGTCAATATGCAGGACAGAGAGTGGTATTCCAAGCTGATTAATAAGGATCAGATTGTCCTGGATGGCGGCGCGTATCTGCTGCCCATCAACGGCTCCGGAGATCCCTTTGGCATGATTTACAACACCGAAGTTTATGAAAAATACAATATCGAAATCCCCACCACCTATGACGAATTCCTCCAGGTCTGCGAGACCCTGAAGGCAAACGGCGTGGCGCCTGTTGTGCTCACCGGCAAGGAGGACTGGACCATCGGTATGTGGACTGTTACCATGTTCCCCAACGTGATGTACGGTGTGGAAAACGGATGGGACGATCTGAACACCGGTAAGGTCAAGTTCTCTGAGGTGCAGGGCTTTAAGGACGCGCTGGATGTTCTCAATGAACTGGTGGAGAAAGGCTATGTCAACGATGATTTTCTGGCCTGCACCTATGATATGGGTCAGCAAATGATCTCCGAAGGACAGGCCGCCATGACCCTCCAGGGATCCTGGTTTATCAATGAGTGTACCACCAAGTATCCTGACGCGAAGTTCAGTATGTATCCCTTCCCCTTCAAGGAGGATCCCAAATTCGCTTCCGGTCAGTATTCCGGTTTCCATGTGTTCAAGGATTCCGAGAATGTGGAAGAAGCACTGAAATTTATCGATTTTGTGGCTCAGCCGGAAAATATGACCAAGATCTGCGCAGACTGGAATTATATTCCTCCCTTTACGGAATGCACCAATGAGCTGCCCTACTGGATTGAGGAATATATGACCAACTACATGGAAAAAGGCGAGATGCCTATTGAAGAGATGGCGATTACCAGCGCTGTGGAATGTGGTTATCTGACCACTCTGACCATCGATATGCTGGCCGGCGGACAAACATCGGAAGATGTGCTGAAAAACTGGGATGCAAAATTTGCAGAACTGGCTACCTCCCGCAAGCTCCCTGGTTGGGAATAAACAGCGATTGGCGATGGGACTTTCGGGACGCCCGGCACCGTTGTCGGGCGTCCCTGTTTTTATGCCAGGGGTGAAAAGAGAGCAGAAGGGCAGCAAGAAAGGGGCGGATCCATTCAATGAAGCAGAATCTCAAGAAAGGATATATGGACCGGTTTTATCATCCGCTATTTATAGCGCCGGCGTTCATAATCTTTTTTGTTTTTTTCATTTTGCCGGTGGTGTTCGGTTTTGGTTTTTCTTTTACGGACTGGAATCAGTATCTGACAGAGATCAACTTTATTGGGCTCAAAAACTTTCAGGAAATTTTTGAGGATCGGGTTTCGATGCTGGCGCTGAAAAACACCCTGATCTTCGCCTCGGTGACTACTGTGGGCAAAAATGTGCTGGGCCTCGGCCTGGCGCTGATTCTCAATACCAAGCTGCGGGGGCGCACGGTTTGGCGGGCCATTTATTTCTGTCCGGCCATCCTCAGCACCATTGTGGTGGGCCTGGTGTTTTCGGCGGTGCTGCATCCCACCGGGCTGCTCAATGACGCGCTGACCTTTGTGGGTCTGGAATCGATCACCCGCAGCTGGCTGACAGATAAGGACATTGTGATGTTCACCATCAGCGCCGTGGAAATCTGGATGTATGCAGGCTTCCATATGGCCATCTACCTGGCCGGTCTTCAAAGTATTCCCTACGATCTGCTGGAAGCGGCCCGCATCGATGGCGCCTCTCCCTGGCAGCAGTTCCGGTACATCATCTTCCCGCTGATTATCCCTTCCTTCAATATCAACCTGATTATGTCTCTCATTGGCGGGTTCAAGGTGTTCGATATGGTGTATGTCCTGACCAATGGCGGTCCGGGCTTTGCCAGCCAGGTGGTCAGCACTATGGTATATGAGGCCTTCGGAGAAGGCAGATGGGGCTATGGTACGGCGCTGAATCTGATTTTGTTTGTCATTATTTCCTTTATTTCTTTGGTGGTGCTGAATTTCTTCCGCAAGCGGGAGGTGGAATATTGATGAAGTACATGAATTATACCCTCAAAAAGCGCGTCACACAGATCTGTTTTCAGCTGCTGCTGCTTTTTGGCAGTCTGTTTATTTTGGCTCCCCTGGCCATCATGGTGCTGGGCTCCTTCAAGGATGTGAAGGAGGCGGCAGAACTGAGCCTGAGCCTGCCCAGTGTCTGGCACTTTGAAAACTATCAGGTGGTGTTTGAAAAAGGGGAGATTGGTCAGGCGATGGTGAACAGCACCATCATTACAGTTTCCTCGGTGGTGGTGACTCTGATTTCCTCCTCGCTGGCGTCCTTCTATCTGGCCCGGTGCAACAGCGCCCTTTCCAGACGTGCGATGTCGGTGTTTATGATGGGGCTCATTGCGCCGCTGTCCTTGATTCCCACCATCACGCTGCTGCAAAAACTTCATGTCAACAACACCTATTTCGGTGTGATCATGGTGTTTTGCTCTTTGAATATGGCTTTTTCGGTTCTGCTGTTCACCGGCTTTATCAAAACCATTCCCAGACAGCTGGATGAAGCCGCTGTGATGGACGGCTGCGGACCATTGAGAACGTTTTTCCTGGTGGTGTTCCCCTTGCTGATGCCGGTGATTGTAACAGGCATCATTGTGGTGTTTATGAATGTTTGGAACAACTTCATGATTCCGCTGTATTTCCTTTCCGACAGCTCCAAATGGCCCATGCCGCTGACGGTATATAACTTTTTTGGGAAGTACCAAAGCAGCTGGAACCTGGTATTTGCGGATCTGGTAATGACGGCGCTGCCCATCTTGCTGGTTTACCTGCTGGGACAAAAATATATTATTGACGGCATGACCACAGGAGCGGTGAAAGGTTGACGCTCCCGTTGAAATATGATATACTTAACATAATGTTATAACAATATATGATTATTATAAAATGGGGGTTGCTTTTATGATTCCACTGGATCAGTTTCGCCCTGTCACCCGCCTGGAGGTGCCCCAGCGGCAGCGTCTGCGCCCTAAATTTCCCGTTATAGACGCCCACAGCCACCTCACCAGAACCAAAGATGTGGCCAAGGTGCTGGAGGATATGGATCGGTATGGTATCCGCATGATCGTGGATATGGACGGCTTCTGGGATGAGCGGATGGACTACCAGCTGAAACATTATGTGGAGCCTCATCCGGACCGGTTTACCATTTTTGGCCGGGTGAATTTGTCCAACATTGACGAGCCGGATTTTGAGAAAAAAGCCCGCCGGCGGGTGTTGGAATGTGTGGAGCGGGGAGCCACGGGGCTAAAGTTTTCCAAATCCCTGGGCGTGAAGCTGACGGACAAAAATGGCGTCTATCTGACGCCTGATGATCCCCGTCTTCAGGTGATCTGGGCTACCGCTGCCGAATGTGATCTGCCGGTTACAATTCACATTGCGGATCCGCCGTCTTTTTTTGACAAGGTTATTGACGGAACCCATGAGCGGTATGAGGAACTGGCGGGGCACCCCCACTGGTCCTATGGCAATCGGCCTTGTCCCCGTTTTCCCCAGCTGATGGAGGCGCAGGAACGGCTGCTGGAGGCCAATCCAGACACCCGGTTCATCGTTGCCCATGTGGGTTCTCATGCGGAAAATCTGGCGGAAGTGTCCCGGATGCTGGACCGTTATCCCAATATGTTTGTGGATACGGCGGAGCGGATTTCCGAGCTGGGCCGGCAGCCTTACACTGCCAGGGACTTTTTATTGAAATATCAGGACCGTGTGGTTTACGGCACGGATCTGCTGCCCACCCCCTCCAACATCAGCGGTAATTACCGTTTTTTTGAGACAAAGGATGAATACTTCCCGTACAATTCTCTGGACGAACACAACCAGGGCCGCTGGAACATCTACGGGGTTTATCTCCCGGATGATGTATTGGAGAAAATTTATTATAAAAACGCGCTGCGGCTGATTCCGCGGCTTGCCAAACTGCTTCCGGACCTTGCGCCGTAAAGGAGGAAGGAAAATGAGCTCTTTGCTGCAAAATCTGATTTATCCCCGGAAGGGGCAGACCCGGCGGGAATCCAGCTGGGACCGTACAGGAGGAAATCAGGATTACGTCCCCATCGCCCAGGGGGAGGAACGAACCATTTTTGATGTGGAAGGGCCGGCGAAGATCACCCATATTTGGTGTACTGTCAGCAGCCCCCAACCCTATTATTATCGCAGCATCCTGTTGCGGATGTATTGGGATGAAGAGGAAACCCCTTCTGTGGAGGTCCCTCTGGGAGATTTCTTTGGAGTGGGCCACGGCGTTGCCAGCCACTATATGTCGCTGCCGCTCAATATGGTGACCAGGCAGAATGGTCCGCAGCCTTACGGCGCCATGAACTGTTATTTTCCCATGCCTTTTTTCAGAAGAGGGAAAATTGTGGTGGTCAACCAGACGGGAGCGGATATTCCCAATTTCTATTATGCCGTGGATTACGAAACCCTGGAGGAGCT
The DNA here is from genome assembly GCA_949298535.1 of uncultured Oscillospiraceae bacterium. Taxonomy (GTDB): domain Bacteria; phylum Bacillota; class Clostridia; order Oscillospirales; family Ruminococcaceae; genus Angelakisella. The sequence goes on from CASFXA010000049.1 coordinate 12,776, forward strand.
GCCGGAAAACGCCCTTCGCTTCCATGCCCAGTGGCGGCGGCAGAATCCCACAGATGGCGTTCTGGATATGGAGGAACTCAAGCGGAAGCACACCCGCTTTACAGGACCGCTGGAGGAGATTTCAGGGATCAAGAATCTGGATGGCGCCGGCAATTATGTGATCCTGGAGGCCAAGGGAGAAGGCCATTATGTCGGCTGCAATCTCAGTATTGACCACATCAATCCCGTCCCGAACGTCACCTGGTTTGGAGAAGGGGACGACATGATCTTTATTGACGGGCAAACCTGGCCCCCCAGTCTCCACGGCACCGGAACCGAGGATTATTTCTGTGCCGCCTGGGACTATCCCTCCTTCAAGTACGACGGTCTTTACCACGGCATTTCCCTGGCGGAAACCTGCAAGGTCAACGGCGCCTGGGAGACTCCGGGCGCTTGGGGAGGAGGCTCCTTTGGCTATACCGGCAAGTGGACCAGCTACCGTTTCCATCTGGAGGACCCGGTGATTTTTCATCAGTCCATCAAGGTAACGATTGAGCATGGCCATGGCAACAGCTTGTCCGATGATTATTCTTCCACCGCTTATTGGTACCAATCCGAACCTCATGAGGTATTTCCGGAGATGCCGCCTGCGGAGCTGAGGATGCCGCTGACCACCAAAGAAAGTCTCGCCGCCTATTGTAAATCCATTTAAGGAGGAATCGCTTATGGCCAGCCAGCCAATTTATCAGCTGTCCCCGGGGCAGACCAGGCAGCTGACCACTTTTGATCCAGCCACAGGAAACAAAACGATATTTGTGGCGCCAGGGGAGAGGAAGACGGTTTTTGCCCTGGAGGACAGAGGCATGATTGCCCGTTTCTGGATGACCATGCCAGGGTGGTTTTGGCGGTATTGGGATCCTGATGCGGTGGTGGATCCCACCGTGCTGCGGCTGACAATTCTGCGGTTGTATTTCGACGGCTGTTCAGAGGCCTCGGTGGAAGCGCCTGTGGGGGATTTCTTCGGGGTGGGACACTGTGAATTTCAGCATTATACCTCCCGGTATCTGGGAATGAGCAGCGGCGGATTTTATTGCTATTTCCCCATGCCCTTTGAAAAAGGCTTCCGCCTGGAGATTGAAAATCTTCATCCCCAAGAGGAGGTGGAACTGTTTTTCAATCTTACCTGGCAGCGGCTGGAACAGCTTCCGCAGCAGTCGGGACGGTTTCACTGCGCCTTCTGTACCGGAGAAAATTCCGGCGGGGATCCGTTGGAAATAGCGGATCTTCAGGGACAGGGACAGTTTGTGGGGTGTGCTTTGTCCATCCAGGGGAGCGCTCCCAACAACCTGGCTTTTCTGGAGGCGCCGGAATATGTTTGGGTGGATGGGGAACCCCTCCCCGCATTGATGGGCACCGGGCTGGAGGATTATTTCAATGGAGGATGGTATTTCCGGGACGGCGCTTTTTGCAGCGAGACCCACGGAGTGCCGCTGAAGGATGCTTTGCGCTCCATGATTAGTATGTACCGCTTCCATGAGGAGGATCGAATCCATTTTCAGCGACAGCTGCGCATGGCTTTCATCAATCCCTGGAAGAAGGAACGGCTGAAACCATTCCGCTATTCTGCAACAGTTTATTACTACCTGTCCCAGGCATCTGCCGCCTGCTGTCAGATCCCCGGAAGGGAGAAGCTGCTGTGCTTTTACCGCCTCAGGGACAGGGATTTTCAGGCGATTCCCTGACCTGAAGAGAGAAAGGGTTCCGGGAGGGATCAAAAATGTTCGTTACGGTTCAGTATCTGCGTAAAACTTTAGCGGCATCCCTGAAAACCCTGGAAACCCAGGGGTTCGATATAACCGGCATGGAAGAAAAATTAGCGGCTTTGCCGGACAGCTATGACGCTTTCATCAGCTTTGCCCGGGAGTTGTGCCGCCTCCCCTTCCGGCGGGACTGGCCCTATGTGGAGCCAGTCTCCTGGGAGGAAATCCAGCGAGAAATGGCGCCGGGCAGGGAGCGCTTTTGCCGCCCAGCAGACGTTGGCTTGTGCGTCAAAAAGGCGGAGACCGCTTTCCTCGCCTCCGTACTGGGATGTATTCTGGGTAAACCCCTGGAAGTGAACCCGGATCTGGAAAGCCTGCGCCGGGCAGGGGAGGCGGCGGGGCAATGGCCGGTGAAAGATTTTATTACACCGGAATTTTTGGATGCGTTGGGCCGCAGGCATTTTTCATGGACCGAAACCACCAAGGGCAGAATCCATTATGCCGCGGCGGACGACGATCTCAATTACAGCGTCCTTGGAATGTTGGCTCTGGAGGAGCATGGCTTGCAGCTGGATCTGGATGGAATGAAGCGGACCTGGCTGCGGCATCAGGCGATGGGGTTCGCCTTTGGGCCGGAGCAGCACATCACCGCCTGTATAGCGGCCAACCGTTTGATGGAGGAGGAGATGGAGCCTCACCATCCTGACCGGGATTACAGCTGGTGGGCAGATCTGTTCAATCCCATGAATGAGGAATGTGGAGCGATCATCCGGATGGATGCCTATGGTTACGCCTTTGCCGGAAGGCCGGACATGGCGGCCAGATATGCTTGCATTGACGCTTCCTTTACCCATCGCAGAACAGGGGTTTACAGCGCAATGTATGTAGCGGCGGTATTGGCGGGGATGTTTACCGCCTGCGATCCGGTGGAGCCTTTTGTGGAGGCGCTGAACTTCATCCCCTGCCGCAGCCGGTTTTACCGCGCCTGTCAGGTGGCGCTGCAATGTGTTCTTTCCTCCCATAGCTTTGAGGAGGGATATGAAAAGATTCACCATCGTTTTGAACCCTATGGTCATTGCATGGTGTACCAGGAAATCGGAACGCTGATGAACACCATGCGCTGGGCGAAGGATGTTTGGCACGGCGTTTGTCTCCAGGTGATGCAGGGAAACGATACCGACAGCTTTGGCTGCACAGCGGGATCCATGCTGGGAGCTTATTTCGGTCCGAAGGGCCTGGATCCTCGGCGCCTGGAGCCTTTTGAGAACACCATACATATTTCATTGGCGGATTTTTATGAAAATTCCCTCACCAGATTGGCCAGAAGAATGAGCCTGCTGCCGGGACGCTTCCTGCCCCTTCTGGAAAAGGAGGGAGAGCCATGAACTATTATATGGGCGTAGATGGTGGAGGCACCAAGACTGCTTTCGGCCTTTGGGATGAAACGGGACGTCTGCGGGCCAGCATCACCGCAGCAGGCAGCTCCTACCGGGAAAACGGTGTGGAAGCAGTGGCAGAGCTGATGAGAAATGCCTTTATCGCCATGGTGGAGGAATGTTCCCTCACCTTCGCGGAGGTGAAGGGGGCGGTGCTGGCGCTTCCCTGTGTGGGGGAAAGCAGAACAGGAGACCGCCTGCTGAAGGAATCTCTGCAAACAACGCTTGCGCCGATTCCAGTCCAGGTGGTCAACGATGTGGTGGCAGGCTGGGCCGGCTCTCTGAATCTGAGGAGTGGAATCAACATTGTAGCGGGAACGGGTTCCATCGCCTATGGAAGAAACCAGCGGAAGGAATCTGCCCGCTGCGGCGGTTGGGACGAGTTTTTTTCCGATGAAGGCTCCTGTTACTGGCTGGGCCGAAAGACGCTTCAGCTGTTCTCCTGGCAGTGCGACGGTCGGGCGGAGCCGGGACCATTGAGAGAGATCCTGCGAAGGGAATTTTCTCTGGAGGAAGATTTTCAGATCATCGAGCGGACAGTACCGGAAATCACCGGACGCCGGGATACCACGGCGAGTTTGCAGCGGTTATTGCTGCGGGCGGCCAGAGAAGGAGATCTGACTGCAATCAGGGCTTATGAACAAGCTGCCGGGCAGCTGGCGGCCATGATCCTGGGGGTAAAGAAGCAGCTGGGGCTGGAGACTTGCCCGGTGTCCTACTCAGGGGGGCTTTTCCATGCGGGGGAGCTGGTGCTGAAACCTTTGGAACGGCTGCTGGAGCGGGAAGGCTGCACACTGGAAGTTCCACGAAGGGAACCATGGCAGGGGGCTGCGCTGCTTTGTTTTGAATCCTTTGGGCCGAAGTATTTGGCTCAGGTGATGGAACGGATGGAAGAAGATGGGAGGAAAGGGGAATGTTGATTACCACCAAAAGGATGCTGCGGGCAGCCAGCCTGGGGGGATATGCCGTCGGCGCTTTTAATGTGGAGAATGCAGAAATGCTCCGGGCGGTGCTGGAAGCGGCGGAGGAAATGGAGGCGCCTGTCATTATTCAGACAACTCCCGGAACGCTTCGTTATCTGCCGCCGGAATATTTTGCGGGGATGCTCAGAACGGAGCATCCCAGTGTGCCGGTGGCCCTCCATTTGGATCACGGTTCCAGTTTTGAGTTGGCCGCCAGATGTATGGAGGCGGGATATACCTCTGTGATGATTGACGGCTCCGCTTTGCCCTATGAGGAGAATATCAGCCTCACCTCCCGGGTGTGCGCCAGAGCCCAGGATTACGGAATCCCGGTGGAGGCGGAGCTGGGGAAAGTGGGCGGCAAAGAGGATGATTTGGACTGCGCGGACGCCCAGTATACCGATCCTGACCAGGCGGCGGATTTTGTGCGCCGTACAGGCGTGGATTCCCTGGCTGTAGCCATTGGCACCGCCCATGGTTTTTACAAAACGGAGCCGAAGCTGGATTTGGAGCGGATCAAAAGCATCAGGGAAAAAGTGGATGTTCCTTTGGTTATGCACGGCGCTTCCGGCGTCCCGGAGGAAAAGGTGCGTCAGGCGGTGAAAAACGGCATGACCAAGGTGAATTTTGCCACTGAACTGCGGGCCGCCTTTTCTCAGGGGGTAAAGGAGTATTTGACGGAGGACAGCGGCGTATATGACCCCAAAAAGTATCTGAGCAAAGGAGCCGAAAAAGTTCGGGAACTGGTGAAGGAAAAAATCCGTTTGTGCGGCTCCCAGGGAAAAGCGCCGGATTTTGTGGCCCGGGCGGAATAGGATCCGTCCATAAAGAGATGGGGGTGGGAGCATGATCGGCGCGGTCAACCTCAATGCCGCCATTGACCAGCTGTATGTCGTGGAAAAACTCCGCACAGGGGGCGTCAACCGGATTCTGGAAAGCAGAGGAGCAGCAGGGGGAAAGGGCATGAACGTCGCCCGGGTGGCGAGTTTATGCGGGTACGCTGTGGCTGCTGCGGGATTTCGGGGCGGTGCTGCCGGCGCAGTGATTGAGGCGGAATTGGCAAGATTGGGGATCAAGGATTTTTACACCGAAACAAAATCAGAATGTCGGCGATGTTTGAATATCAAGGATGCCGCGGATGGCAGCCAAACGGAATTTTTGGAACCAGGCCCACAGATTTCGCCGGAAGAATTGGAACGTTTTTGGAACGATTATGATCGCATGATGGTGGAATGTCAGGTTCTGACCCTCTCCGGAAGCGTCCCGGCAGGGGTGCCGCCGGACATCTATTTTCAGCTGATTCAGAAAGCCAAAGAAGCGGGACGCGCCGTATTGCTGGATACCTCGGGTCATCTGCTGCGCCAGGGAATACAAGGGGGTCCCACGTTGGCGAAACCTAATTTGCAGGAGATGGCCCAGCTGCTGGGAGAACTTCCCTCACAACAACAACTGCCCCGAATGCTGGAGCAGCTTCGGAGCAGTTATGGAATTCAAATCATGACGATGTCTCTGGGAGCCCAGGGCGTGTTGGCCACAGATGGCTCTCATCTGTTCTGGGGAGCGCCTCCCCAGGGGCTGCCGGTTGTCAATACAGTGGGGTGCGGAGACAGCATGATGGCGGCTTTCGCCATCGCCATACAGGAACATTTTTCCCTGGAAGAAATGGTGCGGTATGGCGTGGCTGTCTCGGCAGCCAATGCCCTGACCCGGGAGACAGGCAGCTGTTCTCTGGAAACTGTGGGGAAACTTCTTCCCCAGGTCAGGGTGGAGGAAATAAAGGAAGGGAATTTTCCGGTTCAGATTTGATGGAGTTCCACATGGTAGGTAATCCGGTCCCCCCGGACGATGGTGTCGCAGTATTCAATGATCCGCTGATCCACAAAGGTGATGCGATCAATGTGCAGCCCTGGTTGGGTGCTTTTTCCCTGGAGGTATCTGGCGGCCTTTTTCCCCAAAAGGACAGCGGTAAACTGTTCCGTCGCCAGATTGGGAACCAGGCCGGAGTACTTGCCCAAAGAATTATAGAGCCCGATTTCTGCGATACTGGGCCCGTTGAGCTGAGGACAGAGAGAGCAGGGAATATACGAAAACTCATAGGCAAAGGGAACCGTTCCGACGCTGCGGATGCGCTCCATCTTAAAGACGGGTTCGCCTGCGGGAATCTGGAGGCGCTGGGCGATCTTATCCGGACAGGGGATGGCCTCAAAACTTAAAACAGTGCTTTGCCGTTTTTCGTCAGGATGATCGATATTATCGCTGAAGCTGTAGAAATAAGCCAGCTTTTGCTCGATTTTCGGCTGGGTGATAAAGGACCCCCGCCCTTGTTTCCGGTACAGATAGCCCTGACTGTTCAGCTTATCCATGGCCATACGCACTGTGATGCGGCTGACTCCATATTGTTGGCATAATTCCGCTTCGGTAGGTAATTTGAAACCATCTGGCCATTTGCCGGAAGTGATGTTTTCCATCATCTTTTGATAGAGCTGACTGTACAGTGGGATGCTGCTCTTTTCATCCAGCATGATTCTTCGTCCTTTCTGTTTTCAAATGTGTCTGATCCATGGTGCAATCTTTTGGACTCAATAGCAATGATGGATAAGAAATCAAGGAGGTATGTGTAATGTTTGAATCGCTGACACAGCAGGAAATTTTTTCACAGCCGGAATCGCTCAAAAAAACGTTGGAATATTTGTTGGCAAACCGGAACACCGTAGCGGATTTCTTTCATCGTTACGAAGGCCGAAAGATGATCTTTATGGGTTGTGGTTCCAGCGCGATGCTGGCGAAGAGCGCCAGAGCAATTTTCGGAAAGGGTTCTTCTCCCTCATATGCCCTTACCGGAGGGGAATATTTGATTGCGCCGGAGCGATATGCCTATCTGTTTGAAGACAGTGTGGTGATTCTTTTATCCCGTTCCGGCATGACCAGCGAAATTCTTCGGGCGGTAGGACTGATTCGAGAGACCAGCAATGCGGTCTTTCTCTCTGTAACCATGAAGGAAAATAATGATCTTTTGCAGCTGTGCCAGCTGAATTTATTGATGCCCTGGGCATATGACCGCAGCGTTTGCCAGACCAGAACGGTCAGCAATCTGTATTTGACCCTGTTGATGCTCCAGGCGTTCCGCGCCTCGGATGCCCTTTTGGAGGAGGCGGCCACACAAGCGGTATTGGATTGTCAGCGGTTCCTTACGGATAACAGCAAGGCGCTGGAGAAAATGGGGGCAAGAGACTTTAACCGCGCCATTGTCCTTTCCGATGGAATATTGGGAGGGATTGGAGAGGAGGCGGCCCTGGCCTTTACCGAGATTTCCATGCTGCCGGGAGCCCATTTTGGCGTTCTGGATTATCGTCACGGCCCTATTGTGCTGCACAATGCCGCCACTTTGACGCTGGTGCTGGTCAGACCTTCTGAAAATCAATATCAGCAGGATCTGTTGGAGGATCTGCGCGGCACAGGCTGTATTCTTGTAACAGTGGGAGCCGGCGCGACGGGAACCGATTTGGACCTCAAGCTGGAGAACACACCGGAGGACAGCGCCTGGGGCCTGTACCTGATTTGGACCGCGCAGATGCTGTCCCTGTCCAAAGCTCTGGCCGATGGAAAAAATCCGGATCAGCCGAAAGGCTTGGAGGCTTATATCACCTTGAAGCAATAGGAAAATGCTGAATAATTCAAGACGGGGACGGACCATCTCTTTTACCAGTTTATCACAATCCCGGCGGCAGGCGCAAGGCTCAAAGATGAAAAGATAGCTCAATTTCCCCCACAGCATTCCCCAAATCATTGACAATCGTGGAGGGCATGAGAGCTTTCAGCTGCTCCATGAGCGCCGGATTGTGATACCCCAATTGCTCCAGGATTCCCCGGATTAAAATGGGCAGATGTCCGTCGTCTCCATCGTCAATTTTCAGCGCGACAGCCAGCCCCTCTTTTCTCATCCCGATACAATAAACGCCGAATTTTCCGCTTTTGGCAATGAGGTTTGGATCTGTGTTCAGGATGGTATCCACAGTGCCTTCCCCACGGATCATTTGAGGATGATGGGAAATGGCCTGTCCCAGTCTCTGTGCAGCAGCGGATAAAGAGGGGTCGCCAATCAGTTCCGGATGGGAAAAACGGAGGAAGGAAAGGGCCATGGACCGCAAAGAAACGGCGAACACTGGCACACCGCATCCATCTGTGCCCAAAGAAATTTGATCTGCCGGAGTGTCCGAAAGCAGAGAAATGGTCCGCAATACCTCTTGCTGAGCGGCACAGTCGGGACGCCAGTAATCTTTGTGATCGCCGGAGAGTTCCCGGGCCAGAAGCATCAGAGACAGATGTTTGCCGGAACAGGTATGGGCGCCTTTTCGATGGATTCCGGCTCTCCCTGTGTCAGGATTCAGAATCAGATCTTCTTCTGAGAAGCCGGCCTTCTCCAGGATGGCGTCCACTGCCTGTAAATGGACCGGATCTCCCAGATGGGAGGCTGCGAACAAAGCAACCTGTTTTTCTGACAGATCATAACGACGGTCCAATTGCCGGGACAATGTAGGCAGGGCCTGCAGGGGTTTGGATGCCGAGCGATAGAAGGAGATCCGGTGGGGATCTCCCGCTCTGGCCTTGATCCGTCCGGAGAGATCCACAACGGCAATGCTGCCGGTATGGCGGTTTTCTTCCAATCCTCCCCGGGTTTCCACATAAAGAATCTGGTGTTCCATTTCCATCCTCCCAGTTTTGACGTTTGATTTGTTCTAACATTATCATATCATATCTGGGCGAAAAGGAAAGGGAGGTTTTCACCAAGAGCTGAAAGAAAAATTCATCATAACATTATATTGACATAGATTATAATGTTATTATATAATTATGATGCACATAGCCTTGTTTTTTTATGTGTAACAGACAGATTTCAGAGACGAAAAAGGAGGAAGAAAATAATGTTAAGGCGAATGTTATCCTGTATTTTGACGGTACTTTTGGTAATTTCCCTGGCGGCCTGCTCTTCCCAAAGCGGCGCGTCTTCCACCGCTGAAAGCTCCCCGGGCAGTTCCGGCGCGGCGGTTGAGGAGGTAACGCTGACGTTCCTCAATGTCTTCCCGATGGATGAAACAAATCCCCATTTTGAAAAATACATCGATCTGTTTGAGGCGGAGCATCCAGGGGTGACGGTGGAGTACACCACTGTGCCATGGGACGAGGCGTTCAAGAAGGTGGTGGCCATGTCCACTTCCAACACCCTTCCGGATGTGCTGACAGGAGATGTCAGCTATCTGCTGGCGCTGGCTCCCGACGATAAGATTCTGGATCTGACCGACACCTGGAAAGCCACAGGATATTATGACGATCTGTGTACAGCAGGCGTACAATCCTCCGATCTGTTCACCTATGATGGAAAAGTATATGCCATTCCAGACGGCTATGGCGCCCAGGGCATCTATGTCAATGTCCCCATGCTGGAAAAGGCGGGCTATGACATTGAAGAACTGCGGGAGAACTGGACCTGGGACAAATACATCGAGGTCATCAAAGCCACCAATGATCCGGCCAACAACGTCTACGGCATGGCCTTCCGGGGCGGTCAGAACGGCTTTATGAGATTTTATGAATACCTCTGCAACAAGATTGGTTCTGACAGTATGTTCCCCGACGGCACCAACAAGTCCATTCTGGAGCACCCCGACGCGCTGAAACATTTCCAGGATTTCTATGGGCTGTATGTGGACGGTTATGCGCCCAAGGATTCCATCAACTGGGCCTTTAAAGAGATGGTGGAGGGATTTGTCAGCGGGCAGACTGCTACCCTGAACAATTCCGCGGAAGTTACCCTCACCTGCTCCCAGAGGATGGAGGACGACGACTGGACCGTGTTGCCCTTCCCGAAAAATGCAGACGGCAGCAAGACCCTGATGGTGTGGGGACATTCCGCCGGTATGATGGTCTCCGCCAATTCGGAGCATCCGGATCTGGCCAAGGAACTGGTGATGTATCTGTCCTCCCCCGAGGTCAATTCGGATTACTGCAAAGCCTTGGTGGCTCTGCCCATCTATAATCAGTCCCTGAGCGATCCTTTCTTCCAGGAAGGATACCTGAAGGGCTTTGCCGACACGCTGATGGATCCCAATCTCCAGTATCTGACCCAGCCCACAGAGCTGACCCAGTGGGGTTACTTCATTTCTGAATATGCCACAGGCGAGTGCCAGAAGTATATGTCTGGCTCCCAGACCGCGGAGCAAACGCTGTCCAATATGGCTGCATGGCTCAGCGCGGAGTATGATAAGGATATCGGACAATAAGCAACGGAAATGATGGGCGCCGGCGGTCAGCGAGAAAGAAACCGCCGGCGCCTGTGTCATTAAAACCAGAGGCTGGAAACAGGGGTGAAACGGTATGAAGAAAATCAAAAAGGCGAAAAGATGGGACCGGAAGTGGGAACCGTATCTCCTGCTGTCTCCCGCGCTGCTTATTGTGCTGGTGGTCATGGGATACCCGCTGCTATACAGTGTCCGTTTGTCCTTCCTCAATTACAATCTGATGCGGCCCAAGGATATTTATTTTACCGGTTTTTCCAACTATATCCGGATTTTTCAGGATCCCGAAATCCCCAAGGTGATGTGGAATTCTGTCAAATGGGTGGTCATTGTGGTGGCGGCGCAGTTCCTGCTGGGGTTAATGCTGGCACTGCTGCTCAACAGTAAATTCCGCTTGAAGGGCCTCTATCAGTCTGTTGTCTTTCTGCCCTGGGCGGTGTCCAGTTATTTGATTGGTCTGATATTTAAATTTATTTTCAATGAGCGCAATGGTTTGTTTAATTTTGTTCTGCAAAAATTGGGCTTCATTGACGGGCCGATCTCATGGCTGGGGGATACCGGACGGTCCATGATCGGACCCATGATTGGTATGATTTGGTATGGCATCCCCTTCTTTGGCATTATGATTTTGGCGGCGCTGCAATCCATTTCCACCGATGTGATTGAGTCCGCCCGGATCGATGGGGCGAGCGCTACGGGAATCTTTTTCCGCATCATGCTGCCATATATCAAACCCACTATCCTGACCACATTGCTTTTGCGGGTGATTTGGGTGTTCAATTCCTCCGATATGCTTTATGTCATGACTGACGGCGGCCCGGCCTACTCCAGCTCCACATTGCCGCTGTATGTGTTCAATCAGGCTTTCGCCAGCCTTGACTTTGGCTACGGATCCGCGGTGGGCATTTTCATCATGCTGCTGCTGACGATTTATGCCCTGATCTACCTGAAAGTGACCAAATACCATGAGGCAGGTGATTTCTGATGAAGGTCAGGCAGATACGGATACTGAAACGGATCGGCTTATGGATTTTGCTGCTCATCTTTTTGGTCTGGACAATTTTTCCGCTGTTTTGGCTGGTATCCACGTCCTTCAAAGGGGATAAAGAGATCCTTTCCAACAATGAGCTTCATTTTCTTCCCCAGCAGGCGACCCTGCAGCATTATCAAAATGCTTTTGGAAAAACCCATTTTGGCACTTATATCAGCAACAGCGTTAAAGTGACCTTGATTAGCTCCACCTTCGTTTTGGCGGCGGCCATTATGGGGGGCTACGCGTTGGCGCGCTATCAGTTCAAAGGAAAAAAGACCATCATGATCGTCATGCTTGCCTCTCAGATGGTGCCGCTGATTACGGCTATCATCCCCATGTTTGTGCTGTATTCCAAACTGCAGTTAATTGACACCCTGGCGTCGTTGATTATCACTTACACTGCCACCAACATCCCTTTTTGCATGATTACCATGTCCTCTTTTTTCACACGGATTCCGGTATCGCTGGAGGAAGCGGCCCAGATTGACGGCTGCAACCGGTTTCAGAGTGTGGTGCGTGTTGTGCTGCCGGTGATGCTGCCCAGCATTGTGGCTGTTTTCGTCTTTGCCTTCACAGGCTGCTGGAACGAGCTGTTTTATTCCATCATGATGATCAACTCGGAAAAATTGAGAACCATTCCGGCGGGCCTGATGAACTTTGTCCAAAAATACGATATTGACTGGGGGCAGATGTCGGCGGCAGCTTCGGTGACGCTCATCCCCGTTGTGGTGCTGTTTTTCGCGGTACAGAAATATATTGTGGCCGGTCTTACCGCTGGCAGCGTCAAGGAATAGGGACAGGTTGCTGAAAGGAGAAATGATATGGCAAAACCCAGAATTTTGGTGGTTGGAAGCTGCGTGATGGATATGATTACCCATCTGAAACGTGTCCCCAACAGCGGAGAAACTGTTTTGGGAGACCGCTTCACCACAGCTCCCGGAGGGAAAGGGGCCAATCAGGCGGTTCAGGCCGCACGATTGGGCGCTGATGTAACAATGGTGGGAAAGGTGGGCAGGGACGCCTTTGGCCGGGAGATGAGAAGTTCCCTGGAAAAGGCTGGCGTGAACACCGCCCATTTGATGGAGTGCCAGGAACAAAGCAGCGCGGTGGGGAATATTCTGCTGGAAACATTGGAAGACGGCACCAGCCAAAACAGGATTACAGTGGTTTCCGGCGCCAATATGGAGATTCGTCCGGAGGAGATCGCCTTCCTAGAGCAGGAGATCGGGCAATATGATCTGGTAATGCTGCAATTGGAAATCCCGATGGAGATCAATGTCCTCACTGCGGATTACGCCAGAAAAAAGGGCGTTCCAGTGATGCTTAATTCCGCTCCTTCTGCACCGCTGCCTGAAGAATTGATTCATCATCTCACCTACATTTCCCCCAATGAACACGAAGCGGCTGATTTGACCGGTATCACCATTCGCCCGGGCTCTGGGATGCTGGAGGATGCCCGTCAGGCGGCGGCCTGTCTGCTGGAACAGGGGATTGAAAATGTCATTATCACCTTGGGAGCCAACGGCGCGGTGCTGATGAACAAAGACGAGTGGATCCATGTTCCCTGCGTGGAGGTGCCGAAAGTGGAGGATCCCACTGCCGCGGGAGACAGCTTTGTGGCCAGCTTCTGTACAGGGAGATATACCGGGATGAATCATCGGCAGGCCCTGGTTTTTGCAAGCCACGCGGCAGCGCTGACGGTCTCCCGGCTGGGGGCGCAGCCAAGCCTTCCTGATTTGGGGGAAGTAATAAAGTTTATGCAGGAAAGGAACTGTACCATCCTTTCAGGGGAAGATTTCAATGCCCTGTTATAACCAGACAGAAAGAAGGAGATCCGTATGCTGACGGAACAAAATATACGCCACCTGGAAAATTATCGCCAAACCATTGCCCGCGAAATGAACGCCTCCCTGGAACGAATCGAGGAACATACCTATGAACGGGCGGTGGAGCTGATTTTGGCCTGCCGGGCTGCCGGAGGAAGGGTCCATGTCACTGGAATCGGAAAACCGGCTCATATTGGCGGCTATATCGCTTCCTTACTCAGCTCCACCGGCACACCCTGCTATGAGCTTCATGGTACCGAAGCGGTGCATGGTTCGTCGGGACAGGTTGTTCCGGGGGATGTGGTGATTGCCATTTCCAACAGCGGGGAAACAGCGGAAATGAAAGCCACTGTGACAACCCTCAAAAAAAATGGGGCCGTGATCATCGGGGTTTCCGGAAACCCCTCCTCCTGGCTTGCCCGCGCCAGCGATGTTCATCTTATGGCCGGAGTATCCGAGGAGGGGGGGCCTTTGAACCGCGCGCCAAGAGCCTCTATTTTGGCGGAGGTGATCGCGCTCCAGGGTCTGACGGTTTTGCTTCAAAGCATTGCAGACGTCACTCCCCAGCAGTATGTCTCCTGGCATCCAGGCGGAGCGTTGGGGAAACTTCGGGAGGACGAACAGCGGCCATCCAGGTCGGCAGACTGATCTCCTGTGAAAGTGAAGAAATGGTATTCCGAGATGGGGCCTGCATTTATAACCAAGGCGGGGCAGGAAACAAAGCGCCTGTCCGGCGCCTCGGGCCCGTCCGGGGAGATCGCGTTGTGATTGTCAGAACGGTCCGGAAGCGGGGTTTATTGTCCCGGACCCATAACAAAAGCCACCGGGGACCGGGGGCGTCAGTACAAAATAGGTACCGACGCCCCCGGTCCTTTTGCTGGTCAGGTTGTTTTGAAACAACCATGTTTTGAACTGGCTGCCGCCGGGAAAGGGATCTGATGGAAATTTCCCCCTCGCTGTTGATGAGGAAAGAAAAACAGCAGGTATGGCTTTCCCCGAAACAGAACCCAGTCTTGTCCCCCCCTTTTTTCAGGGAAAAGGTCCTCCCTTGATCCACTGCCATTGCTTCGCCCTGGGGTGCTCCAAACAGAAAAATGATGGCGCTCTGAAATTTATCTGGGAAATCCGATGCTTTCTTATTTGCCGGAAAGAGATTCCGGACATTTTTTCATCTCCCCCTCCCGGCCCTTGAGCTTTCAGGCGGAGGATGTTATGATGGACACACAGGCTGTGAAAAGGCGCGAAACCGTCCAGTGATGCAAAATCAGTCTTTTGAAGGATCAGCATTTTTGCCGGACTGTGCCGCGCGGAGAGGAGCGGGGGCTGGCTGTCGGGCGTTCCGCCAGCTCTTGAGCGTAAGTTGTTCGGCCAGAAGCGGTCCGGGGGAACCAAGGAAAAACAGCTGAAATTTGAAAAAAAGTTTGGCCGACCCCGTTTTTGGGGGGCGGGGATCGTATTCTGTATATGGGAGGAATCTGTTGTATGAAAGAGGAACATGACATCATTCAACAGGTCTATGGGGCAAAAGAGGATGTGCAGGCGGCGGATCAGCTGATTGGCGATTATATGCCGTTTATCAAGGCGGAAACGGCAAAGTTTCTGAAACGTCCGCCCATTGAGGGCCATGACGATGAATTGAGCATTGCCATGATCGCTTTTTATGAAGCGATTCGTGGCTATTCCCGGATGCGGGGAGCTTTTCTCAGTTATGCGTCCATGCTCATCCGCAGCCGCCTGATCGACCATCGCCGCAAGGAACAGCGGCACAGCCATCAGCTTTCCCTCAGCACCCCGGCAAATGAGGAGGAAACTTCTCTGGAGGATACCCTGGCGGATGAAAGAAACCACCAGGAGGAACTGATCATGCGGGATGCCACCCGGGCGGAAATTCAGGAATTGGTGGGACAGATGAAGGAATTCGGGGTGCAGCTTTCCGATGTGGCGGACAACTGTCCCAAGCAGCAGCGGACGCTGGATGCCTGCCGCAAGGCTCTGCAATATGCCAGGCAAACGCCGGAACTGTTGGAGGAACTGCTGAGAACCAGGCGTCTGCCCATCGGCCAGCTGACCGCAGGCAGCGGAGTGGAGCGAAAAACGCTGGAACGACACCGGAAATATATGATCGCATTGCTGCTCATTTATACCAATGGCTATGAGATCATCCGCGGGCATCTGAAACAAGTATTGAAAGGAGTGACGGCAGGATGAGTTATATGGTAATGGAATGTCACCCCGGCTATGTCATCCTGCTGGATGAGGAGGGGCGCTTTTTGAAAGCAGCCAATCTCCATTATGAGGTGGGGCAAACGGTTTATGATCCGATTCTGCTGCGCCAGACCAGGGAGAAAAGGTCCTGGAGATGGCTTGGCGGCGGTATTGGAGCGGTGGCGGCCTGCTTCCTTCTTTTCTTTGGATGGAGCTATTATCAAAACTATATGATGCCCTATTCCTCCATTTATCTCAGCATCAATCCTCAGGTTTGTATGGAGCTGAACCGACAGGGAACGGTGATCCGGCTGACAGGAACCAACGATGACGGAAAAACTTTGCTGGAAGGCTACGACGGCAAAGGCAAGGATAAAAACACGGTGGCCGGAGAGCTGATTGACCGCGCTGTGGAAATGGGCTTTTTGTCGGAAGGCGGCAGGGTATCGTTTTCCATCGACGCGCCGGATGAGCTGCTGTTCCAGGAGTATGGCGTGGAACTGCGCAGCGAGGTGACGGAGCATCTGGAGGGCCGTATGGTGGTGGCGGTGGAGATTGTGGACTATAAACAGGAAGTTCCGCCGGATGCCGACAGCGCAGCCGGTTCTCTCACCCCCCAGCAGCCGGCTTCCTCCCATCCGGACTACGGGACGTATGACGGGAGCGATTATGGCACCGATTATGATGAGGACCATCAGGACGGAGACGCCCCTCAGAACAGCACGGATTACGGCACTGATTATGGCACGGATTATGGCACTGATTACAGGGCTGACGATGGGGCGTACAGCGGCAGCGACTACGGCAGCGATGATCAGGCTGATGAGGACGAACAAAACAGCAGCGACTATGGCAGTGACTATCAGGAAAAAAACGCCTCTGACTATGGCAGTGATTATCAGGAAAAAACCGCCTCTGACTATGGCGCCGATTATCAGGAGAAAACCGCCTCTGATTACAGCGGCAGCGATTACCGTTCCCGGGATGACGACAGTACGGACTATCAGGATGGAAGTACGGACTATGATCCGGACAACAAGTAGGGGGATGGTTCCGCTGGGACTGGTCAAAAAAGTTTTCAAAAATTTTTCTTCCCACCCCGGTTTGAGGAAAGTTTTCCCGTAATCTGTCAGTGTAAGGCAAAACAAAAAACTTTCATCAAAGTCGAGAGGAGAATATGAAATGAAGTTGACCAAGAAATTGTTTACCATGCTGACCGCCCTGTGTCTGCTGGCGTCCATCCTGATGACCGGCTGCGCAGCCGCCCCGGCGGTGGAAGGGGAACCGCTGAAGGAAACCGGAATTTTGACCTTGAGCGTAAACCCGGAAATCCAGATCGAGTACAACAAAGAGGGCAAAGTAGTCGCCCTCACCGGTAAAAATGAAGACGGTAAGGGGATTGTGGCGGCTTATCAGGATTACATTGGAAAAGATTGTCAGCAAGTGCTGAAGGATCTGATTGTGGAGATCAATAAGGCCGGGTATTTCGTGGAGGATATTGATGGTCACAACAAGAATATTGTTCTTCAGCTGGAGCCTGGTTCGGTTCTTCCTGACGACGATTTCCTGGCCAATCTGAGCGTCAGCACCAAGGATGCGGTCAAGGGCCTGCATCTCAACTCCGGGATTGTCACCATTGGGGATCAGGATTATGATCCCGCCTATGCCAAGAACGGCAGCAACTCTCCCTATATTACACTGGAAAAGGCTCAGGAGATTGCGCTGACCCAGGCCAATGTCAAGGCGAAAGACGCGGTGTTTGATGACAAAGACTTTGATTTTGAGAATGGCGTCGCAGTTTTTGAGCTGGAATTTGTGGCGAACGGCGTGGAATATGAGTACGATATTGATGCCGTTACCGGCAAGGTGGTCAAGGCGGAGCATCATCAAATCAATGCCGCCAGCTCCTCCGGAAGCTACAACGCCACCGATTACGGCAAAACTGATTACGGCAGGACCGACTACAACGACACCACTGACTACGGCAAAACCGACTGCACCGATTACAACGATACCACCGACTACGGCAAGACCGACTACACCGATTACAACGACACCACCGACTACGGCAAGACCGACTACACCGATTACAACGACACCACCGACTACGGCAAGACCGACTACACCGATTACAACGACACCACCGACTACGGCAAGAGCGATTACACCGATTACAACGACACCACCGATTACGGTAAAACCGATTATGACTCCAGTGATTACAGAAAAGGATGAGAAACGGGGATTGAGGCCATGACCATCATTCCACCCAACCAGGTGACCCTGCGCCATGAGCTGAAGCATCAGATCAACCTTCGGGAAGATCTGGTGCTTTCCCAAAGGCTGAGAAAGTTATTTCCCCGCGATCAGTATGCGGGGGAGGAGGGGAGCTATCGGGTAACCAGCCTGTATTTTGATACTCCTTATGACGATGCTCTGCGGGAAAAGGTGGACGGAGTCAACCGACGGGAAAAATTTCGCCTGCGGTACTATGGAAAGGATACCTCCTTTCTGCGGCTGGAAAAAAAGTTCAAGCAAAACGGCCTTTGCGGCAAACGGAGCGTGCGGCTGACCACAGAGCAGGCCGGGAGGCTGTTGGCGGGGGAATATGCTTTTTTGCTGGAATCGGGAGAGCCGCTGATGGTGGAACTGTACAGCAAACTCCAGGGAAAGCTGCTGCGCCCCAAAACCATCGTTTGCTATGATCGGGAAGCGTTTACCTATGGGCCGGGCAATGTGCGCGTCACCCTGGATCGCAACATTCGCAGCGGTTTGGGACAGCTGGATTTTCTCAATCCGGAACTCTTTTATCTCCGGACCCTGGAGGAGATCACTGTATTGGAAGTAAAGTACGACGCTTTTTTGCCGGATATTGTGCGTATGGCGGTGCAGGTGCCAGGAAGACAGGCGTCAGCCTGCTCCAAATATGCTTTGTGCAGGCGGTTTGATTAGGAAACAGAAGGGGAGGAATGGCTGCAATGACCTTTCAGGACATTTTTAAATCCAGCTTTTTGGAGACTGTAACCAGCATTTCCCTGCTGGATATGGGGATTGCCCTTACGCTGGCCTTTTTGATGGGATTGTTTCTCTTTTGGGTGTATAAAAAAAGCTACAGCGGCGTGATGTATTCCGCCAGTTTCGGCGTGACGCTGGTTGCGCTGTGTTTAATTACCACCTTGCTCATCATGACCGTTATCAGCAATGTGGTGCTTTCCCTTGGTATGGTGGGCGCGCTGTCCATTGTTCGGTTTCGTACGGCAATCAAGGAGCCGATGGATATTGCCTTTCTCTTTTGGGCCATCGCAGTGGGAATTGTGCTGGCGGCGGGTTTTATCCCCCTGGCGGTGTTCGGCAGCCTTTTTATCGGGATTGTTCTGATCCTTTTTGCCCACAAAAAAACGGTGGATTCTCCTTACATTCTGGTGGTCCATTGCAGCGATGGACAGACGGAGGAGCTGGTGCGGGAATTTGTCCGCACCCAGGTGCTGCGTCTCAACCTCAAAAGCAAAAGCGTGGAACGAGGCTGCGTAGAGCTGAATTATGAAGTGCGCCTGAAGGAGGACGACAGCTCTTTTGTCAACCGCCTGGAAGAAATGGAGGGGGTTGGCAGGGTGGCTTTGGTCTCCTACAATGGCGACTATATGGGATGAAACGCTATGGTAAAACATCCTTTGACCGATGTATTTTGTATTGCGGCAGCCTTTTTGGCCGCTTTGATGGCGGTAGTTCTGATGATGGGGGAGCAGCTGGGGATTCCCAAAGCCAGCGCTTCCCCGGAATATGCCGCCCGTTTGTTCGATGACAGCCGGGTTCATACCATTGACATTCAGCTGGAGGACTGGAGCGGTTTTGTGGCGTCGGCAGCGGAAAAGGAATATGTCCTGTGTACGGTGACCATTGATGGGGAGGAATTCCGGCAGGTGGGCGTGAGGGCCAAGGGGAGCAACTCCCTGCAGCTGATCCAGGAGTACGGCCTTGCCCGCTACAGTTTGAAGCTGGAGTTTGACCATGCTGTGGACGGAGGAAACTACCATGGTCTGGACAAGCTGTCTCTGGACACCTCTTTTCAGGACAACAGCTACCTGAAAGCCTATCTGGTCTATGACATGATGGATTTTATGGGGGTGCCCGCTCCCCTGTGCAGCTATACATGGGTCACCGTCAACGGCCAGGATTGGGGGCTTTTTCTGGCCACCGAGGAGCCGGAGGAGGCCTTCGCCCGCCGGAACTTCGGCAGGGATTACGGCCAGCTGTACAAGCCTGACTATCGCTCCCTCAGCGCGGAGAATGCGGATGTGGCGCTGAAATATGTGGATGACAATCCTGACAGCTATCCCAACATCTTTGACAATGCCTGTTTCAAGACCTCCAGGGAGGATCAGCAGCGGCTCATCAGAGCGCTGGAGATTTTGTCCACCGGGGAAAACCTGGAAACCGCGGTGAATGTGGACGAGGTGCTGCGGTATTTTACAGTGCAGGTGTTTGTGATGAACTGGGACAGCTATTTGGGCCGCACCGGCCACAACTATTTTTTGTATGAGAAGGACGGAATCATCAGCATCCTTCCCTGGGACTACAATCTGGCCTTCGGTACCTATGCCCTGGGGATGACCAACCCCATCCGGGATCCCAATATATTAATCAACTATCCCATCAATACCCCGGCGGAGGGAGAAGTGATGCTCAATCGCCCCCTGTATCACAACCTGATGCAGAAGGAGGAGTATTTCGCCCGGTATCATCAGTACTTCCGCCAGCTGATGGATCAATATTTTGGAAGTGGCCGTTTTGAAGTGACCCTGCGCCAGACGGAACAGCTCATTGCCCCCTATGTTCAGCGGGACCCCACCGCCTTCTGCTCCTATGAGGATTTCCGGCTGGCAGTGGACACCCTGGAGGAGGTATGCCGGCTTCGGGCGGAAAGCGTGCGGGGACAGCTGGAAGGAAAGTTTCCAGCCACCATCCGGCAGCAGCAGGAGCATCCTGGAGTGGGGGTGGACGCCTCCCATCTTCATCTGGAGGATTTGGGGGATTTTGACGATCTGGAAAATTGCAGAAGCAAGCAGCAGGCAGCTCTCCAGGCTGTTATGGAGGGAAAAGGGAAGACGCAGTAATTCCACTGTGCCCTTGAGATAAGGAGCAGAAGCGGCAGGTGGGAGCGGCTTACGAAGAAAAAAAGATGAACAGGTCCAGTAAAAACGGACAGTGACAAAAGCCCCCCTGATGTAGGAAAATAGACTACATCAGGGGGTCTTGTCA
>CASFXA010000050.1 GCA_949298535.1 uncultured Oscillospiraceae bacterium
CCAGAATTCTGGTCATACCGGTGTAGGTGTCCACCTCAACCAGAGCGAAATGAGCGCCCGCCACACCGGGATTGGTGGTGGGGATGTACTCGTGGCTGACAAAAACCTCCCGCTTGATCTTCTGCTGGGAAATATCCGCCACATCGCTCCAGGTAAAGGAGATGCTGGGGTCCTTTTTGGAGTAGACCTTCTGGTTCTCCACCACCAGGTCCTCCACCGGAACACCGGTGTACTCGCTGATGTGCTGCGCCATCCGCTCTTTGAGCTTGGCGGCACAGTCCTCCACCGCCCGGCCCAGAACATAGGTAGTGCGGCTGGAGAAGCAGCCTACATCCAGAGGAGTGAAATCGGTATCTCCTTCCAGAATCCGCACCTGCTCCGGCTGTAAGCCCAGAGCTTCGGCAGCGATCATCTTCATGGCCATGACGGTACCGCAGCCGTGATCGTGGAGGGTCATGTTGCAGCGGACGGTGCCGCTTTCATTCAGGCGCATCTCCACACGGGCAAAGTCGGTTTTGCCGGGATAGAAGTTGTTCACATGGCCGCCAACGGATACGCCCAGGCCCCTCTTGTACCGCTTGTTCTCAGCGTTGAATCGGGCCACTTCCTCTTTCTTCTTGGCCCACTCAAAGTGATCCCGGCCCTGTTCCAGTGCCTGATAGATCTTGTAGTTGCCCAGAGAGGTGCCGGACATGGGGTCGATGTCGTTTTCCCGCATGACATTTTTCAGCCGCAGCTCCACGGGGTCGATGCCCAGCCGTTTGGCCGCCACATTCATGTTGTACTCCAGCATGATGGCCGCCTCGGGGCCGGTCCAGCCTCGGAAAGCGCCGTTGACGATGGTGTTGGTGATGACCGCCCGGGAAGAGAAGCGGCAGTAGGGATATTTATAAGCCCGGAACATCTTGTGGGCAACGGTGCGGGCATAGTTGATGGAGTTGCCTACATAGGCACCGGCATCCAGGGCCAGGTCACATTCCACGCCCTGGAGCTTGCCGTCCTTTGTAAAGCTGAACTTGGTATCAAAGTGCATGGGGGCCCGGCTGTAGGTGGAGATCATGGTCTCGCTGCGGTTATACACCACCTTCACGGGACGTCCCACCCGGATGGCGGCAGCGGCGGCCAGAGGCTCCAGCACCCACTCCTGCTTGCCGCCGAAGGAACCGCCCATGGTAGTTTTGATGACACGGATGTTGTTGTAATCCATCTCAAACAGCTCACCCACCATGGTACGGATACCAAACACCGCCTGGTTGGGGGACCAGATGGTCAGCTCCCCGGTGTATTTATTGTAGTCGGCCACACAGGCGTGGGTCTCCATGCAGACGTGGTTGATACGGCCAATATCGGTGGTGGTCTCAATCTCCACCAGATCACCTTCCGGCTTTTCCCCTACAGTATGATGATACTCGCCGAAAACCGCTCCTTCCGGGAAAACATTGTCAATCTTGCCGCTCATACTCTCCTGAAGGGTGAGGGAATAGGGCAGCTCCTCATACTCCACTTTAATCAGGCGCACCGCTTCCCGGGCGATCTCCGGAGTCTCCGCCACAACAGCGGCTACCCGGTCGCCCACAAAGCGGACATGAGAATTGAAGATCCGCTCATTTTTCACCAGATCCTGGCGAAACTGGGTCTGATAGCGGCTGTACTCCTTTTGGGTGGTATTAAAGCAATCCAGCACATCCACCACCCCAGGCAGAGCCAGGGCCGCGGAGCTGTCGATGCTCCTGACGATGCCGTGAGGGATGGCGCTGAACAGCACCGCGATATGCAGCATCCCCCGCAGCTCCATATCCCCCGCGTATTGGATCGTTCCGGTCACTTTGCCTACCGCGTCGTGGATAGGCCGGCTGGTTCCAACAAATTTCATGGTCATTTCTCCTCCCTGGTCTTTCCCAAACATCGGGCAAGACCGGCGCCTTGTTGCATACTTGTGTCAGCCAGAGCAGATTGTTCTCTGGAAAGGGAACCTCTGCGCTTTTCGTTAAAATTGTAACGCTTATTAGGTTACGTGTCAACAATTTATTAAGTTTTTAATTCACAATTTTTAACTTAAATATTTTGATATATTTAGCTAAATAGATATTTTGCTGTCAATTCCGGGTCGGCATCCTGAAAAAACACCTCCGGCCCCAGACCGCGGGGACGAAAAGCGCTTCGTCTCCACAATGCCAAGGCGCGGAGGTGTTTTTCCTGGTTATTTTATTTTCCGGCTAAAGCCAGCGGAGCCTCAGGGAAATTCTTTTCTTCTGATTATCGGCGGAAAAAGGAATACAGGCAGCAGATCCCCGCCAGGAAGAGCAAAAGAATCCGCAGCCAACTGCCGCCGCGGATGGCCCGGATCATTTCCACCAGCCAATGCGCCGCCCAAAGGAACAGCGCCCCAAAGATCAGCCCCATTCCTGCCAGGGTACCCAGGGTATAAAAGGGATGAGGGTAAGCGACTCCAGTGAATATCACCAGCAAAAGAAGCAGCAGCCCTGCCGCCGAACAGCCTATGGCGGCAGGATAAAGAGCTGATTTCATCTGGTATCTCTTTTCAAAAGAGCTGGAATTTCCCCCATGATTTCGGGAAAATAAAAATGAAAAAGCCGCCGTGTTTGAAGCAGCCTTCAAGCACAGCAGCTTTTGGAACGCTGCGGTTTCCGGGGACAGCTACGGCGTATCCAAACGTCGGACAGACTCCCGGCAAACCAGTTTTCCTTTGATGGTGATGGTTTCCTCCTGCCCCGGGCCGTTGCGAAGCCGGAACACCGCGCTGACCGCTTCCTCCGCCATAGCGGAAAGATTGACGCAGATCGTGGTCAGCTGGGGATCGCACATCGTGGCAAAAATATAGTCATAAAAACCCACCACCGACACATCCTCCGGCACCCGGTAACCCTGACTTTGAAGGTAACGGATGAAATGATAGGCGGTCTGATCGCAGTTGCAGACGAAGGCCGTGGGCAGATGCTCCGGCAGCTGAAAGATTTGGCGGAAGTTGTCCTCCTCCCGGTCCTCCAGCACCCAATCCTCATAATAAGGAAGACCGTGAACCAGCAGGGCCTTGCAATAACCGAAAAAACGATCCTGGATGCCGCTGTTGGCCCAAAGGCTGCCAACAAAACCGATCTCCCGGTGGCCCATCTGGTACAGATAGCTGCTGATCCGAAAACTGTTGAGGAAGCTGTCCGCCGTCACCGACGAGGCGGGCACCTCATCGCTGTAGAAATCCACCAATACCAGAGCCAGACCGGTTTGATGGAGCTTTTTCAGATAGGAAGGAGCCATGGTGCCCAATACAATGATTCCATCCACCCGTCCGGCGTCGGCAAAAGGCGGAAGAACCCCTGTCAGCTCCTCCTGTTCCCCCACAATCTCTATGATTCCCAGATGTCTGGCCTTTTTCAGCGCCTGAATGACATTCTGGGACATGGACCAGTAAAAAGAATGTTCCGGTTTGGTGTACCGTTGGGCAATGACCACCCCCACCGTACCGGTGCAGTCCGCCGCCAGCTTGCCGATAGTGGGAACATAATTGTAGCCCATCTGCTCCGCGGTGGCCTTTATTTTGGCGCGAAGCTCCTCCCCGACGCCTTCCTTGTCCGCCAAGGCCTTGGAGACAGTGACGCTGCTGACCCCCAATGCCCGGGCAATATCAGACATCCGAACTCCGTTCTTCATGACGACTCCTTTGATCGAAACATAAACTAAAGTAATATTAACTTTATGATACTATTTTTACCGCAAAAAAGTCAAGGTTTCTGAAGTTCAGGATTCTCTTTTTGAAGTAATTTCAGAATACGCTGATAATCCTCCGGCGTATCCATATCCATTGTCACCCCAGGCTCCCCCATCTCCAGCAGCGCGGACCGGCTGTCCCACTGTTCCAGGGCTCCTTTCAGCCCCATGGTTCCGTCGTGGGAAAAAATTCCTGGAAAGCAGATTTTGTCGATCACCGGGGGATGTCCCTTTTTCCCCTGATAGGCGGGGTAGAGGACGGCAGGCGCCATCCGCCGAAATTCCGTCAGCAGCTTTGCCACACCGGAAGCGCCGATCAGCGGACAGTCCACCGGCAAAAGCACTATACAGTCGCAGGCACCTGCGGCTCTCAGACCGGCGAGGACAGAGGAAAACATCCCATCGCCATATCGGGGGTTGAAAACACATTCCGCCCCGGTGCCGGCAGCGCCCTTTTCCATCTCCTCCCGGCAGTGACCGGTAACCAAAACAACCCGCTGAACGCCTCCCTCCAGCAAAACACGGATCTGATGCTGAAGCACCAGCTCCTCCCCCAGGGGCAGCAATCCCTTGAGGCGCCCCATTCGGCTGGAAAGCCCCGCCGCCAATACAATTCCTACCGCTTCCATGGTCTATCCTCCTGACGACAGATGAAAAAAATTCTTCTCCCTTCTTTTCCTCTATCACTATACCCCATCTCCCCAAATGTGACAAGGGAAAGTCTGCCCTAAACTGTATGTCCACGACTCCCGGACGATTTTAGTCCCACTTTCGCCACAATAAAAGCAAAAACTTAAAAAAAAGAAAGATTTTTTGCTGTTTTCGGAGTTTTATGCAAATTTTCCGCTTCCCCTTTGGGGATTTCTCTGCTATACTGTTTGCAAACATTGGAAGGGGCCCACGGGTCAAGCGAGGTCTCTCCAATGGAGATCAACAAGGAAGAAGGATCGGTTATGAAAATTACCAATGTGAAAATCGAGAAATTCTACATCGAACTGACAGAACCCTTTAAGGTGGCTTTCGCCGAGGTGACCCACTCGGTGAGTATTCTCATCAAAATCGAAACCGATGAAGGGATTGACGGATATGGCGAGGCCTCACCCTTCGCCCCTGTCACCGGTGAAACCCCTGAGGGTACCATTGCCGTGCTGGAGATGTTCCGTCCCGGCCTGATCGGCATGAACCCCCTGGATATTGAGAAGGTCCATGTGATGATGGACAGCCTGATCCATGACAACGGTTCCGCCAAGTGCGCCGTGGACATTGCTCTTCACGACATCAAGGGCAAAGTGATGGGACAGCCTCTGTACCGGGTGCTGGGCGGTTACCAGAAGGTGGTGCAAAACGATGTCACCATCGGCATCAGCACCCCTGAGAAGATGGCGGCAGCCGCGGCGGACTATGTTCACAACCAGGGCTATCGCATCCTGAAAATCAAGGCCGGCATCGATCCTGACGAGGATCTGCGGACTTTGAGCCTCATCCGGGAGGCTGTGGGCCCCTCTGTTCGTCTTCGTGTGGACGCCAACCAGGGTTACACCATCAGCAGAGCCATCTACGCTCTGGAAGGAATGAAGAAATACGGCATCGAGGCGGTAGAACAGTGCCTGCCTGACTGGGATTTGGACGGCGCCGTTTACCTCAAGCAGCACGTCACCGGAATCCAGCTGATGCTGGACGAATCCATCCATACCCCCAAGGACGCGGCCAAAGCCTGCAAACTGGGCGCGGCGGATATTTTCAACATCAAGCTCATGAAGTGCGGCGGCCTCTACCGGGGCGCTCAGATCAGCACCCTGGCGGAGAATTTCGGCATCACCTGCATGGTGGGCTGTATGCTGGAAACCAAGATCGCCATCACCGCCGGCCTGAGCCTGGTGGCCTCCCGGAAGAACATCACCGAGGCGGACTGCGACAGCTTCCTTTATTATAAGGACGCCGACAACGGAATGCCCGGCGGCTTTGAGCGGAAGGGAGACCAATTTACCCTGCTGGAGAAACCCGGCCTGGGTCTGGACATTTCCTTCTGATTCCAAGAAGAAAGAAAAAAGGAGAATAAACGATGTTTCCTCTGTTTCAAACCTCTGAAAGTATGCTGGCGGTAGTGTTGTGCATGATCGCCGTGGCTTTTTGGGCCCAAAGATTTAAAGTTCTGCAAACGCTGGGGCCCGCCCTTTTTGTCATTGTCACCGGTATCATTCTGGTGAATCTGAAAATCGTCACCAACAACTGCCCGCTGTACGGCACCATTTCCACCTATTGCATCCCCATCTCCATCTCCCTGTATCTGCTCAACGTGGATTTCAAGAAGATCGTCAAAATGTCCCGCCAGCCGCTGATGTCCATTGCCTCCGCGGTGTTCAGCGTCAGCCTGGTGGCCCTGATCTTCGGCACCATCTTTGCCCCTCAGATCGATGAGGGCTGGAAAGTGGCCGGTATGTTCGTAGGAACCTACACCGGTGGCAGCTCCAACCTGACCGCTATCGCCACCGGCCTGAACGCCTCTGCCGCCACCATCGCCGCCGCCAACGCCGCCGACTATGTGATCGGTATGCCCTCCCTGGTGCTGATGTTCGCGGCTCCCGCTTTTATGAAGAGTTCCAAGAAGTTCCAGAAGCTCTGGCCCTATTCCTTTACCGATGAGGAGCTTCAGGGCGACGGCAACCACACCGAGCTGATGGCCGCCGAGGAATGGAGCATCAAGGAGATCGCCATGCTGCTGGCTATCGCCGCCTCTGTGGTGGCCATCTCCACCAAGCTCTCCAGCTTCTTCAGCGCCGACTTTGCCAGCGCCGGACGGATCCTGCTGATCTCCACCCTCTCCATCCTGGTGGCGCAGATTCCCGCCGTCCGCCAGCTGAGAGGCGCCAGCAACCTGGGCCTGTTCTTCGGCATGATGTTCCTGTGCGTCGTGGGCTTCTCGGTGGATATTCAGGGCTTCCTGGGCTCCGCCTTCGCTATCACCGCTCTGTGCTTCAGCGTCATCGCCGGCAGCCTGATTCTCCATCTGCTCATCACCAGAACCCTCAAAATCAAATATGAGTATGTGCTGCTGGGCATTGTGGGCGCCATCGCCGACGGCACCTCTGCCGCCCTGGTGGCCTCCGGCGCCAAGTGGAAGAGCCTCATCAGCGTCGGTCTGCTGATGGGTATCATCGGCGCTGTCTGCGGCAACTACTGCGGCATTACCATCGCTTATCTGGTGCGCGCTCTGTCCGGCGTGGGCTGATAGGCTCAAACAAGTTCTTTTCCCACCTTTCCCGGCGGGAAGCAAACCGGAACCCCGGGGCTTTTCCCCTGGCGCGGCGCCGGAATGCTTCTCGCCGGCGGAGCGTGAGGAAATTTTTTTCCAGCAACTAAAACAGAAAAGGAGAACGGACCATGACACAGTGGAATTTCTATTTTTCAGGCGTCCTTTGCGGCCGGTTCCTGGAGGAGGAGTCCTCTTTGATGGTGGAGCGGTTGGATGAAAAGACCGCCCGGTGGCTTCCCAAGGCTCCTCTCAACCAGGAGACGGACGCCTTTTTCCGCACACTGTGCAACAGAAGTATGTTGTCCTTCTTCCGGTGCCGTGAGGAGTATCAGCAGCTGATGCTCAACGGACCGGAGCGATTTGTTACCTCAGAGGGGCAGCGGTTCCAGGCCCGGCGGGGGGAGGTCTATTTCCAGCGGGATGTGAAATTTCCTCTGGACCTCTTTCATCAGGACGGCGTGATCTTTGCCGTGGTGATGAGTGGCCGGGATTACACCGCCGTATTGGTAAAAAAAGGAATGGAACGCCGGACCCCTGTGGTGCTGTGGGAAAAGGTATTTCCCGGCCTTCTGGAAGAGGGCGAGGATTACCAGCCCGGTCCCCGGTTCCCGGTGCGGATGCTGGGGACCTTCCAGGTGCCCACCCGGGACGGAGAGCAGCTGGCCACCGATGTTTATCTGCCGGCAGATCCTATCCGCACCCGTTTTCCGTCGGTGCTGGTGCGCACCCCCTACGGCAAAGGAAAAGGCGCGGAAGGCTATTTCCGTTTTCTCCACCGGGGTTACGCCGTCATCATTCAGGATGTGCGGGGACGGGAAGACAGCACCGGAGAGTGGCAGCCGGAATATCATGAGATCGAAGACGGCGACGACACCCTCAACTGGATGGCGGAGCAGGAGTGGAGCGACGGTCAGGCGGCCATGACCGGAGGGTCTTATCTGGGCTATGTCCAGTGGGCGGCGGCGGCCAGCGGAAATCCCCATCTGAAAGCCATGCTCAGCAGCGTCTGCGCCGGCAGCGCCTTTGTGGACATTCCCCGCCGGGGCGGCTGCTTCAACGCCGGAATGTTGGCCTGGGCCTTCGCCATGACCGAACAGCGGATGCGCCCTGATCTGATGGTCCGGGACGATTGGGATCAGGTGCTGAACATCCGTCCTCTGAAGGACATCCCGGTTAAGGCGCTGGGGCATGAGGTTCCCTTCCTGTCCAACTGGCTGAAGCATCGGGATCTGGATGAATTCTGGAAGATGTCCAACTGGCAGAAACGGTATCAGGGAGGACCGGTGCCGGCGCTGATTATGTCCGGTTGGTTCGATGACAACGGCATGGGCACCACCGAAGCGCTGGAATTGGTGAAAAACTGGCCCAAGGGCAGCTGGAAAGCCATTCTGGGTCCCTGGATGCACAGCGGAAACGCCAATTATGACCTCCACGGGGTCTGGCTGGGGGAGGACGCCCTGCGGTACGATATGGACGTCCAGTGTATGCTGTGGCTGGAGCATTTCCTCAAAGGGGTGGACAACGGCATTGAAAAGACCCCCACGGTGGAATATTACACCCTGGGAGACAACCGCTGGAAGACGGCGGAAACCTGGCCGGTGGAATCCTCCAAGGTTCACACCTATTATCTCCAGGGCTCCTCCGCTCCCGCCTCCGGAACCGGAGAAGTCTGCGGAGCCGGCCTGCTGACCTGTGAGAAGCCTGGAAACAGCGGCGTGGAAACGTATGTCTACGATCCGGAAAATCCCGCCACCCACATTGTGGATATGTCGGAAAACGAGCTGGAAGTGCCGGAGGATTACACTCAGGAGGAAACCAGAGGGGACATTCTCTCCTTTACCTCCCCGGTGCTGACCGCTCCCCTGACTGTCACCGGCGAACTGCGGGCGACACTGTATGTTTCCTGCGACTGCCCGGACACCGACTTTGTGGTGCGCCTGACCGATGTGGATGAAACAGGCCGCTCTGTCAAGCTGGCGGACGGCGTTATCGGCGCCAAATACCGCAATAGCTTTGAGCAACCGGAGTACATGGAGGCTGGAAAAGTTTACAAGATCCCGGTGCGCACCACCAAGATCTCCAACACCTTCCTGCCCGGTCACCGGATGCGGCTGACTGTTACCTCCAGCGCCAAAAACTTCATCTTCCCCAACAGCAATACCGAGCTTGGCTTTGACAGCCAAACAATCCGGAAAGCTGCCATTGCCCTCCACTGGGGCGGCGAAAATGCTTCCTGTGTGGAGATTCCGGTGGAAGAGTAATTCTCCAAAATGTATAAAGGGACCTTTATTATCCAAAAAGGAAATTAAAGGATCCTTTCCCCACAACAAATTTTACGCATCCAGACAGCAACAGCGCCGCGATACCTGCCATCAAGCCGGTATCGCGGCGCTGTTTATTTTCATCTGCTTTTGCGGAAGGATCCCCGGTTCAGGGGAGGCATCTGGAAAAGGATAGAACAGAAACCCTTTCCTCCGCCTGTCTGTCACAGCAGCGCTTCCACTTCCTCCCTGGTGGGAATGGAGGTCTGCGCTCCCTTCCTGGTGACGGAAATGGATGCCGCCATATTGCCCATCCGGATCGCTTCCAGCACCGGACGCCCCTCTGACAGGGCAGTTACAAATCCACCGTGGAAGGTGTCCCCCGCAGCTGTAGTATCCACTGCCTGGACCTTGATGGTGGGAACCAGCTGAGCGGTTTCCGCCGTCACCAGCAGCGCCCCGGCACTGCCCACCGTGGCCAGCACCGCTCCTATCCCCTTCTGCTCAATGAGGCTCCTTGCCGCCTGTTCTGTCTGCTCTGCCGTATCGGTGGGCATCCCGGAGAGTCTGGCCAGCTCCGTTTCATTGGGGGTCAGGTAATCCACCGACCGCAGCAGCTCGTCCGGCAGGCTGTCCGGCGCGGGGGCGGGATTGAGCACCACCGTTTTTCCATGGGCCTTGGCCAAACGCACCGCCTCCGCCACTGCCTCCAAAGGAATCTCCAGCTGAAGAACGACGATGTCGCTGTCAGCGATCAGCTTTTCATGCGCACGGATCACCTCAGGACTGCACTGACTGTTGGCTCCGGTAATGACGATGATGCTGTTTCCTCCGCCGTTGTCCACGGTAATGACCGCCAATCCGGTGGGTACCCCGGGACAAACCACCAGATAGGAAACATCCACCCCTGCTGCCGCCAGGCTCTTCCGCAGCGCCTGACCGTTGCCGTCGTCCCCGATACAGCCCAGCATCGTCACATTTTTCCCCAGCTTTCCCGCAGCGCAGGCCTGGTTTGCTCCCTTTCCGCCGGGCACATAGGCCAAAGATTTTCCCATGATGGTTTCCCCCCGCAGGGGCATCTGTTCTACATTGACCACCATATCCATATTCAGGCTGCCGATGACCAAAATACGTCGCTCCATTTTTGTCCCTCCATCACTTTCCGCACCGCTTCGGTGTAAATGCCGTTACGATTTTATTATAAAGCTGCCCGGGAGAAAAGTCCATCCTCCTTCCTTGGGCAAAGCTGATTTTCTTCAACGCTGCAAACGTCGGCAAAAACAGCAGCCAGTTCCCCTCTCCTTCAGGGAAAAGGCGCTGAAAATTCCTCTTTTCCCCAAATGCGTCTTCCCGGCAGAGAGAAAATGTCCGGTCTCACGCCAATATTCTTTTTCTATTCCTATGGGGCTCTCTCCCTTTGGCTGGATTTACAGAATTTGACTCTGACCCAAGGTCCCAAAAATGGTTTGCGGTTCCTTCCTCCTGATAAAAATGTTAAACACTCTTGACATTTCGTGAAAGATCATCTATTCTAAAAATATAAAGAACTCTTAACATTTGAAGCAGGAGGTTTTCCGATGAAAAAAATGGATGAAATGGATCGCAATATTCAGCTTCGCTCGGAAGAATGGGGCTATCGCGTCGCACTGCTGATGTTGTGTGGGTGGACTCTTTTTAACAGCTGGCAAACCCTTGCATACGGCGCAAAACACAACCCCCTCCCCTCTTTGATTCTCTGTGCTGCTGTCAGCGTGCAAAGTTTTGTGCAGCTGGGATTAAAACAAAAAATGGTGGAGGGGGACGAGGAATATCGGCAGCCCAATCTATTGCTGCGGACCATCATTTTCACAATTGTGGCCGCGGCGGTGATTCTGTCGGCAGGGACCTACTTTCTGGTGAAGGCGTAAAACCCATGAAAAATATCGTCAAACAACTGAGAAAACAGGCGGGGCTCCGCCAGGAGGATTTGGCAAAACAGCTGGGCGTAAGCCGCCAGACCATTATCGCCATCGAAAATGACAAATATGATCCCACCCTGGAGCTGGCCATGAAAATCGCAAGACTGCTGGGACTGCCGGTGGAGGAAATTTTTTCGCTGGAAGATTGAAGGCGGGTCCCTGGGACCAAGGAAACCAATCTGAGCCCTGACGAAGATTTACCGGAAGGGATTTTTCTCCGTTGGTCCCACCAAAGAACCAATCAAGCATCCCGCCATCTCCCTTTTATTGCTGAAACCATATGGGGATTGGCCCGATACTCCATCAAAAGAGCCGCCTTCCCCCATCATCCGCTCCGCTTTTCTTCCGCCGAGGCCTCCTTTTCCTCTTGACAAGGATACCGATTCAGGATACAATAAGCTCGTTGACAACACCCCCCCGGGGTGGGGGTGATTTGTTGGAAGCCTCAAGAGTGAAAAGGAGCTTTTCCATGAACAAACAGAAATTCAATGTCACCGGTATGACCTGCAGCGCTTGCAGCGCTCATGTGGAAAAAGCGGTGCAGAAGGTACCCGGCGTCTCCCAGGTAACGGTGAACCTGCTGCAAAATTCCATGCAGGTCAGCTGGGATGATACCGTTTCTTCTGCTGATACCATCATCGCCGCGGTGGTGGATGCCGGATACGGCGCTTCCCTGGCTGCCGCCAAAAAGGCCGCTTCTGCCCCCGCCGCCGAGAATACCGCCGCCCAGGAGATCCGCTCCATGAAACTGCGGCTGAAGGTGTCTTTCCTTTTTTTAATTCCCCTGATGTATGTCTCCATGGGTCACATGATGGGGCTGCCGTTGCCGGACTTTTTCCACGGCAACGCCAACGCCATCACCTTCGCTTTCACCCAACTGCTGCTGGTGCTGCCCATTATGTACATCAACCGCAAATACTATATCAACGGCTTCAAAGCCCTCTTTCACCGCAGCCCCACCATGGATTCCCTCATCGCCGTGGGCTCCTCCGCCGCTGTCATCTATGGCGTGGCCGCCATCTACGCCATTGGCTGGGGACTGGGCCACGGAGATGAAGCGTTGGTATCCCGGTACTCCATGGACCTGTACTTTGAATCGGCGGGCACCATCCTCACCCTCATCACCCTGGGAAAATTCCTGGAAGCCCGCTCCAAGGGCCGCACCTCCGACGCCATCGCCAAGCTGATGGACCTGGCGCCCAAAACCGCCACCCGCCTTCGGGACGGTGTGGAGGAAGAAGTGCCGGTGGAGGAGGTGCTGGCCGGGGATGTACTGGTGGTGCGCACCGGGCAAAGTATCCCTGTGGACGGCGTGGTGCTGGAGGGCTCCGCCGCTGTGGATGAATCCGCCATCACCGGAGAAAGCCTGCCGGTGGAAAAGGCGGCGGGCGACAAGGTTACCGGCGGCACGGTCAGCCGGTCGGGTTACTTCACCTTCCAGGCCCTCCGGGTGGGGGAGGACACTACCCTCGCCCAGATTGTCCGGCTGGTGGAGGACGCCAACAGC
>CASFXA010000051.1 GCA_949298535.1 uncultured Oscillospiraceae bacterium
AAATCGAATTAT
This sequence comes from uncultured Oscillospiraceae bacterium, assembly GCA_949298535.1. Lineage (GTDB taxonomy): Bacteria > Bacillota > Clostridia > Oscillospirales > Ruminococcaceae > Angelakisella. The sequence continues at coordinate 13 of CASFXA010000051.1, forward strand.
TTTGATAAATATCATTCGATTTTTCTTATATAAATAAAGTTTCCAGGTTGTTTTTTGTTTTCTTACACAAAGAATTCTTTATTTAGACTGGGAGAGGAGGCCAACACTATGCGCTTTGACGAAAAACAGATTGAATTTATATTGACTATTGCCAGAGAAGGCGGGATTTCAGCCGCTTCTAAGAAATTGTTTTGTTCACAACCGGCTCTGAGTCAACGTCTGGCCAATTTAGAGCAAGAACTGGGGTTCAAAATTTTTCGCCGAGATGTGACGCCTATGGTTCCTACCGATGAAGGGATACTTTATTTGGAGACATTGAAAAAGATGCAGGAGCTTCACTATAACTTTCAGCGACAGATAGAAGAACATCGGGACGGAAAGCGGGGATCTGTTTCATTGGCTCTTTCCCCATGCGGGCGCAACAACTTCTTCCGCGGTTAATGCCACTGCTCAAACAAAAGCTGCCAGGACTGGAGATTTCTCTGCTCCATGGCGAGGACCGAAATTCTCTTTATGCTCTCACCCGGGAAGGAATTGCTGATTTTTCTATTAATAGTCAGGCTTATCCGGACTTGAACCAAACGATTATCGCCACTTCAAGTTTCCTCCTGGCCGTACCCATGGATCATCCCTTGGCACTTCGTTGGAAATCCGAGAAGAGCTGGGAAAAAAAGGAAGATATAAGTCTGGATGAGGTCCAGGGAGATCTTTTTCTTCTCAACTACAGTTCTCAGGGCGGCAGAAGCATTGCAGAGGCATATTTTCAAGAAAATGGTTTTTATCCGCAACGTCGGCTGGAGCTTTACGATTACTACACCATAGCGAAACTGGTGGAAAGTGGTATTGGGGTGGCCATTTTTACTGATAACAGCGCTGCTTGTCTTATTGACACCTTGGATGTCTGTTTTTTCCGTCTTCGAAACTTTCCCCGATGTCCTGTATATCTCTCTTATCGCAGCTCTCTTTATCTGACTCCAGTGATGAAATGTTTTATTGAGCTATGCAAGGACCCGTTCCTTTGGAAATCGTCCACACTCCTGAAAAAATAACAAAGTCCCCTGTTGTGCTGCAGCCCGGCGGGCAGGATGGATCCGGATCATGAGAGTTCGGATCAAATGAATCTGCGGGCGTAAAATTTTTACCTGGGATTTGCCTGCTGCTGACGAAAAAATGGACGACAGAGAAGGCTTGATCGGGCAAAGGGGAAAGACTTCCTGATTCTTTTGCCGGGAATATCGCCATATTTTGATGAAAAGATGAATTTAGGCAGATATAGGTTTCAAATTTTACTTGTATGATGAGGCTAAATACAGTAAAATTATTAGTATAAATGGTTACTACTTCCTGAGCGAATAGGAGCATCGCAATGGCAACGCTAAAAGAAATCGCAGATCTGGCCGGAGTATCTTCGGCCACGGTATCCAGAGTGTTAAATCAGGACCCCTCCCTCAGTGTGACCAGGGAGACCCGGCAGAGGGTGTTGGACACGGCCAAAGAGCTGGGATACCGGACTGTTCAGCAGCGGTATCAAAGAAATCCGTCCCCGGAAGCGACAGATGGCTCAAAGCAGCAGGACTCGGCGGAAAAACGCATCGGAATTGCTCAAATGTTTGAAACAGCCCAGTTGTTGGAAGATATTTATTACATGGTGTTAAAAAATGTTTTGGACGAGGTTTGTTTTGAGCGGCACTGGAGTACGGTGATGCTGTTCCGCAATGAGCAGGGGCATTTTGTCAAGAATGATGACCTGCCTCTGGATGGGATTGTGGCCATTGGTCGTTTTACCCCGGGCGAGATCGATGATTTTCATGTCTACACAGACAACGTGGTCTTTTTGGACTCGTCGCCCGATGAGGAGAAATATTGCAGCATTGTTCCCAATTACCACCTGGCTGTTCGCCAAGTGCTGAACTGCTTCTGGGCGCATGGATACGAGCGGGTGGCATACTTGGGCAGCGTGTATACTTATGGAGGGAAAAAAGAACTCTCCATGGATCCCCGGTTTTATTATTATAAAAACTCCCTCCTGGAGCGGGGCTGTTATGATGCGGACCTGGTAATCGACTGTGAAATGAATCCCAGAAGCGGCTATGCCGCTACCAAAGAATATCTGGAATGCGGCAAGAAATTTCCTGACGCGATTTTCGCGGCCAGCGACGCGGTGGCTCCCGGATTGCTCAAAGTTCTGCGGGAGTATCAGATTCAGATTCCCGAAGATGTCGGTGTCATTACTTTCAATAACACCAGCTTATCCAAACTTTCTGAGCCGTCCCTGTCCTCGGTGGAGGTGTTTCTGCGGGAGAGCGCGGACGCGGCAGCCCTTTGTTTGGAATTGCTCTGGCAGAAAAAAATCCATCCCAAGCAAATTATCATCTCGTGCAAGCTGGAAGAACGGAACAGTGTGAAGGACAGGTGAGGAAGGGAAGGCGTCCTTCTGTCCGGAAGAACACAAATCTGGGCGGCCAAAACGGCACAGCAAAATCCTGGAGTTTTTCTCCGGAAGTTTTTGGTCTGGGCCGTGGAAGGGAAACCTCCTCTGCCGGATGCCCTCTGCCGAAAGCGGGTTTCGTCTCTGTTGTGGCGGTAGCGCCGTTATGGCTTTGCGCCATGTGTGGGCGAAAAGAATTCGGCGCGTCTGGACGAAAGGATCCGGATGGTCTGCTGTCTGATGGCGGAGGACATCCCGCCGCTGGAAAAATGAACGATTCGTTGCCAATTATGCCGGAGCGTAAAGGTTTTTACGCTCCGGCCTTTTGCGTCTATAGACGTCCACAATGGTGCCGATTGCAGGAAGAGGCGTATCCTGTTCAATGGGGGCGCTGGCGGCGGCTTGATCCGCAGGGCAAATCCCTGCGAGACGCCCTCTTCCCCTCAACAGTTTTGCGACAGGATCGTTGCCGCATCCGCAGCCAGGCGGACAAGCTCCACGCCGGAAGGGGCGGGAAAATGTGCGGAAGCAAACAGGCGCGGACCTCCACAGGCAAGATGTATTGGCGAATCCAGGGAAGCCCTGGGGGCGTGGAAAGCGCCGGGATATGGGCGAGGTCAGCGGGATGCTGGAAGGAAAGGGGAGCGCTTCCGCCGCACTGCCCCAAGCCAGGCTCATTCAAAAACACCCGGCGCCACGCCGCCTCAGAACGCTCCGCGTCCTAGAAAAGGCAGATGGCGTCGTCCGCCCTTTTCGCTGCGTTTTTGCCGATGGAGCACAGTCCCTTTTTATCGCTGGATGCAAAAGAATTTCTTATCTGCATCTTTCATAAAAACAGGTAAATCCTTTAGTTAATGTTTTGCGAAAATCAAGTTAAATGAATAAAAGTTTTAGTAAACGTATTGACTGCACTTTCCTAAAATGTTATCTTTTTATTAACAGCAGAAAGGGAAGACGGGAGGAGAAATATGAGCATCGCAGTTAATACGAAAAACGATGTGTTCCTAATCAACACCAAGTCCACCAGTTATGCCTTCGGCGTAGATGATCTGGGGCTGATCCGCCATCTGTACTGGGGCAAGAAGATCGGGGCTGTTGAGGAGCTGGAGCTGCCTCAGCTCACCGAGGTATCCACCAACGATCCGGTGTTTGAGATCACCAGGGAGGAATTTCCGGTTTATGGGGGCCTGCGCTATAAGGAACACTGCCTGAAAGCCACCTTCGCCGACGGAACCCGGGAGCTGGTGTACCAGTACTGCGGGTACGATGTGGAGGAAGGCGATGACTGGGAAGAGCTGGTTGTGCATCTGAAGGACAACCACTATGAGTTCCTCATGGATCTCCATTACAAGATCTATCCGGAGTACGATCTGATGGAGCGGAAGGTGGTCATTCAAAATCAGACCGCCGATCCTGTGCAGGTGGAAAAGCTGCACAGCGCCCAGTTCCACATCCCCTACGAGGACCTGAACTTCTCCAACGTCCACGGCCACTGGGGTGCGGAGCAGCAGCGGTTTGTCCAGAAGGTCAGCTATGGCAAGATTGTCATTGAAAACCGCCGGGGAATCTCCACCCACAACCATAATCCCTATTTTGTTCTGGACCGGAACGCTACCGAGACGGAAGGCGAGGTGTACTTCGGCGCGCTGCGGCTGAGCGGAAATTTCAGCGGCGTGGTGGAGCAAACGCCCTATGGAGAGACTCTGGTGCAGATGGGCCTGAACCCCCACGACTGTGTTCTGGAGTTGGCCCCGGGAGACTCCTTTGAGGCGCCTTCCATCCTCTGCGGCTATTCCGCCCACGGGTTTGAGACCATGACCCACAACCTGCACCGCTTCGCTCAGGATCACATCCTGCGTCCCGGGCTCCGTCCGGTGCTGTATAACTCCTGGGAAGCGACAGAATTTCATGTCAACAGCCGGGATCAGATCAAGCTGGCCCAGAAGGCCGCGGAGCTGGGGGCGGAGCTGTTCGTGCTGGACGACGGCTGGTTCGGAGAGCGCCACAGCATCCAGAATGGCCTGGGGGATTGGTATGTCAACGAAGGAAAGTTCCCCAACGGTCTGGAGGAACTTATTGATGCGGTCAAGGGCCTGAACATGAAGTTCGGCATCTGGGTGGAGCCGGAGATGGTCAATCCCAAGGCCCAGCTTTACCAGCAGCATCCGGACTGGATTTATCACTACGAGACCAGGGTCAGCGATACCTCCCGGGTCCAGTATGTGCTGAATATCACCAAGCCGGAGGTGCGGGCGTTTCTCTATGAGATGCTGGATGATCTGCTTACCCGGTACGAAATCGACTACATCAAGTGGGACGCCAACCGCCCCATTTCTCAAACCGGTCCCCAGAGGGATGTTTGGTACAAGCACATCCAGACAGTCTATGGAATTGTCACGGAGCTGAAGAAGAAGCACCCCGACGTCCTCTTTGAGGCCTGCGCTTCCGGCGGCGGGCGGATTGATTACGGCATTTTGGGTGTTTTTGACGATTTCTGGACCAGCGACAATACCGATGCCTATGATCGCCTGTACATCCAGGATTCCTATTCCCGCATCTATCCCATCAAGGCCATGCGGGCATGGGTCACCGACTGCCCCAATTTCCTTTCCGGGCGGATGATCCCCCTGACCTTCCGGTATCACAGCGCCATGATGGGCAGCCTGGGGATCGGCTGCAACATTCTGAAATTCTCAACGGAGGAGACGGAACTTTCCCAGCGGATGATTGCCCAGTACAAGGAGATCCGCCCCATCATTCAGGAGGGCGAATTCTACCGGCTGGAAAACCCCTCTGCGGACCGGTATTTCCTCTATGAGTACCTCAGGGAGGACCGGGGCGTATTCTTTGCCTTCCTGCCCCAGAGCAAGGTGGGGCACCGGGGCACAACCATCCGGCTGAGAGGTCTGGAGGAAAACGCCACCTATATCCTGCATACCTCCTCCAAGGGGGAGATCGCCAAGAGCGGAGGCTACCTGATGCACCATGGGCTTGAGGTGAAACTCAACGGCGACTACGCCAGCCTCATGATCCGCTTTGAGAAGCAGTAACATCCCGGAAGATCCGGAATACAATTTTTGTTGGAGGAAGAGCAATGAAACTATGAGCAGTTTGCGGCCGCCGCCTGCAAACGGCAAAAGGAAGGATCTGTCTACTACCTGGGCTGTGGTTTGGAGCAATCGGTTCTGGATCGGATTTTGGAAACGATTGTGAAGGAGCAGCAGATTCCCTTCCAGCAGACTGAGCCCGGGGTGGAGGTTGCGTACCGGGGCGCGGGAGCGGACCGGATCCGGATGGTGATAAACCACAACCCCAGGGAAGCGGTCTATGACGGCCAGAAGCTGGCGCCGTTCCAGTGCAGTGTTGCCCCGGCAGCGGAGTGACGCTGGATGGAAGGCAGATTTTCTCTTGCTTCCATTGACGGGAAAGACTGAATTCACGCCCCGCCGCTCAGCGGCGGGGCGTATGCCTTTCTTCCGGGGAAACGGGGAAGGAACAGGCCGGAAGATCATGGCTTGCCCCATGGGAGGAACCGGCAACCGGAATCATCCTTCAGCCTCCGGATCCGGACAGCGGGCAATCTGAAGATGGCAGATTTCAATTCTGCCGTGGTTTCCAGCAGCGTTTGAAGGGACGGCAGCCCTGCTGCATCTACCGGCAGCGGAAGCCCCCATTCCTCCTGCGCGGGCATATTTCGGCGCGTTTACAATGATACCCCTTCTTCAAACCGCTGAGATGGTGTGATCCCGGCGGTTTTTTCATTTTCCCGCTCCTCCGATTTTCCCCACACCTGCCTTGGCGTCAGCCAAATTTGCTTTTCAAAACCGCTGCGGAAAACTGCCCCGGTCCGGCGGCAGGCCAGGCGGCGATGGCTGCGGACTTACCTGCTTTGGGAAGATTCCGTCCGGATGGCCGAGAGCCCCTTTGTTTCCTGAATGAAATTTTTGACATTGAAGGATCCGGAGAGGGTGTTCCGGGGGAGTGTGGACGCCGGATGGCGAACGCCGTTTTGAAGGAACCTGAACAATTCATCCCATAGGAAGCTGCAATTTTTCTCCCTGTTTTTCCTGGAATAAAATGGAATCTGGCCGGAAAGCTCCTTCCTGCTTTGCTGTTTTGTGAATAAAAATTGCAAAAGTCAGATATAAAAAAATATTCAGTTTTTTTCCCTTGAATGACACAAAAGAACAGTGTATCATGTCAGAGTGGAAGGATATTATTAATAGGAAGGAGCTTCCCTGTGCCCTCCTTATTCCAAAGTGATTTTTCCCGGGAGGACTGGATTGTAGCGCTGGTTACCGGGGTGTTTGCGGTGCTTTTTCTTGTGGTGGGCAACCGCCTTGCCTCTTCCGGCCCGGTCTCCGCTGAAATTTTGGATCGCCCGGTGCCGGCCAAAGTGATCCAGGTTCTGGACCACCAAACCACCAGCACCGACGCCGGCGGCGGCATCGTCATCAGCGGCTATTTCCGCTTTTTCTCCGCTCAAATTACCGGAGGAGAACAGAAGGGGGAAACGGTCACCGCTGTTCAAAGCGTGGACGACCTGCTGGGGATCCAGATGGATCCGGTGGAAGCCGGGGATCGGGTTCTCCTTTACTACACCGACGGCGATAACGGCCAGATGGTGTGGATGGTGGGTGAATTTGACCGTACCCCTGCCCTGGGCCTTCTGGGCGGGGCTTTTTTGCTGCTGCTTCTTGTTTTTGGCCGGGCTAAAGGGGCGCGGACCATCTTTACCCTGGGCCTCACCTGCGGAGCGGTCTTTTATGTCTTTGTTCCGGCGGTGCTGTCGGGACAGAATATCTATTTTTGGTCCAGCCTCATCTGCGCCTATGTGGTTTTTACCACCCTGGTGATTGTCAGCGGATGCGGCAGGAAAACCCTCTGCGCCGGTCTGGGCTGTATGGCCGGCATTGGGGCGGCGGCGGTGTTGTCCCTGGGGATGACCTCCGCCCTCCATCTGACGGGGATGGTGGATCAGGAAACCTCCTTTCTCTACTATCTGCTGCCGGACCGGCCCCTGGATCTGCTGGGGGTGCTGTACGCCGGCATCCTCATCGGCGCGATGGGAGCGCTGATGGATGTGTCCATGTCCATCGCCTCCGCTTTGTGGGAATTGCGGGAAAATGGGGAGCATCCCACCTTCTCCCTCCTGACCCGCTCCGGCTTTGTCATTGGCCGGGATATGATGGGCACCATGTCCAACACGCTGATCCTGGCCTATATTGGCAGCTCCATGGCCACGGTGCTGCTGCTGGCGGCCAATAACGATTCTCTGCTGGGGCTGCTGAGCCGGGAAATGGTGGCGGTGGAGGTGCTTCAGGCGCTGGTCGGGAGCATCGGTATTTTGCTCACCATCCCCTTCACCACCTTGATCTGCGCCTGGCTTTATCTGGGGGGAAGACCCAAAAAGAGTCCCGCAATTGTGTCAAAAACCGTCGGCGACACAACGGAGGAAACTGGCACAACTGACGACTTTGTCGCCAATTCCCTGTAAGGGAAGGAAAATCCATTGCCTTTTTTGACTAAATGGGTATAATATTGTTTGTGATGATTGTAAATAAAAGTTTACTGTTCGGTTTCTTCTTTTCCCTGGCCGGGGAAGGGACGCGCCGGGATTTTTGCCGGAGAACCGGCGGAATGGATGGTTGATAGAATGAGAATTGGCTTGGACATTGGCTCCACAACGATCAAATGTGTTGCGATGGATGAGGAAGGAACGCTGCTGTATCAGTCCTATGAGCGGCATTTTTCCCAGATCACCCAAAAAACAGCCCAGCTGCTGACCCAGGTTCATCATCGTTTTCCCCAGGAGAAAACGGCAAAACTGACCATTTCCGGTTCCGCTGGGATGGGAATGGCGGACAGCTGCGGGATTCCCTTCGTCCAGGAGGTGTACGCCACCCGTGTGGCGGCCAAAAGGCTGATCCCGGACGGGGACGTCATCATCGAGCTGGGAGGCGAGGACGCCAAAATTCTCTTTCTCTCCGGCAGCATG
>CASFXA010000052.1 GCA_949298535.1 uncultured Oscillospiraceae bacterium
GCGACGAGAGGGTCAAGCTGGAAAATAGTTGGGATGGCCTGAAAAAACTGGTTTTCCGCAATTACAGTTTGATTGTGACTCTGATTGCGGCGGAGCAGTGTCTCTTTGGATGGTATTACTGCCAGTCGCCGGACTACTACCTTTCCAACGGGGCGCTGCTGGCCTCCACGGTATTGATGCTGATGCTGATGTTCTATTGCCTGTTTGTGATGGCGGATACCGCTTTGTGGTATCATCGTGCCAGGAAGGCTGTGGAGGCTGGGGGACGCTGTCCCGGAGGAAACTATCGTCTGCGGAAGATGATGGCATGGTGGATCATGCTATGCTCCGCTGGAGCAGTGTGCTTTACCCTGTTCTGGGCGCTGAGTCAGGAGAACAGTTGGATGCTGCTTTCCGGCGGCGGCGTGATGGTTTTGGCCATCGGAGCGGGAGGTCTCCTGCGCCGGAAGTTGAAGAGGGCAGGGGTTTCCCCCAAGAAAAATATCGCTATGATCGCAGCGGTTCAAATGCTGCTGGTGGTAGTGGCTACCGCCGGACTGATGTGGTGGACCATCTCCTTTCTGCAGAACCGGCAGCAGGAGGAGGGGATTCCCTATACCGTCACCAGCAATGGCCATACCGTGACCTTTACTTTGTATCGGGATCAACTGCCCCTGACATTGGAAGATCTGGGATACAAAATCGACAGGGACATTTATTCTTATCATCTGGATCAAAGTGCTTCTCCGGTGTTTTCCAAACTGGAAGGGGATCAGGATTCCTACGCTTCTCTGGAAGGAAAGGAAACATGGAATTTAAACTATAAGGTGTACCGCTGCTGTTGGTCCAACCCCCTGGACCGCTTGGGTGAAGAATGGCTGGAGCGGAAGGATCTCCTTGCGTGGGGAGAGTCCGCAGCTGTGGAGCGGGAGGATCTGGCAGTGCTGTGGGGCGCCGAGGAGGTTTGGTCCGACAGGGGAAATCAAATTATGGTTCGGTACCCCCACGTTCTGCTGATACTGCAAACCGGGGAGGATCTGACGGCAGAGCAGGTGGCAATCGTGCGTCAAAAACTGGAACTGGAGGATTAAACGAAAGATTTCCCGGGAAAAAATCAAGACACCGGAGGAAAGGAATTCAATGCCCTGCCTCCGGTGTCTTTGTTGTGATTTATGAAGAAACAGCATGAGCGTAAAGGAAATTTACTGTACAGATACGCCGCGCCTGAAAAATCAAATTAAATGGCGCCTTCTTTACCTTGGACGCTCCCAACCACCAAAATTCCGGTTATCGCCCATAGCAAAGACGGGAGAAAGGAGGGCTTCCCGGAAGCTCCCCTGATTGCCGCGGATCGGGCCGTCATTTCTGTTCCGCCAGTTTACGCACCACTTCGTCCAGCACCTGAGCGGCGGAAACAACGCTGTCCCCGATGTTTTCCTCATAGGAATCCGTGGCGTCGTCGTCAGCAAAATCCGACAGGGAACGGATCACCAGCAGGGGTGTGCGGAAAAACCAGCAGACCTGTGCCGCCGCGGCGCTTTCCATATCCACGCACAGGGGATGGTGCTGCCGGATGATTTCATCCCTGGCTCCACCGGAAATAAAGGCGTCCCCTGTGACAATTTTGCCGAAGCGGAGATGCTTCCCCAATCCCCGGCACAGCTCCACCAGAGCGGGATCGGAGGAAAAACAATCCCGGGGCATTTCCGGGAACATATCGTTGTTGTTGACCAGCTCCATGGGAAGATCGTGATAAAGCAGCTGGGTGCCGATGATGACGTCCTGGAGGGAAAGGCTGTCGTCCAGTCCTCCTGCCACGCCGGTAAAGATGACGGTGTCCACTCCATAGCACTGGATGAGGGTTTGAACGGTAACAGCGGCATTGACCTTGCCAACGCCTCCCATCACCACCACTGTGTCCAGACCATGATAGCCGCCGCAGAAAAATTCCCGTCCCAGGTAGGAGGAGACTGTGGAATTGGTCAATTTGCCAGTGAGAGGCCGAAGTTCATTTTGGGAAGCGCACATAATACCAAGTTTCATGTCGTTTTTATTCTCCTTTGTTCGTTTCGCTCTGTAAAGGGTGCAGCGCCAATTGGGAACGATCCACCCGCACAGCTCCGATGTAATATTCCACCCCATGGTGGCGCTTCTGAAAATCGCCGTGGGCGTCGCTGCCGGCAGTAATCATAAATCCATGGTCCAGGCAGTAATCCCGGCAGAGGCGGGTCATTTCCGGAGAATTGGCGGGATAGTAGCACTCGATTCCTCCCACCCCCGCCGCCGCCAAGCGATCCAGATGGAACAGCAGCCGTTGGGGATCTCCCGCGTCGAACCAGTTGCAGGGGTGAGCCAGCACCGGTACGCCTCCTGCCCGGCGGATGACCCGGCAGACTTCCTCCACCGGGGGAAAGGGATAATCGGTGTAGTCGCAGCCGTAGGCGGCATAAAGGGACATCCCGTCGGTCAGTTCCCGGGTTACGCCTTTGTGGAGCAGGTAATGCAGCCCCTTCCATCCCCCCTGGGTTGATTCATAATCCCAGGCGTCGTACTCCTTCAGGGACAGGGCGGGCAGATCTTTTTCCATCCGGCGGATCAGATCCCGGCTCATCTCCAGCAGCAGACGGCGACATTCTCCGGCCAGGGCCAGCAATGTTTCCTCCATCCGGAAGCCGTAGGCCAGGATGTGCAGTTCATATCGGTCATACCGACAGTCCAGCTCCATCCCGGGCAGGCAATCCAAATCCAGCAGTTCGCAGGCCTGACGCAGGGAAGGATAACCGGCGCAGGTGTTATGATCGGCCAGGGCGATG
>CASFXA010000053.1 GCA_949298535.1 uncultured Oscillospiraceae bacterium
AGAAATGTCGCTTCTCCGGACATCAATACCGAGGACTTCTGCGCCGCGGTGGACTTTCTTTCCACCCGGGATTTCCTGGACCCGGAAAGGATCGGCATCCTGGGGATCTGCGGATGGGGCGGCATGGCCCTGAACGCCGCCGCCATGGACACCCGCATCAAGGCCGCCGTCGCCTCCACCATGTACGATATGACCCGGGTGACTGCCAGGGGATACTTTGACGGGCAGGACAGCGCCGAGGCCCGGTATCAAACCAAAAAACGCCTCTGCGCCCAGCGGACCGAAGATTACAAAACAGGGGTTCCCGTCCGGGCGGGAGGGGTGGCGGACCCCCTGCCCCCGGACGCCCCTTCCTTTGTGAGGGATTACCACGATTACTATAAAACGCCCCGGGGCTACACCGAAAGATCCCTCAACTCCAATGAGGGATGGAACCTCACCTCCTCCCTCTCCTTTCTCAATATGCCCATCCTGCAATACAGCAGCGAAATTCCCGGCGCCGTGCTGCTGCTGCATGGGGAAAAAGCGCACTCCTGTTATTTCAGCCGGGACGCTTTTCAGCAGATGGTTCGGAACAGCCCCTGGGCCTACAATAAGGAGCTGCTGCTGATTCCCGACGCCACCCATACCGATCTGTACGACCAGAAGGACAAGATCCCTTTTGACAGGATCGAAGAATTTTACCGGAAATACCTGCGCTGAGGGGACAGGAAGCCTTTCCCCAGCCCATCAATTGTTCACAAAGGAGGATGAAAGGTGAAAAAACGCTTTTTTTCTTTGCTTCTTTCTTTTGGGCTGATTTGCAGCCTTTCCATGTCCGCCTGTTCCCCGGCGGAAAATGTGTCGGCTTCTTCCCGGTCTGAGGATTCGCCGGCTTCTTCCCTGCCGGAGGATTCGACCCTTTCCTCCCCGTCGGAGCAGCCGCCGGAAGTTTCCGCCGACCCCGCTCCTTTGGAGGAGCAGCCGGCCGGGGAGGACGCCTCCCACATTCTGGTGGCCTACTTCTCCGCCACGGGAACCACCAAAGGGGTAGCGGAAACCATTGGGGAACTGCTCCAGGGGGACCTTTTTGAAATTGTTCCCCAACAGCCATACTCCCCGGAGGATCTGGATTACACCGGCGACTGCCGGGCCAATGAGGAACAGCAGGATGACCTGGCCCGGCCTTCCCTCGCGCCTGATTGCCTGGTGGAAAACTGGGAGGACTACGACACGGTTTTTCTGGGGTATCCCATCTGGTGGGGGATTCCGCCCAAAATTATGAGAACCTTTGCGGAAAGCTATTCCTGGGAAGGCAAAAACATCGTGGGCTTCTGCACCTCCGGGGGCAGCGGATACAGCAACGAAGGTCTGCCGGAGCTGACGGAGGGCGGTCAATGGCTGGGGGGGCAACGATTCTCCGGGTCCGCCACAGCAGAGGAAGTGGCCCGCTGGCTGGAGGGGCTTTCCTTCCAGGAGACGGAGGCGCAGGGGGAAAGGGAGATCACCGTCTCCTTCAACGGCCACACCTACAGCGTCTCCCTGGCGGACAACACCTCCGCCCAGGCCTTTGTGGAACTGCTGACTGCCCAGGGAGGCTCTGTCACTGTAGCGGCTGAGGATTACGGGAACTTTGAAAAGGTGGGGCCGCTGCCTCAGTCCCTGCCCAGAAACGACCAGCCTCTGGATACCTCCGCCGGGGATCTGATCCTGTACCAGGGCAACCGCATCGTTTTGTATTATGCCAACAACTCCTGGACCTTTACCCCACTGGGACGTCTGGAAGGGGATCTTTCCCATCTGCGGGAGGAGCTGGGGGAAGGGGATGTGTCCATCACCTACGCGCTGGCGGAGTAACGCCTGTGGGAATCCAGACGGGAAATTTCCCGGCGTCCCCAGGTCAGCGACTTTCCCTGGGTTCATCTGCCGCACTGTCCCCCGGATATTTTCCCTGTCCCCGGGGTCTCACAACGGCAGGGGCTTCAAAAAATATTTTTTCCCAAACAAGGGGCTTTGCCTGTGGATACAGGCGGGGCCCCTGTCTTTGTTGCCCCTTTGTTTCGGAAAAAGGGACTGCCTGGAGTGAGCAAAAAATCCGGCAGGCTCCCGCCTCTCCTTTTCCCCCTTACCAAAGGGAACCGACCTCTTTCAACAGATCCGGTCCCCTTGGATCCCTCTCCTTTTTACCGCCGTTTTTCCCCTTTCCTCCACAGAAGCGTCCTCCCTCCGGGAGAAAAGCGGCGTCTCCGCCTGTGCCGAAGCCCTTCGCCACGCCTCCAAAGAGTTTTTCCCACCTCTCTGAATCCAAGCCGGACCGGCGGCAAAGCCCGGTTGGGTTCCCTGAGCGCCCTCCCTGGGGAAGGTCATGGACGCGCCGTCAGGAGGTGGTCCTGATTTTGAGATTTTCAGTGAAATTTCCTTCCGGCTTCAGATTTTTGACCAGCAAAAAACGCCCTGCTTCAAAATGAAGGCAGGGCGTTTCAGACTGTCGCGAAACCCATTTTCAAAAGGAAAACAACATTCAAAATCATAAAAATCAGGACATGCGCCTGATTTTTATACCACGACCCGCGCCCACAGGGGCGCGAAACCGGGGGTATCGATTCTGGTTTCTCCTGGAACCAGAATCGTATCCAGGGGGACGGGGTCCCCCTGGAAGCGTGTCGAACTTTTTCGACACGCTCAAACGCCCTGCTTCAAAATGGAAGCAGGGCGTTTCTCTCCAAAGAGGTTTTTATTTGTTGATGACCATCTCGTGAAGTCTTTCCGGCAGCTCCTCCACGCTGCAGGATACGGTGAAGGTGATCTCCACATGGCTGGCGGCGGGGAGCTTGTTCAGCTTATCCACCAGCAGCGCAAAGGCTTCATAATCTCTTCCGCCGATCTTCAGGGTGGCGTCCACAAAGATGTGGGTGATGTCATAGTTGCCGGCCATCAGTCCCGCCAGGAAGCCGTACAGCGCGTCAAAACCCTCCACGGCATACTCGTCGGTATCCACCAGACGGGCCTTATGGGTAATATCATAGGTAAGTTTCAGGCCCTTCTCCAGGCAGACAACATTGCCGGCGGAGTGGCTGACCGCCTCGTTGGTCATGGTGATGAGGGTCTTGGTCTTACCGGAGCCTTTGTTTCCTACAATCAACTTAATCATGGTAAAGTCCTCCTTCAAAAAATTGAATCGGTATGGTTGGGGGAGCGGGCTCCCGGATCGTTTTTTCAGCCCAGCTTCTCAAGCAGATCGGCCTTCAGATCTTCGTAGCCGGGTTTTCCCAGCAGGGCGAACATATTCTTCTTGTACGCCTCCACGCCCGGCTGGTTGAAGGGATTGACCCCCATCAGATAGCCGCTGACAGCGCAGGCCTTCTCGAAGAAATACACCAGATAGCCGTACTCATATTCGCTCAGTTCCGGCATTTCCAGAATGATGTTGGGCACTCCGCCTTCGGTGTGGGCCAGGACGGTGCCTTCCATCGCCCGGCGGTTGACCTGGGACATGGCCTGCCCCGCCAGGAAGTTCAGCCCATCCAGATTCTCCGCATCCGGCTCCAGGAAAAAGTCGGTCTTGGGCTTCTGGATGTCCACCACTGTCTCAAACATGATCCGGCTGCCGTCCTGAAGGAACTGACCCATGGAATGAAGGTCGGTGGAGAAGGTGACGGAGGCGGGGAAGACCCCCTTCTGGTCCTTGCCCTCGCTCTCGCCGAACAGCTGCTTGAGCCATTCATTCATCAGGGTAAAGGCTGGTTCATAGCTGACGAACACCTCAGTGCTCTTCCCCTTGCGATAGAGAATGTTCCGCAGCGCGGCGTAACGATAGCAGGGGTTTTTACACAGGGAGGGCTCGGCCAGCTCCTTTTCCGCAGCGGCGGCGCCCTCCATGATGGCGGCGATGTCCACTCCCGCCACAGCGATGGGCAGCAGCCCTACGGCGGTCAGCACGGAATAACGGCCGCCCACGTCGTCTGGGATGACAAAGCTCTCATATCCCTCCCGGTCCGCCAGACCTTTCAGGGTGCCCCGGGCCTTGTCGGTGGTGCAGTAAATGCGCTTTGCCGCCTCCGCCTCGCCGTACTTTTCGATGAGGGCTTTCCGCAGCACCCGGAACGCCAGAGCGGGCTCGGTGGTGGTGCCGGACTTGGAGATGACATTGAGGGAGAAATCCCTGCCCTGGATCAGGGTGAGGATCTCGTTGAGGTAGGTGCTGCTGATGTTGCAGCCGGCAAACAGGATGTCCGGGGTGTCCTTGGGCAAGCTGTTGTACTGGGGGGAGCGAAGCAGCTCGATGGCGGAACGGGCTCCCAGATAAGAGCCGCCGATACCGATGACCACCAGCACGTCGCTGTCGGCCTTGATTTTGTCCGCCGCCTTGCAGATGCGGGCAAATTCCTCCCGGTCATACCCGGTGGGAAGGTGGAGCCATCCCAGAAAATCGCTGCCCAGGCCGGAACCGGTTTCCAGCTGGGTGACGGCAGCCTTCACCAGCGGCTCCATCGCCTGCATCTCATGGGGGGAGACGAAGGACGCCAGGTGTTTTTCATTCAGACGAATTCCCATATGCAATCACCAATCTTTCTTTGTATATTGTCGGTTTTCCCTCCTTGGCGGGGGATATGGGACGTTTGTTTTATTGTACCCTATCCGCCTGTCTTTTTCAAGAGAACCGGGGGGATAAAGTGAAATTTTATGGAAAGGGATTGGAAATATTCTGTGAATCCGTGACAAATCCGTTTCGGATTTTGCCGGCGGTTTTTGGAGATTATGTTCAAATTCACAGAGATTTTCTTGAAAAATGTACCGTTCTTTTCCTGGGCCGGGGCTGGATTTTTCCCTTTGGCGGCGCAAAAAAGCTCCCGCGCCGGCAGCTTCGGAGCGGGAGGCAATATCGCAATGATGGATCATTGGGGGCAGAGCGAAGCGTCCTTCTTCCTCTTGCCGAAAAAGTCTGCTTCAGGCCGGCTCTCTTTCCGCTGATTTTCGGGGATCCGGGTCCGTTTTTCCTTCACCGCCGCCGCAGCGTCTTTTGCAGCGCAGCTCCCAGAGGACGGAAAGCAACGCCAAAACCAGCAGGCAGCCGCCCCCCATCAGGAACTTCCGCTCCAGATCCAGCTGCAGCAGCTCCCCCAGGCTGTTGATGGCCAGAGGAGAAAGGAACTGCCCCACCTGGCTGGAGCTGCAATAGATGGAGATGGCCAGGGTAGCGGCGGCAGGGGCCACCGAGCTGGTGGCTTTCAGGTACCCGGCCGGCATCCGGATGGAGAAGAAAAAGCCGATCAGCGCCGCCGCAAAAAAGAGGGGCAGGGTGGAGCGGGAAAAATACACCACCAGCTGGGCGATACCGGTGCAGGCCAGAATGGTGGGAAGGGAAAATTCCCGCAGCCGTCCCAACACCCTGCCGCCCAGGATGCCGGAGACAATCCCCACCGCCGATTGGCAGGAAAGAATCCGCCCTGAAAGCTGGGAACCCCCCAGTCCCCGCTGGGTCACCAGCAGCGCCAGATTGGTTTGGAAGATATAGAAGAAAACAGCAAAGAGAATGGACTGGGCCACATAGAACAGAAGATAGGAATTCCACAGGCCGCCCCCTTCCACCGATTTGACCGGGGGGGACAATTCTCCCTTGGGCAGCATCAGCACCAGCACCAGGATGGGAATAAAGAGGGCGAAGGCCCCATAGGCGTACCACCAGCACAAAGCCGCCAGCTGCCCTCCAATATAGGAGAACAGCACCCCGCCGATGCCGATGACCGCCGACTGGAAGCCCAGAAGGGTGGGCTGTTCCTCCTGGCTGTAATGCTCATGGATCAGCGCCGTGGTCAGCGGGGAGATCCCCCCATAGCCCAGGCCGAAGATCACGCCCGCCGTCGTCAGCTGCCAAAAATGCTGGTGGAACACCAGCGGCAGCAACCCGCCCAGAATCATCAGACCGACGGAAAAGGCTACAATCCGCTTTTTGGTCACCACTGAGGAAAGGCGCCCCGCCAGCAGAATCACCACAATCGCCACCAGGGAAGGAAGGGTGGTGAGGGACTGTACCGCGGAAATGCTGGTGTCCGGGAAAGCCTGAGCGATGCTGGCGATGGCTGGGGAAAGAGCTACGATGGAGGTGAGGGCAAAAGAGGGGGAAAGCACCGTAATCATCTTTTTCAGCCTCATAGGGGACTCCTCCTTCATCAGAAAACGATTCTTTATTGTCGGTATATTGTACGACATTTATATCGTATCATCATACAATAAAATTGTCTAGGAGCAATTTACCTAACTTTCCACATCGGTTTTCCAGCAAAACCACTGTTTTGAAAGAAACTTTCTGGCGGCTGCGGCAATTGACAAAAACATCGTCAGACAATATACTGAAAGTAAGAAATTTCGTAATCTGATGGATGACCGGGCGGATCCATGATCCTGAAGGATCACACAACGCGCCCTTTGTACAACAGGAGGCATGGCTTATGCAAACCAACGGCAACAGAGTCAATTTATCCGATACGGTGGTGGAAAAGCTGGAGGCAATGATTTCCACCATGAAACCCGGCGAACGTCTCCCCACTGAAAAGGATCTGGCGGAACAGTTCTCCGTCGGCCGCTCCACCATCCGTGAAAGCATGAAGGTCCTTTCCGCCCGGCGGATGGTGGTGCGCCGCAATGAAGGCACCTTCGTGGGGGACGCGGTGAAGGGCTGCTTGGTGGACCCGCTGAAGCTCATCATCAATATGCAGCCGGACAGCGACATCAACGCCCTCATCGAGCTGCGGGAGATCCTGGAGCTGAACACCATCCGCATGGCTTGCCAGCGGGCCACGCCCGACGACATTGCAGCCCTGGACCGGGCCTGCTGGCTGATGAAGGAACCGGGGCTGTCCAAGCAGGAGGTCCAGAAACGGGACATCGCCTTCCATAACACCATCGCCAAGGTGGCGGGAAACCCGGTGATTGAGGAGCTGCTGGGGGCCCTTCGGACAGTGATCGCCCAAAATCTGGAGAATCAGGCGGAGATTATCCTTTTCCGTGACGGACCGGACCCCCACCAGGAGATGGTGGAGGCCATCAAGGATCAGGACCCGGACCGGGCCTATGAAATTATGGTCCATTACTTTGAAAGGGTGTATCAGTTTATCGGCATCTGATCCCCGGTCAGCGGAGGAGATAGGCCCCGTGGGCGAGGCCGTCCAGCCCCACCGCCCGGGTCAGGCGAAGCAAATCTCCTCCAAGGTCCGCGTGTTGGCTGAGCCGGGCCAGGCTCACCACCGCCTGAATCATCCGCTGCCGGGGCTCCTCCTCCGGAGACAGCGCCAGCAGCAGCCGCAGCAGGGCGTACTGCTCCGCCAGGAGGATGCCGTTCTGCTCAAAGCTGAGCCCTTCCCCCCTGTAGAGGAAGGGGAACATACTGGAAAAAAGATAGCTGACAAAATAATTTTCCGCCGCCGAGGCCAGGGACTCCAAAATGGGGTCCCCTTTTTCTTTGCTCGTCTGGATGAGGAAATCCAGTGCCTCCCGCCCTGCCTGGTAACCTCCTGTGACCGGGTCGGGAACACACCAGGGCTCCAGCGCCGCCCAAAGATGCCTCAATACCGGTTTCCGGGCTCCTCCCAGCAGATGGGCCATGGGCAGCTGCATAGCGCTCCGATGGGCCTCCGGGCGGTACTCCAGCCGGTCAAAAAAGCCCTGGAACTCCCCTGCCCGAACCGACTGCAAAAAACCGCCGCACAGGGCGGGAATCCCCTCCTGCTGTCCCTGGGCGATCAGACGGTCCACCCGCCGCAGCAGCAGCCCCACCGAGAGGATCCGCTCCGGCAGCCGGTAATCCCGGCGGCGAATCAGTTCCATGCAGCTTTCCCGCAGCGCCGGACCGTAGGAAGGAGGCTGCGCCACGGCGCCCCCTTGTCCGATCCCCAGGGGGACCATGGCGTCCAACGGATCCCGGGGGTCCGTCCCCCGCCGCAGCCCCACAAATTCGATCTGATCCCGGGAAAAAAGGGCCAGGCGGGCCGCCTCCCCGCAGGAAAGGGAGAGGGACAGCTCCCACACCCCGGGAACAAACTGGGCTTTTCGTCTGGGATAGAGGGTGCAGGTGTGGGAAAGGGCCTGGGGACCCAGCGCCCGGATGATCCGGCAGCCGCCGTCGGGATCCTGGAAGCCGCATCGCCCATCCTCCCCCAGAGCCAGGGAAGCATAGCGCTCCGGCGTGCCGTCCTTTTTCCGGCGGCGTACCACCTGATCGCAAAGGCGGTGGAAGGCAGGATCCTTCTGGGCCTTATAAAGCAGGTAATGCTCCTTATCAATGTCAATCTCCCAGGTATGGCAGCAGTTATCGGCACAAGCCGGGCCAATACAGGCAAATTCGTCATAAAAAGCAGGCTGAAGGATCTTCACTTCCCTGACCATCATTCCGCTCCCTCCTTGAATCCGCAGGATATATAAGACAATATCATTCTATCATCACACAATGAATTTGTAAATAACAGAAAAAACTGATTGTAAAAATCAGCTATTTTTTGTAAAATCGAAGTTATTGTCGGTGATTATTACTATAAAAATATTTTTTTATTTTGTAATAATGGAGAAAATGCAAAAATCTGATTGACTTTTTCGTAGTCAGACAATATACTGAAACCATAAGATACGCTGTGACAAAGACGGGAATAAAATCGGGCAATGCGTTGTCATAAGCGGTCTTACACCGACATCTTGTCTGCCCAGGGCAGTGAAATCAGGGCAGCACAGGGACAATGATAAAGGGAGGAATTATCATGGAGAAGTACCAGGAATTGTACGACATTCTTCGCAAGGAAATGAAACCCGCTTTGGGCTGCACCGGTCCCATCGGCATCTGCTTCGTCGCCGCCCAGGCCTATGACGCCATCGGCGGCGAGATCAAAAAGATCACCTGCGAGGGCTTCGGTCCCAAGAGTGACGACGTGGCCTTCCCTGGTACCGAGATGCTGGGCGCCGAAATGGCTGCCGCCCTGGGCGCAGTCTGCGGAGATCCCAACGCCGGATTGGAGGTTCTTCATTCCGTCACTCCTGAGGGCGAGCTGAAAGCCCGGAAGGTGGCGGAGCTGGTGGAACTGGTTCCCACCGACGATCTGGATCTGGGCGCCGCCCGGAAAATCACCATTGAAACGGATAAGGGCGTTGGCGTCGCTGTCATCAAGGGCGCCCAGGACGGCCTGATCTACAAGGCCCGCAACGGGGAAGTGCTGCTGGAGAAGGAGCCTGACGCCCTCAACCGCGCCGGCCATACCCCCCTGATGAAGTACAAGATCAAGGATTTCTACGAATTTGCCACCACCACCCCCATTGAAAAATTCGACTTCATTCTGGAAGCCATTGAGATGAACTCCAAGATGTCCGATTATGTTCTGACCCACGAGGACGTGAGCATCGGCATCGGACGCAATCTGCTGGCCACCTCCACCCCCAGCCCTGTCAGCCGCGCCAAGGCCGCCGCTGCCGCCGCCTGCGAGGGCCGTATGTCCGGCGTTCCCCTCCCCATCATGAGCGTGGGCGGCAAGGGCAACGTGGGTATCGCCTCCTCCATGCCGCTGATCAGCCTGGCCAAGGATCTGGGCAGCAAGCAGGAGGACCTCCAGCGGGCTCTGGTTATCAGCTCCCTGCTGGCCACCGCCGTGATCCACCGCATCGGTAAGGCCCCCACCATGTGTTCCTGCGAAGTGGCCGCCACCATGGGCGTGGCCGTCGGTTCGGTCCTGCTCCAGGGCGGCACCGAGCAGCAGGCGGAGAACGCCATTCAGAACCTGATTCCCAACGTCTTCGGCGTGGTGTGCGACGGCGCCAAGCTGGCCTGCGCCCTGCGGATGGCCTCCGGTACCGCCATGGCGCTGGATGCCGCGGAGCTTGCCCTCAAGGGGGTCCGCCTGGCCAACAATCAGGGCGTTCTGGACATCAACGCCGACGCCTCCATTGACTTCCTGGGAGACTTCGCCCTCAACGATATGCTGGAGAGCGACAAGAAGCTGGAAGCCAAGATGATGGAAAAACGGAAGATTTTCCCGCTGATGACCTTCACAGATCGCCAGAAACAGTAATACCCCGGTTCCAGTGGCACGCCCGGGGACGGGTCCGGGGGAGCCTCTCCCCCGCCGCCTCCGGGAGAACACCATTGAGTTGACCCAAAACACTGAGGAGGGACACAATGAATTACTTGGATGTTGCGAACAGTGGATTTATGTTTATTCTCTGCCTGATTCCGGTGGGCGTCATCGTCTTGCAGGCGGTCCGCTTCATGATGATGGCATGGAAGCAGGGCATCGAGATCGGAATGGACAAAAACAAGCTGAAGAAGTGCATCACCACCTCTGCCACCATCTCGGTGATCCCCGCTCTTTCCCTGGTTTCCCTGATGATCGCCATGTCTCCCAACATGGGCAAATTCTTCCCCTGGCTGCGTCTGTCCAACATCGGCGCCGGCGGATATGAGCCTATGGCTGCCGGTATCGGTCTGGAAGCTGCCGGTTTCACTGAATATTCCGCTTGCACCCTGGGCGGCTTTGTGGTCATTATGCTGGTGATGAACTTTGGCATGAGCCTGGCTCCCGTCAACTGCCTGTTGACCCTGAAGGGTTATGACAAGGCGCTGAAAAAGGCCAAGAAGACCAGCCGTTTCCTGCTCATTGGCACCTCTGCCGCTTTCGCCGCTGTGGTGGCCCGTCTCAATGTCCCCTATTTCACCGATTTTTCCAAGCTGCTGCCCTTTGTGGCCGCTGTTACCGGCGCTGTGTTCATGTTTATCTGCATAAAGCTGAAGAACCGCTATCCGGTCATTGGAGACTTCGCCCTGTCCATCGCCATTGTGGCCGGCGTGATCGTCTGCTGCCTGGTGGCGTGAATTGATCGTCAATTTCATTTTGAAAGGAGACCGGCGTAATGAGTTCTGAGAAAACAACGGCAGCTGTTAATAACGAAGCCTTTTCCGCCTATGATCGTAAAGTTCACCGCTGGGGACGCATCTCCATGTTTTTGGCCCTGATCACCATGTACTTCCCTGTGGTGGGGGTGTGCCTGCGGTATGGCGTCTCCATTGAATGGGCCTCTGTGGGCGCGGGCGTCCTCACCGTTCTGGCCGCTTTCGGCATGAACCAGATTATCGAACCCTTCACCTTTGCCCCCATGCTGGGCGCCGGCGGCACCTATATCGGCTTCACCACCGGCAACGTCAGCCAGACCAAGATCCCCTGCGTCACCAGCTGCCAGGAGATCATGGGCGTGGAGATGGGCACCAAGGAAGGCGATGTGGTTGCCACTCTGGCGGTGGGCACCTGCAGCCTGGTCACCACCCTGGAAGTGGCTCTGGGCGTCGCCTTTGTCCATATCATCTATCCCATCCTCACCAGCCCGGTGCTGGAGCCCGGCTTTAATAACGTTCTTCCCGCCGTCATGGGCGCCATGTTGGTGCAGCGGATTATGTGGAACTGGAAGGTGGGCGTGGTTCCCTTCGTCCTGGGCTGCATTGCCGCCCTCATCTTCGGCCAGGCCTGGTTCAGCTCCTATGGCATCTGGATCATGCTGGTGCTCATCGCCATCACTGTGGTCTGGGCGCGTTACCTCTTCCAGAAGGGCGTGATTAAATAAGAGCGCATTCTGATGCGACGCTGTTTGCTCCAGCCTCTTCCGGGAGACTGGAGCAAATTTTTCAGGAAAAAGTTTTCACTCTTATCATTATGGGAAGGCACAGGTGGTTTTTATGGATAGAAGAATTACAATATTGGGGGCCGGTTCCACCGGAATGACCACCGCGGCCTGGCTGGAGGCTGAAGGCTGGGAGGTGACCCTTTGCGACACGCCGGAACAGTCGGAGGACTTTGAGGCCATCCGTCGCCAGGGGGGAATCCTCCTGCGGGGCGGCTGCGGCAGAACAGGCTGTCTGATGCCCCACAGACTGACAAACGATTTCCAGGCGGCCCTGGAAGGAACCCAACGGGTGCTGGTATGTACCTCCGCCCAGCGCCATCAGGAGATGGCCCAGCGGATCGCCCCGCTGGCCGTTTCCGGGCAGGCTTTCCTTTTAAGCCCCGGAAATTTTGGCTCCTTTCTGTTCCGGAAGGCTTTGAAGGCCGCAGACAAAACGGGCGTTCTGGTGGGAGAACTGAGCGGCAACCTTTGGGCCTGCCGCAGAACCGCCCCCGGAGAGGTGCTGTCCGCCACCCCCCTGAAAGGCGAACTGAAGGCAGCGGCTCTCCCCTCCCGGGACACCTCTTCCCTGCTGGAGGCCTTTGGGGAGGTCTTTTCTCTGGCAGCCGCTTCCAATGTGCTGGAGGCCGCCCTCAATTCCCCCAACGTGGTCAGCCATGTGGGCGGGGCAGTCCTCAACGCTCAGGGAATCGAGCAAAAAGGCCCCCGTTTCGCCTTCTTCCAGGACGGGCTGGGGGAAACTGTGCTGCGCTGCCTCCATATTCTGGAGCAGGAACGGAACGACGTCCTCCAGGCGGCGGGGCTGGCCGTTTACAATCCCTTCTCCGAGGGGCATATGCGGATGCTGATGGATCGGAACAGCCACCCGGAGATGGATTATTTCCGAAACCTGGACGGTCCCTCCAGTTTTTCACATCGCTATGTGTCCGAAGACGCCGCCTGCGGCGTAGCCATGCTGGTTTCCCTGGCCCGCCGATGCCAGGTTCCCGTGCCACTCACCCAGGCTTTCCTTGCTGTCGCCGGGGCAATCAACGGCACCGATTACCTCTCCCAGGGGCGCACCCTGGAAAATCTGGGGCTGACCGGCTCAACCATTCCCCAGCTTTACAAGCAAATTTAAGGATGCGGCGGGATCCTGATCCCTCCCGTCCAGGTTTTCATTGCTTTTCCCTTTGAGGATCGCCCTGTCCCTATTTTGTTTTTCCGGGACCGCGCGCTC
>CASFXA010000054.1 GCA_949298535.1 uncultured Oscillospiraceae bacterium
ACAGCGAAAGGCGCTGCAAAAATGGAGGGGCCACAAAGGGCAAGCTCCGGCATTGATGCAGCAGCGGGATGCAGAGCCCGCACCGCAGGATGATCCGTTTCGTCCACAGAACAACTCCCCGTTTCCGTGGCACTGGAGGCCCAATCCTTCACAGGGAAGGGGCCAACGCGCAAGCTCTTACTCTGCTATCGCTATTTTCAGTTGTGCGCCGGTCCTTCCGGCGTCAAGGACATCATAACATACCGCCGCCCGGGAAGCAAGGGGAACTTTCCCCTTTTTATCCATGGCGAGGCACCACGGCGAAAAACACCAGGTCCTCATCCCCCTCGTTGCAGAGGCTGTGCCCCTGTCCCATGGGACAATAGTGGCAGTCCCCCGGTTCCAGCAGCTCTTTGCCGCCCGCGGCCAGGTACATGGTCCCCTGCCCCGCCAGGATGTAAATGATCTCGCTGTTTCCCTCATGGGTGTGCATTCCGATGGATGCTCCCGGTTCCAGGCGTCCCTTCATGATCCGGTTTTCCCCATCCTCATAGGCCCGAAGGTGAAATTCCTTCTTTCCCCCCTTGAAGGCGCTCAAAACTTTTTCTTCCGTCTGTTCAAACTGTATCTTCATGCGGTCCTCCTTTTTTCCCCGTCGGACTTTCTTTTCCTCCCAAACGCTCCATCCAGGAAAAGAGGACGGACAGCATCGGCCATCCGTCCTCCCGGACCATTCCTTATTCCACCGAAATGGTGAGATAGTAGACCGGCTGGCCGCCATTGATGAGGGCCAGGTCCACCTCCTTGGGCAGCTTCTCCCGGACGGCAGCTTCCAGCTCCGCCGCCTGCTCCTCGGTGACATTCTCCCCGTAGATGAGGGTAACAAAGGTGCTGTCCTTGTTGAGCAGCGCCTTCACCAGCTTGACAGTGCAGCGCTTGAGGTCCTTCTCCGTAAAGGAGACCTTGCCGTTTTCCAGGGCCAGCAGTTCCCCTTCCTTGATCTTGTGGCCGTCATAGTCGCTGTCCCGGGCGGCGAAAGTGATCTGCCCGGTGCCTACCCGCTCCGCCGCCTTGCCCATGGCAATGGCGTTGGCGTGAACGTCTCCCTCCGGGTCAAAGGCCAGCATGGCCGACAGCCCCTGAGGCACGGTGCGGGTGGGAATCACTTTGACGGTGCGGGTCTTGACCAGCTTGGCCGCCTGCTCCGCCGCCATGATGATGTTCTTGTTATTGGGCAGCACATACACCGTCTGGGAGGGGGTGGCCTCCACGGCGGTGATGATGTCGTCGGTAGAAGGATTCATGGTCTGACCGCCGCTGACCACATGGTTGACACCCAGGTCGGTAAACAGCTGGTGGACGCCCTCACCCGCCGCCACCGCCACAAAGCCATAGGGAATATCCGGATCCACCGGCACCTTGTTGAGGGCCTTGGCGGCGCTTGCCTTCTGCTGCTCCTCATATTGCAGGCGCATATTGTCGATCTTCAGCTTGGTGAGCATACCATACCCCAGGGCCTTCTGGATAGCCTTGCCGGGGTTGTCGGTGTGAACGTGGCACTTGATGATGTCCTCGTCATCCACCACCACGGCGCTGTCGCCGATGGATTCCAGATAAGCCCGGAGGGTCAGAGGATCCTTGGGATTCTCCTTGTTCTTGATGACGATGAACTCGGTGCAGTAGGTGAAGGTGATCTCCCCTTCATACTCGCCGGCGGCGTTGACATCCACATGGATGGCGCCTTCCTCCCCTTCCTGTCCCGCAGGCTGGATGACCCCTTTCCCGGCGAAAACCGACTGCATCCCTTCAAAGATGCAGACCAGGCCCGCCCCACCGGCGTCCACCACTCCGGCCTTTTTCAGCACCGGCAGCTGCTCAGGCGTCTTTGCCAGGGCGTCCTTGGCGGCAGCCACCAGCTGTTCCCACATGGCGGCCACCGTGGTGTCCTGGGTGTATCCGGCCTTGATGGTCTCAGCGGAAACCCGGGCCACCGTGAGCATGGTGCCCTCGGTGGGCTTCATCACCGCCTTGTAAGCGGATTCCACACCGATGCTCAGCGCATTGATCAGGTCGTCCGCCTCGGCAGTTTCCTTGCCCTTGAGCCCCTTGGAAAAGCCCCGGAAAAGCAGGGAGGTGATTACGCCGGAGTTGCCCCGGGCTCCCCGGAGCAGAGCGGAGGAAGCGGTTTTGGAAACCTCCGCCACAGTGGCGGTATCCGCCAGGCCCTCCAGCTCCCGCTTGGCAGCGTTGATGGTCATACTCATATTGGTTCCGGTGTCTCCATCCGGCACAGGGAAGACGTTCATGGCGTCTACCTGCTGTTTTTGGTTGGTGATATTGTTGGCCGCCGAGATCATGGCGTCCCGCAAATCTCTGCCACTAATCAACTTTCGTACGCTCCTTTCGGAGAGGTCGCCCTCCGCCCTGTGCATCAGGCTGTCTCTCCCCTTCTATTTGGTCAGGTCAGACAGCTCTTTTTATTGGGCGGTCATGGAATCCACAAAGACATTCACCTTGGCCACCTGAAAACCGGTGCTTTCCTCCACGGTATAACGAACCTTGTGAACAATGCTTTTGACAATGGCGGAGATATTCACCCCATAGGTGACGGCAATGTGAATATCCACCAACAGCTTGCCGTCCTCGGTGCGCACCCGGACGCCTTTATCAATGTTATCCCGGTTGCTCAGCACCGCCTTGATGCCCTGATAGGGGGAATTTATCATCCCGGCGACGCCATAACACTCCGAAGCGGCCTTACCGATGAGGTTTGCAAAATATTCCTGTGTGATCTCCACTGTACCCAGTGTGTTTTCAAACCCGATCATAATTGTCCTCCTTTTGCGGAAAACCCGCCTGTGATCCCGGCCTTTTCCCAGGGGAAAACCGAGCTGCGCTGCAAAAGTCCGCCCTTTTGGGGCACACCTTACCATTCTTCTATATTATAAAAAATATCCTGCTCCGTTGCAACTATATTTACGGAAAAATCTCTGGAAAAGCAAAAGATCCCCCGCCGGAACAACAGCGGAATGAGCGGCATCTTTTCCGACAATACCGTTTCAAACTCCTCCTGGGAAAGCGCACCGCTGTGGAACTGATCGTGGGCCTGACGAAGTTCTTCATCCTCCTCTGCGCCGGGCCCAAGCTGCGCGTCGGGAAAGATCAGTCTGGAAAGGTCCAGGTTGTAGGGCAGCTTTACTTCTCCCAAATACAGGTCATACTGGCCCGAAGCGATCCGCTCCTGGAACTGTTCAAAGGGAAGCGACTCCACTATTACTTCCACCCCCAGCTGGGCGCAGGAATCTTTTATTAGCTGAGCAACGGCTTCCCGGGTGTTGTTTTCGCTGTTGACCAACAATCCCACGGAAATCCGCCGGCCATTGTAGGTGCGCCACCCTTCGCTGTCCCGCTGATCCCATCCCAGCCCGTCCAGCTCCCGGTTTTGGCGGTCCACATTCAGTTCCAGCTGAGCCACCCCCAAGGCGGTGGTCGCGGCAGCGGGGTTGATGGGCAGGGAGGTGGCGGCAGCGAACCCCATATAGGCCTTCCGGGTAATTTCCTCCCGGTCCACCATGCTGCTGAAAGCCAGCCGGGTTTGAGCGTTCCATCCCAGTCGCTGGCTGTTGACCCCCAGATACACCATATTGCTCAAGGGGATTTGCCGATAGCCGATGCCCAACCCCAGATTCAGGTCGGACTGAAGGTCGGAATACATCAGGTCGATGGTTCCCTCCATCACTCCGTAGCTCTGTTCCTCCATGGTCTGGGTGGCCACCAGCTCTACAGTACGGATATTGCCCGCTTCCCGGTAATAACCGCCGTTGACCACCATTCTGGTTTGTCCCTCCTCCATCATGAAGCGTCCGCAGCCGATGGGCTGCTGCTGAGTTTCGGTGCCGCTGCGGAGGATGGGAAAGGTGAGGCTCCTGGGGAAATAAAGATCCTGCTGGGACAGGGTGACGACTACCGTGCTGTCGTCCGGGGCTTCAGCAGCCACCACCCCTGTCAAACCCGCGGAAAAGCGGGGAGTTTGCCGGGCCAGTTCCAGAGAGGAAAGAACATCCTCAGCGGTGACAGGGGAGCCGCCGGAAAAGGTCAGTCCGCTGCGCAGTTTGATTACACAGCTGACGCCGCTGACGGTCACTTCCTGGGCCAAACGATACTGTGGTTCATAATCCTGATCCAAAGCCACCAGCGGATCATACAGAAGGCTGGTCAGGCAGCTGTTTTGAAGGGTTTGGCAGGTATAGGGATTGAGGGTATCATCCGGGAAAAAAGGCAGGCGCACCCGTTCCACCGGTTGGGGTGAAGTTTGACTGGTTTGGGGTTGGGACTGAGAGGATTGTTCCTCAGGCGCCTGTTGAGAATCACAGGCTGTCAGTATCACCATCATTGCCAAAATCAAAGCCAGCATCCTGGAAAATTTTTTCATGTTGCTTCCTTTCTTTTTGATCCGGAAAGTGGAAAAACTAGTCCAAGCGGGATCCGGCGGAAAAACGCGCTGGAGCGCCCGGATCCTTTCCCGGGGACGCCGGTTTAAGGAAAATTCCCCCAAAATCCAAAAAACCGCCGGGGAGCTTCCGCCCCGCCGTGAAAGAACCTTGCCCTTTCCTGGTGTTTCACAGGCTTCCAAGAAAGCTCCGGTCCCGTTCCATTTGAATGGCCGGTGGGCGCCAAAAAAAGACGTTCTCCGTGTCACTATCGCCGATTTTCACCTGCCAGGGGAGATTTCCTGACAGACGAAGCGGGGTCCGGAACGGACCCCGCCCTTGCGTTACCAATCATTTTTATCTGGGTTGCACGATCAGCTTGATTGCTGTCCGGTCCTCTTCATCAATGGTGATATTGGCAAAAGCCGGTATGCAGACAAGGTCTACCCCTGCGGGAGCGAGATACCCCCTGGCAATTGCCACCGCTTTGATCGCCTGGTTGGCGGCTCCTGCGCCAACGGCCTGGACCTCCACTTCTCCATGCTCCCGGATCACACCTGCAATAGCGCCGGCCACTGCGTTGGGGACGGATTTGGCAGAAACTTTCAGGACCTCCATACTTTCACCCTCTCTCTTCGTCTGCTTTCTGGCGGTCACACTGGATACGCCGTCAACAGCCATCCCCCTCTTTTCCAATGGGGGTTTTCTGAAAGGACGCCCGCCTTCTGCTCTTCTCCCTTGACCTCCATGGGGGCAGAGGGGGCGAAACAAGCTGCTGTATACGGCGCTGCCCTCAGCAAACGTCAGCAGGAGATGGACTTACAGACGTGCCCCACCCTTTTCACCGGTGTGCCCAACGCCTTCCAAAGCCTCATCGTTCCTTTGTTCACCGAGGTATCGTTGTTGCATACTATGATAAACGATTCTCCATATACTTGCAAGGAGCTAAGCGAAAAATTGGATATTTATTCTATGTTGATTCGTTCTATTTTAGTCGTTTTACCAGTCTTCGTGTCCACCGACAACAACACGCCGCTCATTCGGCAGGGGCCGTTGTCGTTGTGAAACCGGGTGGGCAGCCCTGTACGGAAGCGATTGATGGCCAGTTCCGCCTGAACTCCCAACACGGAATGGAAGCTGCCGCACATTCCCAGGTCGGTGATATAACCGGTGCCGCCGGGAAGAATCCGCTCATCGGCGGTCTGGATGTGGGTATGGGTTCCTACCACCGCCGTCACCCGACCATCCAGGTACATCCCCATCGCCACCTTCTCCGAAGTGGCCTCCGCATGAAAATCCACCAAAATCACCGAGGCGTCCAAAGCGGGCAGCAGCTCGTCCATCACATCAAAGGGGTTTCGGTAACAATCCATGAAACAGCTTCCCGCCAGATTCACCACCGCCGTCCGGGGCAGTCCTGGCCGGTCATAGATACAATAGCCCCGTCCAGGCGCAGAGGGATGATAATTGGCGGGGCGGATCAGTTCCTCCCGGTCAGTCAGCTCCTGGTAGATCTCCCTGCGGCGCAGGCCATGGTTGCCCAGAGTGATGATGTCGGCGCCGCTGTTCCACAGCTGTCTGGCGCTGGAAGGAAGAATCCCGTTGCCTTCGGCGGAATTCTCCCCGTTGACTACGGTCAAATCCACCTCAAGCGCCCGGCGCAGCCGCGGCAGACGCTCCAGCAGAAAGCGGCAGCCGTGATCCCCTACCACATCTCCCAGCATTAAAATGTTCATGGGGACTCCCTCCTCTCTCCGATGTATTTTTTCCGGAGTTCCCTCCATCCAGTGAGATTAGAGATTATCATATCAGAAAACAGCCTCTTTGAAAAGCCTGTTGCCCGGAGAAATCAACCTTTTCTCTTGACTTCCTGGCCGGAATCCCTTAAACTTAAAACGCAACACCTGTTACAATTTTTGCTTTGTTTTCCTCCCCTGGGGAAGGAACAATGCCGGAGGTCACTTTCATTGAGCTGCTTAAACATCGTGCTGGTGGAGCCCCGTATCCCTCAGAACACCGGCAATGTCGCCCGCACCTGCGCCGCCACAGGAGCCCGTCTCCACCTGGTGGAGCCATTGGGGTTTGCGGTGGATTCCGCCAAGCTCAAGCGGGCCGGATTGGACTACTGGTCTTTTTTGGACATTACCTATTATCAAAATTTGGACGACTTTTTTACCCGCAATGCCGGAGGTTCTTTTTTTTACTATACCACCAAAGCCCGGCAGGTTTACAGCGATGTCGCCTATCCTGACGGCTGTTTTTTGGTCTTCGGCCGGGAGGACGCCGGTCTGCCGGAGGAGCTGTTGATCCAACATCCCCGGGATTGCGTCCGCATCCCTATGCGTCAGGGGCTGCGAAGCCTGAACCTGTCCAATTCAGTCGCCATTGGGGTATATGAAACGCTGCGCCAGTGGCAATTTCCCGCGCTGCAAAATTTTGGACAACTGCATCAATACAAATGGGAGGAAAATTGCTTTGATTAAGATTATCACCGACTCCGCCGCCGACATTCCCGCCAAAGAACTGGCCGAGGGCCAAATTGAGATCATGTCCATCCCCATCACCGTGGACGGTGTTACCTATCGCGAAGGCAGGGACTTTACAAGCGAGGAATATTACCAGATGCTGGCTGCCGCCAAGAGCATCCCGGTTCACGCCCAGGTGACCATGCTGGAATACAGCGAAGCCTTCCGCAAGGCCATCAAGGAAGGATACAACAACATCATCTGCGTCACCATCACCTCCAAGGGCTCCGGGATGTATGACGCCGCTTGCCTGGCCAAAAAGGTGATTCTGGAGGAGCAGCCGGTGCTGGCGGAGGAAGTGACCATCGACGTCATCGACTCCAAAGGATACACCTATGTTTACGGCCTGGCCGTGGTGGCCGCTGCCCGGGCTGTGAAGGAAGGAAAAAGCCGGGATCAGGTGCTGGAAGTCCTCCGGCAGCACCTGGATGGCTATCAAGCTATTGTGGGGCTGACCAATCTCAGCTATGCCAAACACAGCGGACGCATCACCACCGTGGCCGCTTTCGTCGGGGAAGTGATGGGCTTCCGGCCTATTCTGCGGCTGGTGGATGGCGAACTGAAAACAGAGGCCAAGGTTCGGGGCGACGGCAAGCTGATTGAAGCGCTGGCACAAAAATTCCTGGAGGAATCAGTCAGCGATGGCCGACCCTATTACATCATCTGCGCCGACTGCATGGACAACGCTCAGGAACTGAAAAAGCTCATCAGTAAGGGCAGCCGCATCAAATGCGCCGGCATCTACCGCATCGGCGGCGCGGTGACCACCAACGCGGGCCCTACGGTTTTTGGTTTCATTATGCCCAAAGCCATTTTCCCCGCCAAAAACGAAGCCTGATTTCCTGCCGGCAGCAAAAGCTGTCTTTCCCGGGAGGATTGGCGCGGGGCTTTCTTCGTCCGGATGTTTTCCGGAATTTTGCCGGATCCTTCTGAGCTCCTGAGCCAAAAACAAAACGCCGCCCTGACGGAAACCGATTCGGTTTGCCCTCCAGCGCGGCGTTTATTTTTTTATGGGCTCACCATTCGGTTTGAACCTTGGAAGGAGCGCAGCGGCGGATGGCATCCACCATTCTTTGATCCGGCTCGAAAATCACTCGAGTCAACCCATTCTCTCCCCGCAGCAGCAAGAACCACCGTCCGTCGGCATTGGGGGCGGAAGCTGCATCCAGCACCCGGACACAGGAACGGGACAGCTCGCTTTGGTACCGGGGGGACAAAGGGGCCATCAGTTCCAGCCGTTCCCGCAGGTTCGCTTCCAGCTGATTTTTCCGCCGCCGCTGTCCATAGATGGCGTCCACCGTCAGCTCCCCGTTGGAGAGGGAATATTCATATTCCACATTGGTGATGGTCCACAGGTACCAGCCTCCCGCCACTGCTACAGCCACCAGCAGGGGGACCCAAATGGGGCTGATCATCATGGAAACAAGAAGCAGCACCACTACCGCCAGGGCAATCAGCGCCTTGATCGCCATTTCCTTCGGGCCCATTTTTCTGGCGACCAGGCGTTCTATAAATACATCGTCCATCTCACAGACACTCCTTTATGGGGGATATATTTAGTGTAACATGAACTGTCCGCTATTTCAAACAAATCGGAGATGATTCACAAAATTCGGCCATTTATGCAAATATTCTGCCCCGTTTTTGATAAAACCACTTTTCATTCCCCCCTTTTGGGGTTATAATGGGGTGGAAATTTTTCCGGCCTTTTGCCGGTACAGGGAGGCTCTGCCATGAAAATTTTTATCAGCAGCGATATTGAAGGCACCACCGGTATCACCAATTGGGACGAGACAGAGAAGAACGCCCCCTCCTACGGCTATTTTGCCGCCCAGATGACCAAAGAGGTGTCGGCGGTTTGTACCGGCGCCCTGGATGCCGGCGCAGATGCCATCCTCATCAAGGATGCCCATGATTCCGCCCGGAACCTGGACCCCTCCGCTCTGCCCCGTCAGGCCCGGGTGCTGCGGGGATGGACCGGAGATCTGCTGTGCATGATGAGCGGCATCGACACCGACAGCTTTGACGCCGCCATCATGACCGGTTATCACAGCGGCGCGGGATGCAGCGGAAATCCTCTTTCCCACACAGACAGCCGCAAAAACGAGTGGGTTACCCTTAATGGTCAGCGAATGAGCGAATTCACCCTCAACGCTTTGACAGCGGGCTATTATCATGTTCCGGTGGTTCTGGTCAGCGGCGATGAGGCTCTTTGCGAATATGCCAAAAGCTGGATCCCCGGCATCTCCACAGTGGCCACCAATCGGGGCATCGGCGGCGCTTGCCTGGGCCGCCATCCCCAGGAGGTGACAGAGGAGCTGCGGGTTGCCGCCAGAAGGGCCCTCACCGGGGACTTCAGCCGCTGCCAGGTGCCCATGCCGGAGCATTTCCAGATGACCATCCGCTTCCGGGAGCATCCTTTGGCTTACAGCCGCAGTTTCTATCCTGGGGCCACCCTCTCTGACGCCAAGGAAGTGTCCTTTGAGACCGACGATTTCATGGAGCTGCTGCGGTTTGCCCATTTTGTGCTGTAAGGGAACTGCACCGCAGAATTCCATTTTCCCAGCAACCCTTTTGGGCAAAGTGTCCAATCTGCTTCATCGGGAAAACATTTTGCAGTTCGGGGCGGCGGCACTTCATGTACCGCCGCCTTTCTGGCAGCCCTTGGGCTGCCAGTTTCCCCACAGCCAGGAATATCCCTGTCCAACTTTTCCAAAACAAACAGCAGTACAGGTGATACTCCCCCTCTGGGTCCCGAAAATGATTGGCAAATGCTGTGGCGGCTGTCTGCCCGGCCCAACCGGATTGCTTCTCGCCGAGGAATCGGACCAAAGTTTGATCGCCATCTGGCCGCAGCCTTTCCCCGCTCTTTTTTCAGATCCGGTTTTCCTTCATTGCAAAGGCCCCGCGCCTGGACCAACCAGACGCGGGGCCTTTTTTCACCTCCACAGAGGCTTTATTTTTTCAGCATCTCCAGGATGACATTGTCCATCTGAGCGGCAGCTTCCGGAATCTTGGAAGCGTCGCCTACGCCGCCCATGGCGCTGTCGGGACGTCCGCCGCCGCCGCCGCCGGTGATGGCGGTGATGGCCTTGACCAGCTTGCCGGCATGGACGCCTGCTTTGACCGCGTCGGCGCCGCAGCTGACAGCCACGTTGCCTTTGCCGTCGCAGACGGTGCCCAGAATGGCGATCATCTCAGGATGGTTGGCCCGGAGGGTATCGCAGAGGGTGCGGAGAGCCTCCGGCTTGGTGCCATCCACGTTGGCGCAGATGACCCGGAAACCGCCCACCTCTTTGGCGCCGGCGCACAGGCTGTCCACCTTCAGGGAGGCCAGCTTCTGCTCCGCGGCGGCCAAAGCCTTGTCCCGGGCTTTCAGCTCGGCGGCCATAGCGGTCACACGCTCCGGCAGCTCGGCATGGTTGCCTGCCTTTACAGCGGCGGAAGCATCGGAAAGGAGCTTTTCGTCCTGATCCAGCACATCCAGCACACCCCAGCCGGTGGTGGCCTCAATACGGCGGATACCGGCGGCTACAGAGGATTCCTTGAGAATCTTGAACAGACCCAGCTTGGCGGTGTTGTCCACATGGGTGCCGCCGCAGAACTCCAGAGAGCAGTCCTCCATCCGCACCACACGGACGATATTGCCGTACTTCTCACCGAACAGGGCCATGGCGCCCAGCTTCCGGGCTTCCTCAATGGGCATCTCGGTGGCGGTGACATTGTGAGCGGCCAGGATCATCTCATTGACCTTCCGCTCCACCAGCTTGATCTCCTCGGCGGTCATGGCGGAGAAGTGAGAGAAGTCGAAACGGCAGGTATGGTCGTCCACATAGGAGCCAGCCTGATGGACATGATTGCCCAGCACCGACTGAAGGGCGCTCTGGAGCAGATGGCAGGCGGAGTGGTTGCGCATGATGGCCCGGCGGCGGTCTTTATTCACCTCAGCCTTGACGGTGTCTCCGGTGGAAAGGATGCCGTGCTTGACCCGGCCCATGTGGGCAAAATATCCGGTAGCGGTCTTTTTGCAGTCCTCCACTTCAAAAACAGTGTCGCCGCAGGTGATGACGCCCTTGTCGCCCACCTGGCCGCCGCTTTCAGCATAGAAGGGGGTCTGGGAGAGGATGATGGCGGCCTCGTCCCCTTCACCCACGCTGTCGGTCAGCTCACCGCTGTAAAGGATGGCCTCCACAGTGGCCTCCGTCTCCATGGTCTGATAACCCACAAAGGTGGAGTGGAGCTCCTTGCCCTTGAGGACGTCCTCGGTCCAGGCCACATCCCCCAGGGCGGCGCGGGTGGCCTCACGGGCGGTCTCCCGCTGCACCTTCATGCAGGCGTTGAAGGTCTCCTCGTCTACGGTGACGCCCCGCTCAGCGGCGATCTCCCGGGTCAGATCGATGGGGAAACCATAGGTGTCATAGAGCTTGAAGGCCTCGTCGCCGGGGAACACATCCTTGCCCTCAGCCTGGAGACGGTCCAGAGTGGCGTTGACCATGGCAAGTCCGCCGTCGATGGTCTTGGCAAAGCGCTCCTCTTCCATCTTGATGACCTTGACGATGTAATCCTTGTTCTGTACCAGTTCGGGATAGGCGGTCTCGTTCTCCTTGATGACCGTCTCGCATACCTTGTACAGGAAGGGTTCATTGATGCCCAACAGACGGCCATGGCGGGCAGCCCGGCGAAGGAGGCGGCGCAGGACATAGCCCCGTCCCTCGTTCTGAGGCACCACGCCGTCGCCGATCATGAAGGTGGTGGAGCGGATGTGGTCGGTGACCACCCGGATGGAGATGTCCTTCTGGGGGTCCTTCTTGTATTCCACGCCGGCGATGGCGCAGATATGCTTCATAATGTTCTGGACGGTATCCACCTCAAAGAGGTTGTCCACCCCCTGCATGATGCAGGCCAGACGCTCCAGACCCATGCCGGTGTCGATGTTGGGATGCTCCAGGGGGGCGTAGTGGCCCTCGCCGTCGGAATTGAACTGGGTAAACACCAGGTTCCAGAACTCCACAAAGCGGTCACAGTCGCAGCCCACATGGCAATCGGGCTTGCCGCAGCCCTTGTCGGGACCCCGGTCAAAATAGATCTCAGAGCAGGGACCGCAGGGACCGGAACCGATCTCCCAGAAGTTGTCCTCCCGGCCCATGCGGACCATGTGGCTGGGGTCCACACCCCGGCGCTTGGTCCAGATCTCATAGGCCTCGTCGTCGTCCTCAAAGACGGAGACATACAGCCGGTCCACCGGCAGCTCCAGCACCTTGGTGCAGAATTCCCAGGCCCAGGTGGTGGCCTCCTCCTTGAAGTAGTCGCCGAAGGAGAAATTGCCCAGCATCTCAAAATAGGTGCCGTGGCGGGCGGTGTGGCCCACGTTCTCAATATCGGGGGTGCGGATGCACTTCTGGCAGCTGGTGGCCCGGTGATTGCCGTCAGGCAGCTCCGCCAGACCCATGAAGTATTTCTTCAGGGGAGCCATGCCGGAGTTGATGAGCAGAAGGCTTGCCTCATCCTGGGGCACCAGGGGGGCGGAGGGAAGGCGGGTGTGGCCCTTGCTCACATAGAAGCTGAGGAACTTTTCCCGCAGCTCATTGAGTCCTGTCCATTTCATGTGACGATTCCTCTCTTTGTTTATAATTTGATGGAGTTGCAGATGGAAAATCAGGCTGTGGGGCAACAAAAAAAGCCTCCATCCCCGCCGCTGCCGGCTCAAGGGACGAAAGCCTCGCTTCCGTGGTACCACCCAAATTGCGCCCAAAGGACGCCTCTTTCGGGACTGTAACGGGTCCGCCCGTGCCGCTCCTCGCGGCAAGGCTCGGGGTTGGCTGACAAAGATACCGGCCAAAGGCTTTCAGCCATGGCCCTTTTCTCTGGATGCCGGTGGGCTTTGTCTCTTCCCTTCCACGCCTGATTCCATATCTATTCGACATTATACTCTGGGGTTTTTCTCCTGTCAAGGCGCATTTTCACCCTTTTTCCCCCTGTCCGGCCCTTCCTTTTGGAGGCTTTGCCGTGTATAATAAAAAAGTAAGGTTTGCCATCCCTCCACAGAAAGGACTGAATTCTTCATGGCCCTGTTTCTCCGCTGCCAAAGCTGCGGCAAGCGCTATGATTATCAAAAGGACGAAATCTGCCCCAAATGCGGCGCCTATAACAGCCCCAACGACGACCAGCGTCTGGCTTTGGAGAGGCAGATTCTCCAGGAGCGGATCCGCCGGGAAAATCTGCCGGACTGCACCCCTGAGTGTATGCCCCAGGGCTATGGCGGCCACAGTCATTCCAGCCGTCCTCAGACGGTCCGGCGGCAGCAAAGCGCCAGTCAGTGGCAGTCCGCCCAGGCCCAGAAAGCCCGCCGGGCCCAGGTGGTACGAAAGGAACAGGCGGAAAACGTAGGAAACAAGAAGGGCTGCGGCTGTGCCTTGGTGGTTATGATTCTGGTGCTGTTCTGGATGCTGCCTATTCTTCTGGACGCTTTGACCATGCTGTTTTATTGAGTGGGGGCCGGACTGATCCCCGCTTCCCCTGCGTCCGTTTCCACAGGGGTCTCCTTTCCAAAGAAATGATCCCAAAGGCCCTCTGCCGCCTCCACCACCGCGAAGGAGAGTTGATAGGGCTGCTCCTCAGAGAGGTCCCGGATCTCCTGGGTCAGCTGCGGGTCCGGGTCCGCCGCCGCCCCGACGCACAGGGGCGGGAACATGACGCACCACCAGTTTTGTCCCTGCCCCTGGCCGATGGTCAGCCGCAGAGCGTCGT
Source organism: uncultured Oscillospiraceae bacterium (assembly GCA_949298535.1). Taxonomy (GTDB): domain Bacteria; phylum Bacillota; class Clostridia; order Oscillospirales; family Ruminococcaceae; genus Angelakisella. The sequence goes on from CASFXA010000054.1 coordinate 13,682, forward strand.
ATTCCCCCGCCGGAAGGGTGACATCCTCATAAACCCGGGTATTAAAGTACATATGGACCAGCTCCGCCTTCACCGGATCGCCGCAGCCACGCTGTTTCAGGGTGGCTTCCGCGATCCGTTCTATTTCCTCCAGCTTCTCCGCGGCCTGAAGCTCCGCCCGGGAGAGGGTGGCCGCCCCTTCAAAAAGCCTTTCGCTCTCCGCCAACAGGGCATCCCGGACCGCCAGTTTATTGGCTTGATCCTCCGGACTGTCAGAGGCCGCCAGGATATGAAGGCGGAACACCTCGCCGCGGATCTGGGCGCACTCCTTCCAGAAATTCCAAAGGGGCAGCAGCAGCGTCGCCAGCAGCAGTCCCAAAATCAGCGCCCGGTCCAGCCGGTCCTCCCAATGATTCTGTTTCATTATAAAAAACCGTCCCTTCTTCGCTGTCTGAGAGAAGTATGGGACGGTTTTTTTGATTCTATTCCAGAAAGGCTATTTCAGGCCCATCGACCCGGTCATTTTCCTTCCGCCGCTGTCACTTGACGATCCGCCGCACCGAAATCACATGGACCGGGCACATCTCTTGGCAGCAGAAGCAGGAAATGCAGTTTTTCAGGTTGATATGGGCCTTTCCCTCCCGAATTTCAATGGTATGAGGCGGACAGCTTTCAGCGCATTTGCCGCAGCCGACGCACCGGCCCAGGTCTATCTTGGGTGTGGGGCGCAGGATCCGGTCCATCACCGCCCGGGCGGGGCGGCGGAACACCGGCGGCAGCTTGGAGACAAAATCCAGGCTGATGCCCCGGGGCAGCCGGAAGGGCTCCTGCTGGGGCATGGGGTCCCCCTCCAGGCGGATCTGCTCCGGACAGACCAGGCCCCGCTCCAGCGCCTCTTTGAGCATGGGGACCGTATCCGGTTCCAGCCCCATGGCCTTGGCCACAGCCCAATCCTGGGCGTACAGGTCCCGTGCGGCAAAAAGGCATCCCATCTGCCGGGGAGTACCGCTGGAAGGACCGTCTCCCTCCATGGCCACAATGCCGTCCAGCACCGTCACCGCCGGAGCCACCAGCTCATCCAGATCCACCAGCATCCCAGCAAAGGCCTGCTGATTGGGATAACGGTAATGCAGTTCCGGCTTTTGCAGCCCCGGAACACAGCCGAACAGATTCTTCATCCCGGCGGAAAGGGTGGTCATGCCGTGGGTTTTCACCTTGGCCAGATTCACCACCAGGTCCGCTTCCGCAACGGGCCTGATGAGATTGAAACTTTTGCAGTACCTGCCTTCCTCCCGCCCCTTGGCTATCCAGGTGACGTCGGTGTTCAGCCTGACCCGCCCCTCCAGCCGCCGCAGGCCGCAGGTCTGATAGATTCCCTTTAAAAGCCCTTCGGTATACAGTCCTCCGGGGCTGTCCGCCAGGGTAATATTCTCCACTCCCCGCTCCAAAAACCAATCGGCTGCCGCCTCCACCACCATGGGGTGGGTGGTCACCGCCTGCTCCGGCTTTCTGGCCGCCAGCAGGTTGGGCTTGAGGACCACTTTGATTTGGGGGCGAAGAAGCTGTTCCACCCCCAGCAGGGCAAACTGCCTGCTGATGGCTTCTTTCAGCAGGGAAAGGTCGTATTGCTCCACCCGGCTGACTGTGACGAGACCGCTGTATTCCATGGATTTCCTCCCGATGATGATGATTCTGGGAATCTTCCTCCCCCTGAGGGAAGGAGCACCTGTGCTGTAAACAGGCAAACGCCCGGAGGACCGGGACGCCGGCCTTTCCGGGCGGGGAATTTTGTTTCAGCCTTGGGGCAGCACGCCCAATTCCTTCAAATAGGCTTCGATCCGGCGGAGGGCTTCCACCAAATGATCCACCGAGTAGGAATAGGAGATGCGGACATGGCCTTCCCCGCTTTCGCCGAAGGCGCTGCCGGGGATCACCGCCACCTTCTGTGATTTTAAAAGGCCCTCGCAGAACTCCTCGGAGGTCATGCCGGTGATTTTGATGGAGGGGAAGACGTAAAAGGCCCCCTGGGGATCAAAGCAGGTCAGGCCCATCTTGTTGAGGCTGTTGACCAGCAGCCCCCGGCGCATTCCGAACTGGACCGCCATCCGCTGAATCTCATCATCGCAGCTGCGCATGGCCTCAATGGCTGCGTACTGACTGGTGGTGGGGGCGCACATGATAGCAAACTGGTGGAGCTTGAGCATCTGGGCCATAATCTCCTTGGGGCCCACGGCGTAACCCAGCCGCCAGCCGGTCATGGCGTAGGCCTTGGAAAAGCCGTTGACCACCACCGTCCGCTCCTTCATCCCCGGCAGGGAGGCGATAGAGACGTGGCGGCCCTCATAGGTCAGCTCGGCGTAAATCTCGTCGGAAAGGACCATGATGTCCGTTTCCCGCAGCACCTGGGCGATTCCCTCCAGATCCTCCCGGTTCATGATGGCGCCGGTGGGATTGTTGGGGAAAGGGAAAACCAGCATCTTGGTCTTGGGGGTGATGGCTGCCCGAAGCGCTTCCGGGGTCAGTTTGAACTGGTCCTCCGCCCGGGTGGCCAGGGGGACCGGAACACCCCCCACCAACCGTGCAATGGGATCATAGGCCACAAAGCAGGGTTCCGGGATCAGCACCTCGTCCCCGGGATTGATGAGCGCTCTGGTACACAAATCAATGGCCTCAGAGCCGCCCACCGTCACCAGTACCTGGCTGCTTTCATAATTGAGATCGAAACGGCGATGGAGGTAGCGGGCGATCTCCTCCCGCAGCTCCATCAGGCCGGCGTTGGCGGTGTACCAGGTGTATCCCTTTTCCAGGGACTGGATGCCCGCCTGTCGGATGGCATAGGGGGTGCGGAAATCCGGCTCCCCCACCCCCAGGGAGATCACACCCTCCATGGTGTTGGCCAGATCGAAGAATTTCCGGATGCCGGAGGGCTTCAGTTGCTGGACGCAGGTGGACAGGATTTTGCTGTAATCCATCAGAACGAGACCTCCCTCATATCCAGCTGGGCGTCCACTGTCACCACACCCTGCTCCTTATATTTTTTCAGCACAAAATGGGTGGCGGTGGACTGGACCGACTCCAGGGGAGCCAGCCGGTGGGCCACAAACAGCGCCACATCCTTGAAGGTCTTGCCCGCCACTTCCAGCGCCAGGTCATAGCCGCCGCTCATCAGGTAGACCTCCTGGACCTCGTCAAACTGGGCGATGGTCCCGGCGATCTCGTCAAAGCCCATGCCGCTCTTGGGGGTCACCTTCAGTTCGATCCGGGCCAGGCAGAGGGAGCGATCCGTTTTGTCCCAGTCCACAATGGCCTTGTAGCCTTTGATGATCCCCTCCCGCTGGAGCCGGTCAATCTCCTGGGCCACCTCCACGGTGGTTTTTCCGGTCATGGCTGCCAGCTGTTCATTGGTCAGGCGGGCGTTGTCCGCCAGAATTTGCAGAATGGTATTCATCACAAAGCACTCCTCTCTTTACTGAAAAGGCGGTTTGGGGCCGCCCCTTGGTTCCTCTCTCTTTTTCAGGTCCTTACAGTGCTGCAAATCACAGGATCCGGAGCATCACCGGTTTCCGCTGGCTGTAGAAGGCAAAGTACTTAAAGCCCGCCTCCAGCAGCAAATCCATGGCCAGGTCGAAATCCGCCGCCAGATGATCGGCGCTGTGGGCGTCGCTGCCCAGGGTGACGATCTCCCCTCCCAGCTCCCGGTACCGCCGCAGCACCGACGCTTCCGGCACCGGCTTGCCCAGCCCTGCCCGCAGGCCAAAGGTGTTCACCTCCAGGCCCTTGCCGTCGGCAATCAGCTGCCGCAATATGGCGTCCACCACCTCCCGGCAGCTGTCCGGAGCTACAGGGATGCGATATTTCCCCCAGATGAACCGTTCCGGATAGCCCAAATGAGCCAGTACGTCAAATTTCCCCCACAGGGCCATCTCATACTGAGCCTGGTAATACTGCTCCAGCACCTGGGAAACCACCACAGCGGGATCGTTGAAATCCACCCGGGACAGGGGCTTTCCCTTTTCCAGGCTGTGGACCGAACCCAGCACCACATCATAAGCGGTCAGCCCCAGGGCCCGGTCCGCCACCGCAGGATACAGATGCCCCTGCGCCAGCTCCACCCCTTTGGTCAGCCGCACCGCCTTGCCGAAGGTGACCTGAGCCAGGCCGATCTCAAAGATGGATTGACGCAGCCGGGTTTCAAACTGTTCCTCCTGGGCCACATCACATTCAAAATGATCGGTGACAGCAAATCCCATCACCCCTTTTTCCAGGGCCTTTTCGCAAAGGTAGGTGACAGAGTGGCAGCCATCGGGAGAATTATCGCTATGTACATGACTGTCGAAAATATTCAGCTTCATCCTGCCTGTTCCCTCCCCGCTTTACCGATAATGGTATCATTCTAGCATTTTCCCCGAAAAAAGTACAGCCCGGGGCGGCGGGAAAAGGAGATTTCGCTGCTCAATCTCCTTTACCTTCTTCGTTCAATGAGAATTTTTCTTCGGGAAGGAAACCATCAGGAAGAAACTCTTCTTTTTTCTTCGGCGCGGGCTGGTGAAAAAAGCAAAGGATTTCCTGATTGTTCCCTCAACATCTCGGGCAAAGAGTTTCTCCTTCCCTCCCGTCTTCCTGAGAAAGGAGAGTTTTTTCACCCTGCCCACTCTTTACAACCTGTGGTATAATAAAGGGTATGAAATGACCTGGATCTTCTGCCGCTGACAGGCGCCCGTCTCTTCCTCCGCCAATTGGCGGAAAGCCCTTTGCGCTTTGGGCCTGGAGCAAAAGAAACACTGGGGCTTCTTCTAACGTTCCAAGGAGGTCAAGATTATTATGATTTCTCTGATTCGCGTCGCCGCCGCCGTCAACAAGGTCCTTCCCGCCGACAGCGACGGCTGTTTGAACAATTTGTGGGAGTGTGTGGATTGCCTCAAGGAGGATCATCCCGACATCATCCTTTTCCCCACTCTGTCCCTCTCTGGCCGGGGCTGCGGCAGTCTGTTCCGCAGCGCGGTGCTGCTGGAAGGGTGCCGCAAAGCTCTGGAAAACCTGTGTCTCCTTTCCCGGGAGCTGGAATCCTACCTGGTGGTGGGCCTGCCCCTGGACGACGGCGGCCGGCCGGTATCGGTGACGGCGGTGCTTCACAGCGGTGAAATCCAGGGGCTGATCCCCTCCTTCGATCCTCCGGCGGAGATGGATTTTTCCCAGTTCTCCCATCGGATCCTGCCGGTGGACACCGTTTTCCGCTGTGGCAATCTCTCCTTTTCGGTGCTGCCGGGGGATATCAGCAAGCTGCCCCGGCGGATGCACCTGCTGGAAGCGGCCGGCTGCGATCTGGTGCTGGCGCCCTCCTATGAGCCGGCCAGCTGCGGCAGTCTGGCCCTGGGCCGGGAGGTGGCGCGGCAGGTTTCCCGGGATTACGGCATCGCGGTGGCGGTGGCCAACGGCGGCGCCGGGGATTCCTCCTCTCCCTACCTGTATCAGGGCTGGTGCGGCGTTTGGGAATGTGGGGTGGAGCTGTGCGGGGAACAGTGCCAGGGGGACAGCGCCTTTTCCCTGTGCGACATAGACAGCGATATTATCCACTCCCAAAAAGTCTCCAAGGCCTATCGGGATCCCATCTTTTCCGCTTATGGCGGGCTGAAGCGGGGACTTCTGCGGCGGGTGGCCCGCAATCCCTTCCTCACCGGGCGGGACAGCGGCGCCATGATGGAGCTGTTTGATCTCCAGGTTCGCTCCCTGGCGGACCGCCTCACCGCCACCGGTATGACCCGGGTGGTGCTGGGGGTGTCCGGAGGATTGGATTCCACCCTGGCGGCCCTGGTGTGTGCCAAAGCGCTGGCCCTGTGCAAATTGCCGCCGGAGTGCCTGATTGGCGTGACCATGCCCGGCTTTGGCACCTCCCAGAGAACCCGGGGCAATGGCGGCGCGCTGCTGGAAGGATTGGGGGCCCGGATTTTGGAAATTCCCATTGGAGACGCCTGCGCCCAGCATTTCCAGGACATCGGTTTGAGTCCCGAGGACCGGGGGGCTGCTTATGAAAACGCCCAGGCCCGGGAGAGAACCCAAATTCTCATGGACATTGGCAATATGGAAAACGCCCTGGTGGTGGGCACCGGGGATCTGTCGGAAGCGGCCCTGGGATGGTGTACCTACGGGGGAGATCACCTGGCGGGGTACAACGTCAACATCTGCCTGACCAAAGGAATGGTGCGGAAGCTGTGCAGCGTTCTGGCCGCCAACGGGGTGTTTCCCCAACTGACAGGGGTGCTGCGGGACATCATCAATACCCCCGTCAGCCCGGAGCTGCTGCCCCCTGACGAAAACGGGGAGATCGCCCAGCGCTCCGAAGACATTCTGGGACCCTATGAGCTTCATGACTTTTTCCTGTACTACCTCATCCGCTATTCCATGCGCCCCTCCAAAATTTATCACTACGCCTGCATCGCCTTTTCCGGCAGCTATAAGCCGGAGTATCTGAAAGACCGGCTGGCCTTCTTCCTGCGCCGCTTCTGCTCCTCCCAGTTTAAGCGGAGCGTGGAAACCTGCAACGCCGCCATCAATTGGCCCAACCTCTGCGGCGTAGGATTTTCCATTCCCTCGGACCTGCGGGCAGACGCTCTGCTGCGGGAGCTGGAGAGCGGAGAATAATTCTTTCCAGCGTCTTCCAGAAGTTATTTCTGAACTTTGTCAGTTTCCATATAAAATCGATTCGTTGGGAATTTGTTTCTGTCAGATTTCGTCTTGTAAAAAATAACGAATAGGTATATGATGAAACATATTTAAAGCGTATGGCATAACGGCTATAGCAGTTATGCTTTTTTCGCCTTTTTCCACCGCACAGAGAAAGGGGAGGCGCTGCAAAATGGTGCGGAGAAAGGTCGAATGAGTATGGATAAGATCCTCAACCGCCTGGTGGAAGCGGACCGCAAGGCCTCCGCTCTGGTGGAGGAAGCGGAGGAATATCTGGATTCCACCGTTTCCAACATGGACCGGGAGGTGGCGGAGTTCAAAAAGGGCTATGAGGAGAAAGCGATCCACCGCATCGGCATTATCCGGGACGAGGAGGGAAAGGCCTCCCAGGAGTCCCTGGCAGACATCACCAAGCGGTACGAAACACTGATGGCCTCCATGGAGCAGGTGTATGAAAAGAACCATCTCCAATGGGAGCAGGAACTGTTCAACAGATGTTTAGGCAGGTGAGGAAATGTTACAAAACTTTTCCGACAACGCCATCTACGCCAAATGCCGCTCCTTTTTCGGGGAGAGGCTGACGCCGGCGGATTACGATGAGATGATGAAAAAAACCTCCGTCACCGAGGTGGCCGCTTATTTGAAGGAAAACACCCACTACCGGCAGGTGCTCAGCGAAGCGGACGAAAAGGCGATCCATCGGGGACAGCTGGAAAATCTGCTGCGCAATGAAAAGTTCCGCATCTATGAGCGGATTATCCGGTACGATGCCCGCCGGGAGGGGGATTTTTACCATTACATTTATCTGCGGGAGGAGATCGATCAGCTGATTAATCTGCTGATGTATCTCAGCGGCGGCTGTGATGGGGAATATATCTACCGTTACAGCGACTATCTGAAAAAGCACAGCAGCTACAACCTGGATCAGGTGGTCCGGGCCCGCAGTTTCGACCAGCTGCTGGAGGCTTTGGAGGGAACCCCTTACGCAAAAATCCTGGAGCGGGACCGCCCCCAGGAGGGAGAACGGTTTGATCTGGCGGCTTGCGAGCGGAATCTGAACACCTATTATTATCGCAATCTGCTCCAGACCATTGACCGGGAATTTTCCGGAGAACCCCGCAAGGCGCTGCATCGGCTGTTCTTGGAGCGCATCGACGCGGAGAACATCGCGGGCGCCTACCGTCTGCGGCGATTCTTCAAGAACACGCCTGATTCCATTCGCCTCAACCTGCTGCCCTTTGACACCCCCTCCAAAAAGCTGGTGGACGAGATCATCTCCGCCGCCACGCCGGGAGAGCTGGAACAGATCCTGCGCCGTTCCCAGCTGGGGGAGATGATGGAGGAAGGGGACATCCAGTTCATTGAAAATGTCACTCACCGCCTGCGCAACCATCGCAGCCGGCGCTATATCTGGTATTCCAGCCACCCCCCGGTGGTGATGGTGGCGCTGATGACCCAGCTGGATCTGGAGCTGGAGAATCTCATCAACATCATTGAATCCATTCGTTATGGTCTCAATCCTGCGGAAATGAAAAAGCTGCTGGTGATATGAGCATCGGAATCGAGCGGATACCGTCAAGTCTTTTTGGCCGGGCCTTCGCAGCCCGCGCCTGAATAATATTGGATGAAAGGTGGTGAAGTCTATGTCAATTGAAAGAATGTCCCTGGTAACAATCAAGGGGGAACGAAGTTATCTGGATGAAGCCCTGCTGCGATGCACCCAGTCCGGCGTCTTCCATCCGGAAAACGCTTCTTCCATGATTGAATATTCCGGCGGACTGACGATGATGAAAGCCGAAAACGTCTACCTGAACGTCATCAAAAACATTTCCGAAATCGCCGAAAAAACTGATATAGACCTTCCGTATGAGCCCTACGATTCCCTTGAGCTGGAAAACGATCAGCTGCAGCAGTACACTGAAGACCTGGGACAAAAGGTCTCCAAACTTCTCAGTCAGAAGCGCGGTGTTTTGCAGCTTATCGACTCCCATAATCACGCCATCAAACATTTACAGCATCTGATCCGTCTGGATTATAATTTTGACGACATCTTCTCCTGCAAATTCCTCAAGGTGCGCTTTGGCCGCCTGCCTTTGGAGAGCTTTGAAAAACTCCACTCCTACAGCAACAATCCCTTCGTCATCTTTTCCTATGACCGGGACAAGGAATACCACTGGTGTATGTATCTGATGCCTGCGGTGGCGGAAAAGCAGATCGACAGCCTGTTCCAGTCCCTGTATTTTGAGCGCCTGCGCATCCCCGATTACGCCCACGGCAAGCCGGAGGAAGCGGTGGCCTTTATTCGGAAGGATCTGGAGCGGGAGCAGCAGGAGCTGGAAAAGATCAACGGCCAGATTCAGCAGCTGCTGGGAGGCGAGCTCAAGAAGATCCGCATGGTCTATTCCAAGGCCAAATTCCTCAGCCAGGCCTTTGAGCTGCGGAAATACGCCTCCACTGTGGAATACGCCTCCTTCATTAAGTCCGACTTTGTGGTGGTGGGCTTCATTCCCACCAGAGAGCAGAAAGCCTTCCTGGCCCTTTTCGATAACCTGGGAGCCAAGGTGGCGGTGGAATTCAAGGACGGCAGGGACTGCGAGGAAGTGACTCCTCCGGTGAAGCTGAAAAACAACTGGTTTGTCCGTCCCTTTGAAATGTTTGTGGATATGTACGGCCTGCCCTCCTACAAGGGTATCGACCCCACCCCCTATGTGGCCATCACCTATATGCTGCTCTTTGGCATCATGTTCGGCGATCTGGGCCAGGGGCTGGTGGTTGCTCTCCTGGGCCTGATTGTCCAGAAAAAGGGGATCGCGCTGGGCGGGGTCATGTCCCGCATCGGCCTGACCTCCATGGTGTTCGGCTTTCTGTACGGTTCGGTCTTCGGTATTGAAACGATGCTGGTGCCGGTCCATCGGGCCCTCTTTGGCCGGGATCATCTCATTGAGGTGATGGAGCCTTCAGCCACCAATTTCCTGCTGATTGCCGCCATCGCCATCGGCGCCGTTATCATCATCCTCTCCATCGCCCTCAATGTGCTGCTGGGCTTCCGGGAAAAGAACCTGGAGCGGGCCGTCTTTTCCAACAACGGCCTGGCGGGGCTGGTGTTTTACTGCGCGGTGATTTACGCCGCTGTGGCTACCCTCCTGCTGGAGAAAAATGTTCTCACGCCGGTCTATATCGTTCCCCTGCTGGCAGTGCCTCTGCTGCTGATGTTCTTCAAGGAACCCCTGGGACGGCTGCTGGAAAAGAAAGAGCCGTTCCCCGACGGATTCGGCGGATTCTTTGTGGAGAGCTTCTTTGAAATGTTTGAAGTGCTGCTGAGCTTCATCACCAACACCATGTCCTTCATCCGTGTGGGCAGCTTTGTACTGGTTCACGCCGGCATGATGATCGTGGTGTTCACCCTGTCTGAAATGGTGGGAGGCGCCGGAAGCCTTATCATCGCCGTGATCGGCAATATTTTTGTGATGGGCATCGAGGGGCTCATCGTGGGCATCCAGGTGCTTCGTCTGGAGTTTTATGAGATTTTCAGCCGCTTCTTTGACAGCGACGGTCTCCCCTTCCAGCCTGTTGGCGCGGAAAACGCCTGATGTTCTTTCCCCTGAAACTGTACGCAATTGGATCTGACACATTTGATTTTGGAGGTTACAAACCATGAATATCCTGACTCTGTTTTTGCTGCCCCTGGCTGTTGTCGCTCTGCTGGCCATGCCCCTGGTTCCCGTCTATCGCGGAATCACCACCGGACGCAAAGCCAAACACGCTGTTGTCTTCAACCTCTGCGCTTTCTTCGGCGTGGCCGCTCTGATGATGATCCTGCCCATCGGCAATGTGGTAGCTCTGGCCGCTGAGGAAACCGCCGTTGCCGAAGTGATTTCCACCGGGGCCGGCATGGGTTATCTGGCCGCCGCCCTGGTCACTGGTCTGTCCTGCATCGGCGCCGGTATCGCCGTTGCCGCCGCTGCTCCCGCCGCCATCGGGGCCTTCAGCGAGAATTCCAAGAACTTCGGTAAGGCGCTGATCTTCGTAGCTCTGGGCGAAGGCGTCGCTCTGTACGGCCTGCTGATCTCTATTCTTATCATCAACAGCCTCTAAGCCTGGCTTCCCACTGGGAGCCATCCCCGAAAGGAAGGGTTCCTCAAGATGCGTTTTTATCTGCTCAGCGACAATATTGACACCCTGATGGGTATGCGACTGGCAGGCATCGAGGGCGTTGTGATCCATGAAAAGGACGAGGTGGAAAAAGCCCTCAACGAGGCGATGAACGACCCTGGCGTCGGCGTGGTGCTGATGACCAACAAGCTCATCAACCTCTGTCCTCAGCTGGTTTACGATCTGAAGCTCAACCGGAAGAAGCCCCTCATCGTGGAGGTCACCGACCGCCACGGCGCGGGCCAGCTTTCCGACGCCATCACCCGCTATGTCCGGGAAGCGGTGGGCATCCAGATCTGATGCTCACCGGCATCCTGCCCATCAAGAAAGGATGAAACCCCATGGCAACCATTGAAGAAAGATACCAAATGATCGAGACGGAGATCATGGAGGATGCCCAGGCCCAGGTCGACAAGCTGCGGGCACAGGCGGAGGAATACCGCCAAACCGCTTTGAAAAAGGCGGAGGACGAGGTGCTCCATGAGCTGTATTCCAGAATTCAGGACGAGATCTCTGAGATCCGGGGCAGCACCACCCGCTCTGTCTCCCAACAGGAAGCCCAGTCCCGGCAGAACCTGCTGCTCAAGCGGGAGGAGCTGACCAACTCGGTGTTCCTCCATGTGCGCAAGATGCTTTTGGAGTATACCAAAACCCCAAAATACCAACAATTTCTGCTGGATCTGGCCAGGGAGATGGCCAAAAGCTATCCTCTGGAAAACAGCACCGTCATGCTCAAGGCGGAGGATTATTCCATGGCCGCCCAGCTGGACGAAGTATTCGGCAAACAGTGCCGGATTCTGGCGGATGAAAACATCCGCATCGGCGGTCTGAAGATGATGAATCAGGGGGTAGGCATCTTTGTTGACGAGACTCTGGACAGTCGTCTGGAGGATCAGAAGCCCTGGTTCTACTCCCATTCCGGTCTGTCCATCACCTGATGGCACAGATCCATATTTCTTATTTTCTCCGTCCTCTCTCCCCGCACAGGGAGGGACGGAACAAATCCAGTTGTGCGGAGAAACGGCGGTGAAACTGTGGCAAACGTCATCTATTCCATTAATGGCCCTGTTGTTACAGTCAAAGATTCCAAAGACTTTTCCATGCAGGAAATGGTCTATGTGGGCAGCAAGCGTCTGGTGGGCGAGGTCATCTCCATCACCGACCATCTGACCACCATTCAGGTTTACGAGGAAACCACCGGCCTGCGGTGCGGCGAGACAGTGGAGCCCACCGGCAACCCCATCAGCGCCACCCTGGGGCCTGGTATCCTTTCCAATATCTTCGATGGCATCGAGCGTCCGCTGGGACAGCTGGAGGCCCTTTCCGGCGCTTTCATCAACGAGGGCTGCAATATCCCCTCTCTGGACATCCAGCGGAAATGGCAGGTCTCCATCAAGGTGCAGCCCGGAGACTCCCTGACAGCCGGCATGATCTACGCCACCTGTCCTGAAACAGCCATCATCGAGCATCGCTTTCTGGTGCCTGCCGGCATTTCCGGCAAGGTGACCTGGACCGCGGCAGACGGCCCCTACACCCTGGAGGACTGCGTGGTGAAGGTGACCGACGATAACGGCGTGGAGCATCCCCTGACCCTTTGCCAGAAGTGGCCCATCCGGGTGCCCCGTCCTGTGGCCAAGCGGCTGCCCATCACCCGTCCCCTCATCACCGGTCAGCGTGTCATCGACACCCTGTTCCCCATCGCCAAAGGGGGTACCGCTGCCATCCCCGGCGGATTCGGCACCGGCAAAACCATGACCCAGCATCAGCTGGCCAAATGGAGCGACGCTGATATTATCGTGTACATCGGCTGCGGAGAGCGCGGCAACGAGATGACCCAGGTGCTGGAGGAGTTCGGCAGCCTCATCGACCCCAAAACCCAGCGGCCCCTGACTGACCGCACGGTGCTCATCGCCAATACCTCCAATATGCCTGTGGCCGCCCGTGAGGCCTCTATTTACACCGGCATCACCCTGGCGGAATATTATCGGGACATGGGCTACCATGTGGCGATTATGGCCGACTCCACCTCCCGTTGGGCCGAGGCGCTCCGTGAGATCTCCGGCCGTTTGGAGGAGATGCCCGCTGAGGAGGGCTTCCCCGCCTACCTCCCCTCCCGTCTGTCGGAATTCTATGAGCGCGCCGGCTATATGGAGACCCTCTGCGGCAGCGAGGGCAGCGTCTCCATTATCGGCGCCGTCTCCCCCCAGGGCGCCGACTTCTCCGAGCCGGTGACCCAGAACACCAAGCGGTTTGTCCGCTGCTTCTGGGCCCTGGACAAATCCCTGGCCTATGCCCGTCACTATCCCGCCATCAACTGGACCACCAGCTACAGCGAGTATCTGGATGACCTGCGGCTGTGGTACAAGGAGAATATCGATCCCACCTTTGTTAAAAAGCGTCAGGCTGTGGTGAATCTCCTCCACGAGGAGGATAAGCTGATGGAGATTGTCAAGCTCATCGGCGCCGACGTGCTGCCGGACGATCAGAAGCTGGTCATCGAGATCTGCCGGATCATCCGGGTGGGATTTCTGCAGCAAAACGCCTACCACAAGGACGACACCTATGTTTCTCTGGAAAAACAGCTGAAGATGATGGACGTCATCCTCTATCTCTACGACAAGGTGAAGAGCCTGCTGTCCACCGGCGTGCCCATCAGCACCGTACTGGAGACCGGGCTGTTTGACAAGATTGTAAAGATGAAGTATGACATCCCCAACGATCATCTGGAACTGTTCGACCAATATCGTCTGGACATCGAGCTGGAACTGGCCAAGGTGCCGGTGCCGGAGCAGCGGGGGGAAAACGCCGCGGTCCAGATGCCCCAAATCTGAGGAAAGGAGAGGTTATCAATGAGTGTGCAATTTGTAGGCCTCAAAGAGATCAACGGCCCGCTGGTGGTGCTGGATAACGTCTCCAACGTGGGCTATGAGGAAATGGTGGAGCTGGTGCTGGAGGACGGCAGCGTCCGCACCGGACGTGTGGTGCTGCTGGAGGACAAAAAGGCGGTCATCCAGGTGTTTGAAGGCACCCGGGGGCTGTCTCTGACCAACACCAAGACCCGGATGCTGGGCCATCCCATGGAGATCCCCCTGTCCACCGAGATTCTGGGACGGATCCTCAGCGGCAGCGGAAAACCCATCGACGGTTTGGGCGAGATTTTCGCCGAGCGCTCCGCCGACATCAACGGCAAGCCCATCAATCCTGTTTCCAGAACCTATCCCCGGAACTATATCCGCACCGGTATTTCTTCCATCGACGCCCTGATGACCCTGATCCGGGGCCAGAAGCTGCCGATTTTCTCCGGTTCCGGTATGAACCACAACAAGCTGGCGGTGCAGATCGTCCGCCAGGCCAAGGTGACCAAGGACGGCGGGATGCCCTCTGATGAGAAATTCTGCGTGGTATTCGCCGCCATGGGCGTCAAAAACGACGTAGCAGACTACTTCCGCAGTTCTTTTGAGGAGAGCGGCGTGCTGAAAAACGTGGTGATGTTCCTCAACCTCTCCAACGACCCCATCATCGAGCGTATCCTCACCCCCCGCTGCGCCCTGACCGTGGCGGAATACCTGGCCTTTGAGCATGATATGCACGTCCTGGTCATCCTCACCGACATGACCTCCTATGCCGAGGCCCTTCGTGAATTCTCCTCCTCCAAGGGAGAGATTCCCGGCAGAAAGGGCTATCCCGGTTACCTGTATTCCGACCTTGCTTCCATCTATGAGCGGGCCGGCATCATCAACGGTCACAAAGGTTCTGTGACCCAAATTCCCATTCTCACCATGCCCAACGACGACATCACCCATCCCGTCCCCGACCTGACCGGTTACATCACCGAAGGGCAGATCGTGCTGGACCGTTCCCTGGACCTGATGGGCACCTATCCGCCGGTATCGGTGCTGCCCAGCCTGTCCCGTCTGATGAAGGACGGCATCGGCGAGGGCTACACCCGGGCCGACCACTCCGCCCTGGCCAACCAGCTGTTTGCCTGCTACGCCAAGGTTCAGGACGCCCGGAGCCTGGCTTCGGTCATCGGCGAGGAGGAGCTGAGCCCCATCGACAAGAATTATCTGGAGTTCGGCGGCTATTTTGAGCGTTTCTTCATCAACCAGTCCTTCGACGAGGAGCGGAGCATCGATCAAACCCTGGACCTGGGCTGGAAGCTGCTGGCCCTGCTGCCCCGGGAGGAGCTGGACCGTCTGGACAGCAAGCTGCTGGATGAGCGGTATCATCCCGAGGACGCCCGGATGTTCCGGGGCGCCTGATATTTCCGCTGAGACAAGGGGGAAAAAGCCATGAGAAACGACAACCTGGTGCCAACCAAGGGCAATTTGATGAACGTCAAAAAGTCCCTCCAGCTGGCGCGGATGGGCTTTGACCTGCTGGACCGAAAGCGGAACATCCTCATCCGGGAGCTGATGAGCCTGATCGACACTGCAAAACAGCTGCGGGGACAGATCAGCTCCACCTACAACACCGCCTATTTCGCCCTCCAGCGGGCCAACATCACCCTGGGCGTCATTCAGGACATTGGACGCAGCGTACCTGTGGAGGATGGGCTGGATATTCAGTACCGCAGCGTGATGGGGGTGGAGCTGCCCACTGTCAGGCTGGACGCCGCGCCGGAGCCGGAATTTTGTTACGGCTTCGCCGGCACCAATTCCCAGTTGGATTACGCCTATCTCTGCTTTCACAAGGTAAAGCTGATGACAGCGCAGCTGGCGGAGATTGAAAACAGCATCTACCGTTTGGCCAACGCCATCAAAAAGACCCAGTCCAGAGCAAACGCGCTGAAAAATATCATTATCCCCAACTTCGAGTATTCCTCCAAGTTCATCACCGACGCACTGGAGGAAAAGGAGCGGGAGGAATTCTCCCGGCTGAAGGTCATCAAGGCCCAGAAGCTGAAAAAAGCGGAAGAGGAGGCCATTTTCCAGGAGATCCAGCAATTGCAGGAGGATCCCCTTTTGAAGGAAACCGACTCCTCCGGGGAGAAGGAAAACTGAATGGAGCCTCAAAAAGGACGGCAGGGGTTTTCTCTGTCGCCCTTTTTCTGTTGTGAGGAGGGGCAAAAATATGCTATACTTTTTTCAATGAACTTCGGTTTCCTCCCGGGACCGTCACCATCTCTCCCTTTCCTTCCCGGATGTCCCACAGCCCGTGCCCGGAACAAAGGGGGGGGAATCAGCCACCGGAAAGGAGAATTGACCCTATGTATCTCATCACCCAATTGCGCGACCCCCTGCGCCAACTAAAGCCTGGCAATCTGATTTTTCTCACCCTGGCCGGAATCATCAACGCTTTCGGCGTCACCATCTTTCTCTCGCCGGTAAAGCTGTACGACAGCGGCATCTCCGGTACCGCCATGCTTCTGTCCCAGATCACCCCTGAAAGCTGGGGCCTGTCCCTGTTTCTGGTAGCGCTCAATGTTCCCCTTTTTCTTTATGGGCTGAAAAAGCAGGGGGGATTATTCACCCTTTATGCCATATATACTGTTCTCATCTATTCCATCGGAGCCTGGCTGATTATCGACGTGCTGCCCATTGACGTCAGCTTCGCCTCCCCTCTGGCGGGATCGGACCTGCTGCTCTGCGCTCTGTTCGGCGGCCTCATCTCTGGCCTGGGCAGCGGCCTTGCCATCCGCTTCGGCGGAGCCATGGACGGCATCGAGGTGATGGCGGTCATCTTCGCCAAACGGCTGGGAATGTCGGTGGGCACCTTCGTGATGGGATACAACATCCTGCTTTACATCATCTGCGGCATTGTGATTGAAAGCTGGATCCTTCCCCTTTACTCCATCGTCACCTACATGGCCGCCCTCAAGATGGTGGACGCCATTGTGGAGGGTTTTGACCGGGCCAAATCCGTCTACATTGTCACCACCAAGGAGGACGCCGTCTGCGACATTCTCTCCAAAACCTTTGAACAGGGCATCACCATCATAGGCGCCAAGGGTTATTTCTCCGGCGCCGACTGCAAGGTGGTGTGGGTGGTCCTCAACCGCTTCCAGATCAGCCGGATGCGGGAGCTGGTCCATCAGGCGGACCCCCGGGCGTATATCGCCATCTACGAGGTGGCGGATCTGTTTAAGATGGAAAACACCCCTCAAAGCGCTTCCTAAGCCTGGCTTTTTCCTTCCCGGCATCCAGGCCCGCTTTTTCCGTCCATCCTCCACCCCTCAGAGGCTTTCTCCCCGTCGGCGCTTTGACCCCTTGCTCGCTGAGGGCACGGATTTCAAATTCTTCTCCTCCGCGCAATGTTTTCCCATCCTTTGGGGGCTCCGGTTCGGGGCCCCTTTCGCCTTTTCCAGGGGATGGCCGCTCCGCGGAAAACAGTTTCTGCCCGCTTTGTTCCATCGTATCCCTTCTTTTTTCCGGCGACGGATTTTTCCCCTCCCGCTCCCATATTCATAAAGGGAGGGACCGCCGTCCCGGAAAAGGAGGACCCGCCATGGAATGTCTGCTGAAATATTGCCGCCTGCTGGAGGCCCTTTTGTGGGGGCCCGGGATGTTGGCGCTGCTGTTGGGTGCCGGAATTTATTTCACCCTGGGCACAGGTTTTTTTCAATTGCGCCGGGCAGGGACTATTTTTCACAAAACATTGGGCTCCCTGGGCAAAGGACCGTCCCGGGAGGGGGTGTCCCCCTTTCAGGCGGTTTCCGCCGCCCTTGCCGGCACGATGGGCACCGGCAACATCGCCGGCATCGCCACCGCCCTGGTGGCCGGAGGACCGGGAGCGGTGTTCTGGATGTGGGTCAGCGCCTTTTTCGGTATGATGACCAAATATGCCGAGGTGGTGCTGGCGGTGCGGTACCGCCGGACCGCGCCCGATGGAGGATGGCAGGGGGGGCCAATGGAATACATCTCCCGAGGATTGGGCTGCAAACCCCTGGCTCTCCTGTTCTGCCTGCTGCTGGTTCCCGCTTCCCTGGGGATTGGCAACGCCGCGCAGGTCCACTCCGCTGCCGCCGCAATGAACTCCGCCTTTGGGATTCCTCCATGGATCACCGGCGCAGCAATGGCTGCCGTCACTGGGCTGGTGCTGCTGGGAGGCATCCGGCGAGTGGGGCGGGTGGCGGAAAATTTGGTTCCCCTGGCCTGTCTCCTTTATTTTTCCGCCGGATCCCTGGTGCTGTTCTGCAACCGCCGGGAGATCCCCGAAGCCCTTGCCCTGATTCTTCGGTGCGCCTTTTCTCCCCGGGCGGCTCTGGGGGGAGGACTGGGATACGGCGTTCTGAGGGGGATGCGCGCCGGGATCGCCCGTGGAATCTTTTCCAATGAGGCGGGGTTGGGCTCCGCTCCCATCGCCCACGCCTCTGCACATACCGATAGTCCCACAGAACAGGGAATGTGGGGTATTTTTGAGGTTTTCGCCGACACTCTGGTAATGTGTACCTTTACCGCCCTCATCCTTCTCACCTCAGGAGACCTCTGGCGGCAGGGGCTGGACGGCTCCGCTCTGACAACAGCAGCCTTTGTCCGGCAGCTGGGACCGGCAGGGGGTTGGGCGGTAGCCCTCTCCCTCTGCTGCTTCGGCGCCGCCACCCTCTTTACCTGGGCCTACTATGGGGAACAGGGGATGTCCTTTCTGAGCGGCGGAAACCCTTTCTGGCGCCTGTCTTACCGGTGCCTTTTTATCGCAGTGGCCGCTCTCTCCGCTGGGATGAGCCTGAAGCTGGTGTGGGAGCTGTCGGATCTGCTGAATATTCTCATGGCGATTCCCAACCTGCTGGCGGTGGTCTCCCTGAGCGGGGAGGTATTCCGTCTGACCAGAAGGGCGTGGGGATGAGGCTGACATCCTCCTTTTCCGCCCTTTTTCCCCGGTATTTGACAATTGGACCGTTTCGGTATATAATGAGTAATAACTACTGGTCCAGTATAGAATCGTCAGGGGAGGCACGTCATGCACATCACATTGGAATCCGATTATGCGGTGCGGATCATCTACTGTCTGGCCCGGAATCCCATCCGGATGGACGCCAAAAGGATCTCGGATGAAACCGGCGTGACCTTGCGTTTTTCTTTGAAAATCCTCCGGAAACTGGTCTCCGGGGGATTGGTTCAGTCCTACAAGGGAACCAAGGGGGGCTACGAACTGGCCCGGCCTCCCCGGCAAATCTCTCTGGCAGACGTCATTGAGACGGTGGAGGGAAAATTTGCCCTGAGCCGCTGCGTCTCCGAGGAAGCGTACCAATGTTCCCGTGGCAGCGGCAGCTGTGCTGACTGCCGCTTTCATCAGGTATACGCCGACATCTCCCAAATGGTCCAGCAACGGCTGGAAGGGGTCCACTTCTCCGATTTTTTGGAGGAGGAGTCCAAAAATTAAGTTCCTTGTGTCCTTGTGCTTGCAGACGGCTTTGCGGCTTCCGGTTCCCCGGCAGCCGTTTTTCTTTTTCCGCAAAAACGGTCCGGCTGTCAGCAGATACTGATAACCGGACCGTTTGATGGTCACCTGCGGCGAGTTTTTCTTTCCGGGAAGGTTCCCAGGCCCTTCGCCCTCCCCCTTCATTGCTCCCGGAGACAACAGACACAGAATTGGCCTCTGTGACGGCCCTGCCCGGAGCAGAAAGGGATCTCAGCGCCTTTTCGCCCCAGTTATTTTCAGACCCCAGCAGCCTGGAGAACCATGCCGCAAACCACGGCGGTGGAATACAGCACCCCCATCAGCTGCAAATTTCGCCCCTGATGGCGTCTGCCCACCCGCAGCAGCACCAGCAGACCCACGCCAGCGTTGGTGGACAGCCCCGCCAGCGCCGCGCCAAAGCTGAGGGTGCCGTCCAGCAGCAGCTG
>CASFXA010000055.1 GCA_949298535.1 uncultured Oscillospiraceae bacterium
TGAGCCGCCATCCCAAGGTCAGGGCTATCGGAGAGATCGGCCTGGATTATTACTATGACCGGGAGTGGGAAGCGGCCCAAAAGCGTGTATTCGAGGAGCAGCTGGAGCTGGCAAAGGAGCTGGAGCTGCCGGTGATCATCCATGACCGGGACGCCCATCAGGACACCATGGAGCTGCTGCGCAAACATCGCCCCCGTGGTATTGTCCACTGCTATTCCGGCTCTGCTGAAATGGCGCTGGAAATCCTCCGGCTGGGGATGTATATTGGATTTACCGGCGTGGTCACCTTCAAAAACGCCCGGCGAGCCCTGGAGGCGGCGGCGGTGGTACCCCTGGACCGGCTGCTGGTGGAAACCGACTGCCCCTATATGGCCCCGGAACCCTGGAGAGGGAAGCGGTGCGACAGCTCCATGATCACCCAGGTGCTGCGGCGGCTGGCGGAGATAAAGGGCGTTTCTCCCGAGGAACTGGCCCGTATCACGGCGGAAAATGCACGGCGGATATACGATATCGGAGAATAAATCTCCGGGCAGCACTTGCGGCGTGGTTCCCAGTAGATTATAATAAGATCAAGTTCCGCCGTGCCGGCGGCCTATCCATCAATAAAGGAGTTGCGCACATGGCAGATCGTTCCAAGATGTACAAGGAGATTGAAGCCCGGCGAAAAAACGCCAAGATGGCTACCGCCCTGTACGGAGTAGGTTATATGGTAGCGTTGGGATGCTACTTTGTCAGCGCAGCCGCGATGATTTTTGTGATCGTGGCTAATTTGGCGCTGTATTACTTGCTGCTTCGGCCGCAGATCAAGCGCTTTGAAAACGAAAGCAAGAAAGAATTGGCCCTGGAAGCTTACAGCAGTTATGGGACAAATCTTCAATACGCCCTCAAGGGCAGCTTTACCCGTGAGGAGATCAAGGACACCGGCTTGATCTGGTGGCGGGATAGCAAGGATGGTTTCCTCAGCAGGGAAATGGTTTCGGGAAACCATCAGGATCTGCCCTTCCGCCATGGGGATATTTCCGTCATCCGCCGGGTGGACGCCGGGGGGGAGCTGAACAGAAAACAGCGGCTGCCCATGATGCTTGGCAGCTGGCTGGAGGTGGAATATCCCCGCAGTTTTCCCACCTATATCCGCATTATGAGCCAGGGGGGACTGCCGGAGGAGGAGGTTCAGGGTTACCTGGCCGCCCATCCCAACCTGGAGACCCTGGGGGGCGTGGGGGAGAAATTTGCCCAAAAGTTCCAGGTGCTCACCACTAACCGGGCTGCCGCCGCTTCGGTGCTGACCCCGGAGGTAACCGGAAAAATCCTGCGGCTGACGGAGGCTTGCCCCGACACCCCCATGCTCATCGGCTTTCAGGGGAATAAGTTCCATCTTTTCCTCAGCAAACGTTTTGTCGCCCCCTATATCCAGATGAAATTTGAAGTTACGCCGGAAAATACTCCGGTGGAACAGATGCCGGAGCTGGCGCAGCTGTTCCAGCTGGTGGACGAGGTGGCCCGGCAGCAGGAGGAACGCTGAGAAAAACCGGAGCAGTCAGGCTTTTTGGGCGCGATGCCGCGGAGAAAGGGATTGCTCTTTCAAAAGGTTTCGTCGGCTATGGTCTGAAAGGAAAAATCGAATTCTTGAATCCGGTGTTGGGTTTGATACCCGGGGGAGCTTGGCGGCTCCCCCTTATTTTTTGGAAAAACGGGGAAAATCTGCGGAAAAGGGGGTAAAAAATTTTTTATCTTTGAGAGAAATGGCGGGAACCGTTGCAATTAGCCGAAATTTTCGCTACAATGATAAACGTTGAAACAGGCCGAAAAGCCAGTGCTGTCCCGAGGCGGCGCCCAGCCCCTTCCCTTGGGATGGGATCTCCATATTAACAGAAAAGAGGAACGTCAATGGAAAGACTGATTGGAACCGTATCCCGGGGCATCCGCGCCCCCATCATTCGGGAGGGCGACGACCTGGCCGCCATCGTAGTGGATTCTGTGGTCAACGCCCTGGAGTCTGAAAAGATTGAAATTGGTGAAAAGGACATTATCGCCGTCACAGAGGCGGTATTGGGCCGGGCTCAGGGCAACTATGCCACTGTGGACGATGTGGCTGCCGATATGCGGGCCAAGTTTGGCAGCGGCACTGTGGGCGTTATTTTTCCCATTCTCAGCCGCAACCGTTTTTCCATCCTGCTCCGGGGCATCGCCAAAGGGGCGGATAAGATTGTGCTGATGCTCAGCTATCCCTCCGACGAGGTGGGCAACCACCTGATGGATATGGACCTGCTGGATGAGAAGGGCGTGGATCCCTGGCATGACATTCTCACCGAGGCCCAGTTCCGGGAGAAGTTCGGCAAGGTGATCCATCCCTTCACCGGCGTGGATTATGTGGAATATTACGGAAATCTCATTCGGGAAGCTGGGGCTGAGGTGGAGATTGTCTTCGCCAACCGGGCCACCGACATCCTGAATTACACCAAGAAGGTGCTCAACTGTGACATCCACACCCGCAAGCGCACCAAGCGTCTGCTGAAAGCGGCGGGAGCGGAAATTGTCCTGGGGCTGGACGATCTGCTCACCGCTCCGGTGAACGGCAGCGGCTTCAATCCGGATTACGGTCTGCTGGGTTCCAATAAGGCCACCGAGGAGCGCATCAAGCTGTTCCCCCGGGATTGCCAGAATTTTGTGGAGGACGTTCAGGCCCGGATGCTCTCCCGCACCGGTAAAAAGGTGGAAGTGATGGTTTACGGCGACGGCGCCTTTAAGGATCCTGTGGGCAAGATCTGGGAGCTGGCGGATCCGGTGGTCTCTCCCGGCTACACCGACGGCCTGGTGGGTCAGCCCAATGAGGTGAAGCTGAAATATCTGGCGGACAATCAGTTCGCCGACCTGAAGGGAGAGGAGCTGAAGGCCGCCATCAGCGACTTTATCCGCAAAAAGGACGCCGACCTGGTGGGGCAGATGGTCTCCCAGGGCACCACGCCCCGCCGCCTCACCGATCTGATCGGTTCTCTCTGCGATCTGACCAGCGGCAGCGGCGACAAGGGAACCCCCATCATCTATATTCAGGGGTACTTTGACAACTACGCCAAATAAAAGAACAAAAAGGCAGTGAATTCAGCCGGCGGACTTGGGACGCCGGCTGAATTGCTGCGCAAGGCGGTGTGGGGCGGGACATCCCCCAAACAGAAGCGCGCGTCGGGGTGTTCAGACAAGGCCCCGGAGGCAGGCGGCGGGGCAGAAAATTTTCTGCTTTTGGGAAAAAAGGAGTTTCGCCGGAGAGGGAAAGCCGGGATTTTTTCCGGTTTTGTTTGGGGCCTGAAACGGGAAGGGCCCCCTTTGGCCTTGTATTCTGGATCGACTGAGAGGGCGGAGGTGATTTCAGATGGTGGGAACGGGCACGATGGTCAATGTGCTGGCCATCATTGTGGGAGGCAGCCTGGGGCTGCTGGTCAGAGGCGGGCTCAAAGCCCGGTATCAGGAAGGGGTCATCAAGGCGCTGGGACTGTCCACCATCTTCATTGGAGCATCCGGAACCATTCAGGAGATGTTTACCGTGGAGGCGGGACAGCTGGTATCCCTGAGCATCGGGGAGACGCTGTCCATGATTCTGGCGTTGGCGCTGGGTTCCCTGGCAGGGGAGATGCTGGACCTTGACCACCGGATGGAGCAGCTGGGCCTTTGGCTGAAATCCAAGGCGGACCGGAAGGGGGACAGCCGTTTTGTTCAGGGATTTGTCACCGCCTCCCTGGTGGTGTGCATTGGCGCCATGGCCATTGTGGGATCCATCCAGGACGGTCTGACGGGCAACGGAGCCACCCTGTACACCAAGTCCATTCTGGATTTTATGATTGTGATGATCTTTGCTTCCACCTATGGCAAAGGCGCGATTTTTTCCGCCCTGCCGGTGGGGGTCCTCCAGGGGACGGTTACTCTTTGCGCCGGGATCCTTTCCCCGGTGTTCAGTCCGGCCGTCATTGCGAATCTTTCTCTGCTGGGGAATATGCTGATTTTCTGCGTGGGGATCAATCTCAGCTTCGGCACGAAATTCAAGGTGGCCAATATGCTTCCCTCTTTGGTGTTTGGAGCGGTTTTCACTGTATGTTCTTCTCTGCTGCCCCTTTGAGAGGGGAGGAAAAAGGGCTGAAATTTTTTCTGAGGGTCTGGAACGGCGACGTTTCAGGCTCTTTTTGTTTTTAAATCGGTTTTTGGCTGCGCACGCTTTTGTTTTTTGAAAGAAACATTTTTCCCCTCAATAAAATTTGAGAAAAATATTTTTTTTCACAATAATCCCCACTCCTTTTTCGTTATTATAAACAGTGTGAAAAATGTTGCCATCATGCAGCAAAAGGCGTTAATTTTAACACTGAATGAAAAGAGCTGCTCACAAAAGCAAACAATCTGTGAACAGGCTTGCAGAAGACTGTACTAATGTGTTATAGTACAGTAGTACACTTTTGTGAACAAAATGACAGAACTGAGGGATGAGATTGTCTGCGATCATCAAAACGGTGGACTTGCGAAAAGCCTACCGGGTGGGCACTGAAAAGGTGGTGGCCCTCCACTGCGTCAATCTGGAGATCGAAAAGGGACAGGTGTGCTGTATTCTGGGCACCTCCGGTTCCGGTAAATCCACCCTCCTCAACCAGCTGGCGGGGCTGGAAAAGCCCACCCGGGGAGAGGTGTGGATCAAAGGCAAAAAGATCTCCGCCATGACGGAAAAGCAGCTGGCCCATTTCCGCCAGAAAAATGTAGGATTTGTGTTTCAGTCCTATAATTTGCTTCAGGGGATGTCCGCGCTGGAAAATGTGGCGCTGCCTCTGACCTTCCGGGGGATCAACAAACGAAAACGGCTGCGTCTGGCAAAAGAGATGCTGGTAGCGGTGGGACTGGGAAAACGGCTTCGCCATAAACCCAGCGAAATGTCCGGCGGACAGCAGCAGCGGGTGGGTATCGCCCGGGCCTTTGTGGCCAAGCCAGATGTGGTGTTCGCCGATGAGCCCACGGGAAATTTGGATACCAAAACAACCCGGGAAGTGATGCACCTGTTTCTCAGCTTTGCCCGGAAACAGCAAATCACCATTGTACTGGTCACCCACGACCAGAATCTGGCCCGATATGCCGACAGAATCGTCACCATTGTGGATGGCGAAGTGATTAAAGATGTGATGAACGATTCCCTTTACGACATTACCCTCAAGTTGTCGGAGGAATTTAACCAAAAGCTGGGGGAAGACCCGCCGGTGGAAGACTTGCGGGATTTCCTGCTGGAATACAGTGACCGGTATGGAGACGGCGTCGCAGCCCAGGTGTTGGAGATGGCGGCGACGGAGGGAAACCGGGAGAAAATGCTTGCCCTCACCCGCCGGATGCTGGCTTCGGAGCAGGACCTGCACCGGGGAACAATGATGAAAAAAATCGGCGTGGAAGCAGGGCTTCTGGAGAAGGAGGAGCCAGTTCCGGCAGAGAAGGAACCAGAGGAGGAAGCAGCGCTTCAAGGTGTTTTGCCTCAGGAGCAGGGAGAGACGCCTTCTCAGCAGGCGGAGGAATATATCCCCGGATCAAATGGCAGCCCTTCCCCTTCGGGAAAGGATCAATGACAAACATGGGAGGAAAAATCTGTGAGAGTACATAACCGGTTTTTGGCCTTGACAATAGCGGCCATGCTGCTGCTGAGCACGATGGGTTTTGTGTTTTTAACCAGTGCCAGCGCCGCGGAAAATTCCAAAATCAAAGCGGTGAGCGTAACGTCCAGTCCCCGGAAGTTTTCCGCGGGGGATCGTTTGAACAGCCTGACTATCTCCATCAAGGATGAAGACCTCAATGATTTTTCCACTGGAGCGGTGGAAAAAAAGATGGAGGCGATCCAAAAGGCGACCTTTACCTTTAATGAAAGCAGCAGCTTCCGCCGGAGCAATACCGGTGATATTCGCTTCCAGGTGAAAAATGTCACCCGGGAATCCTCCACCAGCAAAACCATCCTGTATGATGTGGAAGTAACCAATCTGGAATACACCGGAAATGGATCTTCCTTCCAGTATCGCATCGATATGGGAGGCAGCTACGGCGCCTGGGATGTGAAGGTGGATGTTTCTGATTTGGTGGACAGCGGCAGCTCCTCCGGTTCTTCCGGTGATTCCGGCGAGGATCCGGTGGTTCCTTCCGATTCCAGTCAAACCTATGTGGTGACCAAAGTCTACCGTTACTCCACTTACGGAGACACCACCAAGCCCAGCACAGTCACTTTTGATATGGACGACCAGTCCATGATTGGCCGGGGAGACGCCACCATCCGACAGGGCTATTATGCGGATATTTTGGTGACCGTCAAGGACAACAGCGCTCCGGGCGGAGATTATGAAGTGACGCTGGGAGCCAGCAGCGTCCTGGGCAGCTTTATCTACCAGCAGGGGGTGAGCGCCGTCAAGAGCATCACCGATAAAGAGCCGGGTTCCTTCACCTTCCTGCTGGAAAAGGTCCGCTACAGCGGCACCCGGAAGAATCTGGAGTGCTTCATCCTGGGGGACAACTATAAAACCACAGTGTCCCTGGAGATCAGCGAATGCAAGACCCGCTCCGAAGCGGAAGAGGAAAAAGAGAAGAACGACGACACCCCCGATTACAGCAACCTGGAGCGGGCGACTCCCTATGTCATTATCAGCAACTATGGCTACGGCGGCGGCCAGGTTTCCGCCGGGGACACCTTCCCGCTGAGCCTGACCTTTTATAACACCAGCTCCATCCTGACGGTGAACAACATGATGATTACGGTTTCCATGCCGGATGATCTGATGCTCACCAGCTCCTCCAACACTTTCTATGTGGAGAATCTGGGCCGGCATGAGACCATCACCAAATCCATGATGGTCACCGCCAAACCGGCGGCGGCGGCGCAGTCCCACAATATCACGGTTTCCATGCGCTATCAGTATGTGGATGACAAGGTGGAGGCCCGCAAGAGCGCCGAAACCAGCGAGACCATCGCCATTCCGGTGGTGCAGGTGGACCGTTTCCAGGCTACCGGCGTGGAGCTGGATCCGGAGATCTATATCGGCGAGGAATCCAACCTCACCGTCAACTTTGTCAATAAGGGCCGCAGCGAGGTTTACAATCTTTCCGCCGAGATTGCCGGGACCATCACCAATCCTGGCCAGCAGCAGAACCTGGGGAATTTGGCTTCCGGCGCCACCGGCACCGCAGACTTTTATATTACCCCCTCCGCCGAGGGTCAGGTGACCGGAGAGGTGACCATCACCTATGAGGATACCAACATGGTGGAAAAGACCATCACGGTTCCCTTCAGCACCAACGCCGTCGATCCTATGGGGGGAATGAATCCCGGAATGGACATCTATCCCGGTATGGGGGATGACATTCAGCCGGTGGAGGAGGAGAAATCCATTCTCCCCATTGTGATCGTTGTGGCAGTGGCGGTGCTGATCCCCGCTGCGGTAGTCATCAAGAAGAAGATCGACAAGAAGAGGAGTGAAATGGAGGATGCGGATCTCTGACCTGCTTTCCATCTGCTACCGGAACCTGACCCGGCGGAAGCTCCGCACTGCGCTGACCGCTTTCGGCGTGGTGATCGGCGTCTGCGCCATTCTGGTGATGATCTCCATTGGTATCGGTCTGGAACGGTATTATGACGAGATGCTGGCCTCCTGGGGCGATCTGACCATGATTACCGTCAACGACTACAGCGGCAAGGGTACGCTGGACGACGCTACCGTGGCAAAGATCCAGGCCATTTCCGGGGTGGAGATCGCCACTCCCTTTTACCAGCCCTGGGAACTGGGGCTGCAATTCAAGACCAGGGATGGGCGCTATGTGGCGTCGCCGCAGATTTACGGCGTCTATCCCGCCGCCCTGGAAAAGATGGGCTTTGAGCTGAAGGAAGGAAAATACCTTTACGACGGCGACAAGCCCTACAGTCTGGTAGTGGGAGAAAATTTCGCTTATCGCTTCCGGGATACCAAGCGGAAAGGCGATAAAAGCCGGGTGGACCCTTACCCGGATCCCGTCACAGGCAAAATCAAGGACCCCTTTGTGGATATAAAAAAGGATAAGTTTATCCTCTTTGCGCCCACCCAAAAGGAGGGAGGCAAGGATCTGGAGGTGACCCCCGTCTTCTCCGGCGTGCTGAAAAAAAACGACGCCAACTGGGAAACCTCCGAAGGAGTTTTTATGGACATCAACGAACTCAAGGAGCTGGTTAAAAAATACAACAAGCTCAATGGTCTGCCGCAAAAAAAGACCATTACCTATGAGGAAGTGCGGGTCAAGTGCGTGGATATGAGCGAGGTGGCCGCCATCCAGAAGGAAATTGAGGGCATGGGCCTTTCCTGCTGGAGCATGGAGAGCAACCGTCAGGCCATGCAGGAGCAGGCCCGGATGATTCAGTTGGTGCTGGGCGGCTTGGCAGCCATTTCCTTGTTCGTTGCCGCTATTGGCATTGCCAACACCATGGTGATGTCCATCATTGAGCGGACCCGGGAGATTGGCATTATGAAGGTCATTGGGGCCGAGGTGGGCAACATTCGCACCCTGTTTCTCATGGAGGCGGGTATGATTGGTCTGATCGGCGGCGTAGTAGGGGTCATTTTCAGCTACGGCGTATCCTATCTGCTCAATTATTTCGCCGGAGGCTTTTTCGGCGCGGGAGGACAGATTTCGGTCATTCCTGTATGGCTGGTGCTGTTCGCCCTGCTGTTTTCCATTTTGGTGGGCGTGGTATTCGGTTTTCTGCCAGCCAACCGGGCGGTGAAAATTTCTGCCCTGGAGGCCATTAAACACGACTGATTCAATAAGGAATCAAATATGCCGGTCCGGACGTTGCTCCGGGCCGGTGTTTTCTTTTTCCGAAGCCCGGGGAAAAAGGTCGAAGGGAAAAGGTTGCGCCGAAACGGCTTTCATATTATAATATCCGGGTAAGTATTCGGTTGAAGCCCCATGAAATCAGAGAAAGCATATGGGCGGCGGAACAAGTTTTTTACATAAAAATCGGGACCGGTGCAATAAACCGGTGAAAATACGGCACTGAATAGATGTGCCCGGGAAAGGGCGGTGTGATATGCTACTGAGCCGGGAAACCATTGCAAAAGCGAAAAGCGGCGACCAGCAGGCTTTTGGTCAGCTGTATGAATCGGTGGCTTTGGAGCTGTACCGGGTGGCGTTGTACACTTTGGGCAATCCCCAGGACGCCGAAGACGCGGTGAGCGAAACCTTTTTGGAAGCGTGGAAAGGAATTGGCGGGCTGCGGGAGGAGGAGAGCTTTCGTCCCTGGATTTTCCGCATCCTTTCAGTCCGGTGCAAGCGGAAGATTGGCCGTTACGTCAAAGAACGGGGGAACATCGACCTGGAGGACTATGTGGAATCCGGGGAGGAGGACCAGAGCGCCCGGCGGGCAGAAGTGCTGGAGGCGCTGAACCGATTGACTGCCGAAGAGCGGGAGATTGTGGTGTTGTCGGTGCTGGAAGGCTACACCATGCGGGAGATTGCTCAGATCAAGGAGATGCCCCAGGGGACGGTCAGCTCCAAACTCCATCGGACCCTGAAAAAATTGCGGCAAATGTTACATGATTAAAGAAAGGAGCGGGAGAAATGGCGCTCAATGAAAAAGACCCTGAGCTGGAGCTGGAAGAAATCCGGCGGCGTTTTGAAGAGCTGCCGGAAGTACGCCTGCCCGCTTCCTTGACGGCGGAGAACCTGTTTGCCAGACTCAATGAGCTGGAGGAGAAGGAGAAACAACAATCTTCCCAGCAGCCCCAGAGGGAGGGAAAGGTGATTTCCCTGTGGCGGGCCTGGCGTCCGGTGCTGTCCTATGCGGCGGTGTTTGTGCTGCTGGTAGCTGTTTACTATGGCATGGGGATCGATACCCAAAAGCCCTCCCAGCTGATGGCCTCCGATCAGGCTGTCACTGCGCAGATGGATCAGGCGGAGGGAGCGGAGGAATCATCGGAGAACCAGACTGCCGCCACAACGGAGGCAGCCGCCCCAAGGGTTTACGCGGCCCAGGCGCCTGAGGAGGCGGAGGGTTCGGAGGAGACTGGAGCAACGTCGGATGCAGGCGCTCCCTCCAACAGCCAGGAGGATTTGGAGGCTCCGCTGCTGTCCGCTGTCAGGGAGGAAGAGGAGAAAGAGAGCGAAACCGATGGTCTCCTTGCCTATTATGGGGAGATTGTGCAGCAGCTGCGCCAGGCGGAATTCTGGCCGGAAACAGAAATTCCGGAGCAGCCCCAGCTGTTGGGCAACGAGATTGTGGTTCGCCAGGGAGATCTTTATTTCCGGTACAAAAATATTGACGGTCAGCCCAACGTAGTGGAGATCTATCAGGATAAGGGATTGACGCCCATCGCCTCCTTCCAGGTGGCGGATGCGGTGATAATCGATCTGGTGCCCATGGGGGAGCGGCTCGCCGTGATTGAGGAGGAACCGGATGCCGTCCGTCTCTATACCGGACAGCTGCTGGCGCCCCTGGAATCGGCGGATGCGGCGGCCTTGCCTGAATGTGGGGCGGTGACGGTTTCGGTCTATGACATCTCCAACCTGGAGCAGCCGGTATTGCTGGAGAGCTTTACCCAGGATGGGCGGTATTTGAACCACATGACCACCGAGGAAGGACTGGTGATTGCCACCAGGAAGCATATTGATCTGGAGGAAGAGAAGGCCGCGCTGCTTTGTCACGCCGCTCCTGTGGTTTGCAGACAGGGGGACGAAACTGCGCAGGCGCTGGTTCCGGAGCAGGTAACGGCCTATCCCGATGAGACGTGGCGGGAATATGTGGTTCTTTCTCTGGTGGATTTCAGCGGAGAGGACCGGCCAGTGGAAACCCAGGCAGTACTGGGCAGCCGGTTAAGCGTGCAGCTGTCTCCCACAGCGATTTTTGTGCTGGACAGCGAGGCGAAGGAAAACGGCGGCCACCCCCAGGCTGTGGTTTCTCTGGGAGAGCTGGAGATTCAGCTGCGGTAAATGAGGGGAGAAAAAAGAACCATTTCCCATCGAAAAATAAAGAACAGGGAGAACCGCTGAGAGAGGGCGGTTTTCCCTGTTCTTTTTGTTTGCAGGCGCAAAAGAGGAGAGAAGTTTTTCTTCCCCTCCCTGCCCAGGAAGCGCGGAAGGAAAGAGGCGGGGAATCATTTGCTGGCGGGAAGGACCCGGCTGATGGCTCCGGCGACGGCGCTGACAGGCATGGATTGCAGAATGATTTTTCCCGGCCCCCGCACCACGGTATTGAACAGCCCCTCGCCCCCAAAAAGCATATTTTTCACCCCGTCAACGGTGACAATTTCCATGGAACAGGTGGCGTCCATGGCGGCCAGATAACCGGTGTCCACCACCATGGCTTCTCCTGGCCCCAGCTGATATTCCTTGACGCAGCCGTCGATCTCTAGGAAAGCCATCCCGCGCCCGGAGAGCTTTTGCATAATAAAGCCCTCCCCGCCAAAGAAGCCGGCCCCCAATTTCTTTTGAAAAAAGATGGAGAGCTGAACGCCGGTTTCCGAAGCCAGAAAGCCAGACTTCTGAACGATCAGTTCCCTGCCCGGCTGAATCTCCACCGGCAGGATGGACCCAGGAAAGGAGGAGGCGAAGGCGATGATGCCAGGTCCGCCCTGAGCGGTATAGCGGTTTTGAAACAGGGCCTCTCCGGCAAACATCCGTCCCAGGGCTTTTCCCACGCCTCCGTTGGAGGTGGTTTCCATCTTCATGTTGGCGCTCATCCAGCTCATGGAGCCCCTTTCGGTAATCATGGCTTCCCCCGCTTCCAACTGGCAGATGGCCACCGGCAGCGGCGTACCTTCGATCTGATACTTCATCTTTTCATCCCTCCTGTTTCTGTGGAACCCATGGCGTTTTCATCCCCTGCCGCCAAGGGATCTCTTTAAGGATAAGATAGCGAAAATATTCCGGGAAGTCAAACCTTTTCCATCAGCGGCGACAAATTCCCTTTTTTGAAACGAAGGGCCTTCCCTGTTTCAGCGGCAGCCTTGGAGCGGGACGGAACCGGCAGGTTCCTGCTTTTTCACCGGGCGGGGATTTTGTACGGATGCGTGGGCGGAAAGGAGAAGCCGGAACCGGAAGGGACGGGCGGTTCTTTTTTCTTCCCCCCGGGCATAAGCTGAAACTGGAGGCAGGATCGCAAAAGGATGGACAGCCCGGGAAGGCCCTGGCGGAAAGGAGCGGGAGAATGAAAGGGGATTTTCTGATGCTGATGATGACGGGAGCGTCTTTGCTGGTGGTGCCGCTGGCAGTGGTGCTGGGGACAGGGGAGGGCCTTGGAATGGACCGCCCTTTGCCGCCTTCCTCACCATCGGCTGTTGTAGGGGAGATGGAAAAGGAGACAGTGACGGAGGAAAGTTCATCCTCCCGGCAGCTTTCCGCCGCCGAGACCTCTGATGGAACGGCGGCGTCGGCGGTATTGGGGGATCTGCCGGCTTATCAGTCGGAAGTGACGGCTTTTTATATCCTGGACGAATCCACAGGAGAAGTTTTGGAGGTGCCGGTGGAGGATTATGTCCGGGGGGCCATCGCGGCGGAGATGCCGGTGGATTATCACATCGAGGCCCTCAAGGCCCAGGGAACGGCGGCCCTCAGCTATGCCCTGTGGCACCATCTCCAGCAGCAGGAGGCCCCGGATCCCGCCCTCAAGGGGGCGGATTTTTCCGCTGACCCCTCCCGCCGTCTGGGATATATGACCCAGCAGCAGGTTTGGGATTTCTATGGAGACCGGGCGGACTATGCTTGGGACAAGATCTCAGAGGCGGCCCAGGAAGCGGCCAGAACGGTGATTCTCTGGGAAGGGGAGCCCATTGCGGCGGCCTATCACGCCATCAGCGCCGGGATGACCGAAGGGGCGGAAAATATTTGGGATGGTCCGCTGCCTTATTTGCAGCCGGTGGACAGCGGCTGGGACGTGCTGGCGGAGGATTATAAAAGCACGGCTGTCCTTGCCCCCGGGGAAATCCGTCAGCAGGCCGAAGCCCAGGGAATTACGCTGCTGCCCAATGATGAAACCTGGTTTGAGGAGGAGGAGCGTTCCCCCTCGGATTATGTCACCCGCATCCGCCTGGGGGACAGGACCCTCACCGGCAATCAGCTGCGTCAGCTTTTGGGACTGCGCAGCGCCAGTTTTACCATTGGGCGGCAGGGGAAGAATTTCATTTTTTATGTCCGCGGCTATGGCCATGGAGCTGGCTTGTCCCAGAATGGGGCGGATTATATGGCGCGTCAGGGAGCGGATTATCAGGAAATTTTGCGTCATTACTATACCGATGTCACTTTGGCGAGACTGGAATGAAGGAAAAATCCATTTTTCGGGTATTGACGGGCGGGGAAGATTGTGCTATCATGATAAGGCACTTGAACCAAAAGTTCGCTGCGCCTTGTGTAGCCTTTGATGGAGAGGTGTCCGAGCGGTTTAAGGAGCTGGTCTTGAAAACCAGTGACCCGAAAGGGCCGTGGGTTCGAATCCCACCCTCTCCGCCAACCACACCAAGATAGGTTGGGGACGACGTTGAGGGGCGGGGACAGTTCCGCCAGGTTCAGGGCAGACAATGGAATATATAGATGGCGATTACCAATCTGGAGATGTACTCAAGTTGGTGACGAGGCGCCCCTGCTAAGGGCGTAGGTCGGGAAACCGGCGCGAGAGTTCGAATCTCTCCATCTCCGCCAAAAGAAAAAGCACCTGAAAGGGTGCTTTTTAATTTGGAGGAAACCGCTTGCTGCGGTTCACAGCCCCTGCACACGCTCCTGAATGGACCAGCCCAGGCAAGGGCCTGGAGCCGCTCGCACTTCGGATCTTTTCCGTTTCTCAAAATTCACGCCTGCGCCCACAGGGTCGGGAAACCGGGGGGGATCCAGAGGGTATGGGATACCCTCTGGAAGCGTGTCGAACTTTTTCGACGCACTCCCTGGCGGTGGAGAGCGGCTTCCTTCAAAAGTCATCCAATCTTCCGCTGTTTGACGCACAGAAAGGAAACCGCTTTCCCCCCTATTTTTCCCCTTTGATAGGACCGCCACGTGTGATGATCCTCAAAAAGCAAGATGCTCAAATGGCGTCCTTTTTGCCTGTTGTATGTAGGCTGTGCTGGTGAAAATAAAACGATCCGAAAAAACCTCCTTTTGCTGCGATGAATGCGGATCGGGCAAAAGGAGGAATTGTTCGGAAAGGCGTCCGTGGTTCAGTGCCTTTTCAATGAAGATGCCGGTACCAGATCATTTTCGTGCCGAACGATCCTGAATGTTGTTTTATCAGGTGGCCGTTCCCTCTGTTCTGGGGATGACGGTGGAGCCGTTTTCAATGACATAGGTGAGCTTTCCGGTGAAATCCACCTGTGCCAGTAGTTCCTCCACGTTGGAAAAGGCCTGGATCCCCATGGGAGCCAGCTGGGCCGGATCCACTGAGGTCAGCATCAGGATGCGGTACCGCCGGGCCTGCTCACAGTTGAGGTAAAAGATATAGCCGGGGATGGTGAAATTCTTCCGCAGCTCCGGATCCAGGGTGCCCTTCGCCAGGGGATGGATCCAGTCGAAATATTCCGCCGGACCACCGCCGTCCCGACATTCCGCCAGCAGCACCAGGGTGCCGCCGATTTTAAGGCCAGGCTCCACATTATCAATGGTTTTGGTCCCCTGATACAGGGACATATCCTTGGGATAACCGCCGCATCCGGCGATCATGATGTCCGCCTTCCGGGAGATGGGGGTGCGGTAGATGGAGTCGGCGGCTTCGCAGGCTTCCAGCCAGGAATCCAGCCAGTGGCCGGCGATGATCCGGGAGAGCTTCATCTCGGCGTTCATCACCAGATTGATGACATACAGCTGCTCCACCATGGCGGCTGCCTCACACATATCCTCATGGAGAGGATTGCCCTCCAACACGCCGTTGCCGATGGCGGGATTGGAAC
Source organism: uncultured Oscillospiraceae bacterium (assembly GCA_949298535.1). Lineage (GTDB taxonomy): Bacteria > Bacillota > Clostridia > Oscillospirales > Ruminococcaceae > Angelakisella. The sequence goes on from CASFXA010000055.1 coordinate 14,889, forward strand.
GGGGGGCCTCCGGATCCAGGGAAAGGGCGTGGTTGTGGCGGATGGTCTCCAGGGAGCTGATGCCGGGAAGGATGCTCTTTCTTCCTCCGCCATAGCCGGCCATCACATGATGGGTGGCCGCCCCCAGGGCAATTACCTTCCGTCCCACCGCCAGCGGATGAACCTCCACCGGCGTTCCCCGGCTGGTGGTTCCCAGATAAACCAGATCCGGCGCTTTACAGTCGTGATTGATTACCGGCACCCGGTCAAAGACCTCCTTGGTCACCAGGGTTTCCAGCTCCTCCCGGGAGCCGCCGTCGTGGGTGCCGTTGGCCACCAGGATCACCAGGTCCTGGATACGGATGCCGCACCGCTGCTCCAGATAATCCACCAGCGGAGGGATCACCAGGTCCTGGCGCATCCAGAAACGACTCATGTCGCTGATAATCAGGGTGACAGGATCGCCGGGACGCAGCCACTGGTTCAGCGGCTGCTGGTGGACCGGATGCTCCAGCGCCAGAGTGAGGGCCCCGGGAATATCCTCCACAGAGGCCTCCTGGTGTCCCTTCAGTTCTTCAATCTCGCCAGTTTCCGGCAGATCCAGGGCCACCTGGGTGCTGCCATAGGCAAAGGAATAGTGTTTCATGGCTCTTCACTTCCCGTCTCAGATTTTTGTCCCTGCCCAGGGAAAGCAGGGCGGTTCCGGAAGCTATTATACCAGAATTTATCCCGGGAAGAAAGGAATTTCCCTTTCATCATTTCCAGCCTCTGGTTTTTTGCCGGGGGCTGTGCTACAATGGAAACGAATTGAAGCCGCTGGAAACATGAAGGAAGGGAAGGCGCTGGCCATGGGCGGAAAAAAAGGCAAGAGCAGCAAGTGTGAAAAGCAGAATGACGCGTTCGCAAGCTATGAGGATGGACCGATTACCGTGCTGGAAGGGGATACCCCCATGAAGGTGACGCTGCGGATCTGCCTGTGCGACGAGGCCGGCGGACGCTTTTTCGGAGAAGGGCCCTATCGTCTGCTCAAGGGGATCCAGGAAAAGGGGAGCCTTCGGGCGGCTGCCATGGAGATGGGAATGGCTTATTCCAAGGCCTTCGGCATCCTCCGTTCGGCAGAGGAACGGTTGGGCCTCCCCCTGACCCAGCGGAAGATCGGCGGCGTGGGCGGCGGCGGCAGCGTGCTGACCCCCGGGGCGGAGGACCTGATGATCCGTTACGAGGCCTACAAGGCTGCCTGCCGGGAAGCGGCGGAAAACCTGTATTACCGGCATTTTTCCACCTTCCGTCCGGAGGATTACACCGGTAAGAAAGAGGATTGAGTGAGGAGAGGCCGGATCCGTTTTGGCCTTGAGACAACAGAGATTTTGATGAATGGGAGCGGCGGTTCCTTTGGTGAGAAAGGGAGCCGAAACCGCTCCCCTTTTGCGCCGGAAAGGGAAAAAAGCGTTATCTGAAAAAAGAGAACGCTGGGGAAATGAGAAAGAAAAAAGCGGCTGATGAAGCGGAAAAATCGACAGGGACCGTGATTTGTGAACAGTGCTGTATTTTCCTTTTGGCCCTTTGGGCAAAAGTTAGAAAATACCGCAAACGGTTGCTTTTTCCTTTCTGCGGAGTTATACTGAATTTGCAAGAAAAAAGAAGAAGGCAAATGTGTACCCAAGATTGTCTTTTTTTTAACAGCTGACTGTAACGGAGTGCTTCGCGCACGGGTCGGATTGCGAAAGAAGTTGATTTTTCGCCCTGGCCCTGCAGGGTTACAGGAGGCTGCTTCTTTTTTGCCCTTCTTTTTGAAAACAGAATCAAAATGAAAAACGGCTGCAACGGAGTGCTTCGCGCACGGGCTGGAAATACGCGGGAGCGGTTCCTACTTCACTTCGTTGTCAGCCGTTTTCCCGTATACA
>CASFXA010000056.1 GCA_949298535.1 uncultured Oscillospiraceae bacterium
CTTCCGGTGCAGGTATCGGAAAGCAGCGAACCTCTCGCCCCCTTTGTTCTCAAATCCAGCGATGAAAACAGGTGATGACAGGGAAAGGCATTGTCTTTCCCCCTCCTGCCGGACAAAACATTGTGACAGCGTTTTGTGAAAGAGTCTTTTCGTCTCCCGTGAGGACAACGCCGGAATCACAGAAATGTGGTTCCGGCGTTGTCCTTAGGCGGAGGCAGCATTTCGCTTTTTGTCTCCCTTCATTTTCCGGGCAGTACCGGAGATTTTCCGATCATACTATTTTTCAGACAGATTGTGTGGCGAAAATCCCGCAGAAAAGTCCTTTTTTATGGACTGGCCCCACACATCTGCCTGAAATCAGCCTTGAAAGGAGAACAAAAAATGGAACCTCGCCCCGAGCCCAAAGCTCCCCCTTTGCCGGATGTTCTTCCGGAGCGGACCGATCCCCGGGATCAGCCGCCGCCTCCGGTGTCCCTCTCTGCGAACTGCACTGCCGGTTCTCTCACCCTGGAGCAACAGTCCCAATTGGCGGCCCATTTTGCCGGTGATCCCAGGCAGAAATAAGCTGTGCTTATAGCTATCAGCTGATGGCGCAAAATATCTTAAAAGAATTTGTAAAAATTTATGAAATTGGTGATTTAGACAAAAAAACGGTCGCCTTCCAACTGGGACTTGCTTTTTTCCTCCGCAACAGATAAACTAGAAGTATCATTCAGTGAGGAGGCTGTCCCGATGGTGTGGAATCTGTCTGGCCGCCGCGGTGATGCGGGGAATTTTTTGATTCCGGCCCATGGTGCAGGCTATTGGGAGCAATGTACGCCAAAGTTGCTGAATTTTACAAAGGTAGTGCGCGTTGGCACCGGTTGGGTGGAGACGTGTAAGTAAAAGGACGTAGTGTAAACTGCGTCCTTTTTGTTTTGCCTGATGAAAGGAGCATTTTAACGTGAAAAAGGTTGCCATCATCATGGGAAGCGACAGCGACTTCCCCATTGTGAAAAAAGCGGTGGATATGCTGGATCAGCTGGGTATTCCCCGGGAGGTCCGGGTTCTGTCCGCCCACCGCACCCCGGCAGAAGCCTGTGAATTTGCCGCTTCCGCCAAAGACAACGGCTTCGGCGTGCTCATTTCCGCCGCTGGTATGGCCGCTCATCTGGGAGGCGTGCTGGCTGCCAACACCACCCTGCCGGTCATCGGCGTACCCATCAAGGGCGGCGCTATGGACGGGCTGGACGCTCTGCTGGCTACCGTACAAATGCCCTCCGGTATCCCCGTTGCCACCGTCGCCCTCAACGGAGCCGCCAATGCCGCTGTGCTGGCCGCTCAGATGCTGGCCCTCAGCGATCCGGAGCTGGCCGCCCGTTTGGAGACCATGCGGGAAGAGATGCGTCAGGCCGTGCTGGAAAAGGACCGGAAGATTCAGGAGCAGTGCCAATAATTTCCCTGTTATCCACAGCCGCTGGACGGCTGCGAGTTTTATATCCACAGAATCGAAACATATTTTTGGGAGGAAAAGATCATGAAAAAACTGGAGCAGCTGTACGAAGGAAAAGCCAAGAAGGTCTACAAAACTGATGATGAGAACCTGTACATTGTGGACTATAAGGACGATGCCACCGCTTTCAACGGCCTGAAAAAAGGCACCATCGTGGGCAAAGGCGTCATCAACAACCGGGTTACCAATCACCTGATGAAGCTGCTGGAGAAGAACGGTATTCCCACCCATTTTGTGGAGGAGATCTCTGATCGGGAGACCGTCGTCAAAAAGGTAACCATTGTTCCCCTGGAAGTGATTGTCCGCAACATCGCCGCCGGCTCCCTTGCCAAGCGCCTGGGCCTGGAGGAAGGCACCAAGATGGATTCCACCGTGCTGGAGTTCTGCTATAAGGACGACGCCCTGGGCGATCCCATGGTCAATGAATATCACATCCTGGCCATGCACTATGCCACCAAGGAGGAGCTGGATCTGATTTCCTCCTATTCCCTGAAGATCAACCAGATCCTCTCCGATTACCTCAAGGACGCCGGCATCGAGCTGATCGACTTCAAGCTGGAGTTCGGCAAGACCCCCGACGGCACCATCATCCTGGCCGACGAGATCTCCCCTGACACCTGCCGTTTCTGGGACAGCAAAACCGGCGAGAAGCTGGACAAGGACCGTTTCAGAAGAGATCTGGGCAACGTAGAGGGCGCTTATCACGAGATTATGAAGCGTCTGCTGGGCGAATAATTCCTTTGTTTGATTCTTTGAGTACTGCGAGGAGTAGCAATATGTTTTCTAAGATTCACGAAGAATGTGGCGTTTTCGGCATCTACCGCAACGATCCCGATGTGGATGTGGTGGCCTGTGCCTATCATGCCCTGTACGCATTGCAGCACCGGGGCCAGGAGAGCTGCGGCATCGCCATCAACGATGACGGCGTTATCAGCGGATATAAGGACATCGGCCTGGTCAACGAAGTGTTCACCAAGCTGGTGCTGGACCGTCTGCCCCGGGGCAACATCGCTGTGGCCCACTGCCGTTATGGCACTACCGGCAACCAGAACCGGATGAATGCTCAGCCTCTGATTATCAACCACGTCAAAGGCTCCATGGCCCTGGCCCACAACGGCAATCTCACCAATGCCGCTGAACTGCGGGAGCATCTGGAACTGGAAGGCGCCATTTTTCATACCACCAGCGACACCGAGGTGATCGCCCATATTATCACCCGGGAGCGAATCGGCACCCCTTCCATCGAGGCCGCTGTCAACTCCGCCATGAACAGAATCAAAGGAGCTTATTCCCTGGTTATTTCCTCCCCCCAAAAGCTCATCGCTGTGCGCGATCCTCAGGGATTTCGTCCCCTGTGCATCGGCAAGCTGGAAAACAGCTATGTCTTTGCTTCAGAAAGCTGCGCCCTGGACAGCATCGGCGCCACCTTCCTGCGGGATGTGGAGCCGGGCGAGATTGTCATTGTGGACAAGGACGGCCTGAGAAGCATCCGGGATCACTGCGGCGAGCCCAGCTCTCTGTGCGTCTTTGAATTCATCTATTTCGCCCGTCCCGACTCGGTCATCGACGGCAGCTGCGTCCATGTGGCCCGTCAGCGGGCCGGCGCCTTCCTGGCCCTGGAGCATCCCGTCCAGGCGGATGTGGTCATCGGCGTGCCGGATTCCGGTCTGGACGCCGCTCTGGGCTATGCCAAGCAGTCCGGCATCCCCTATGACATCGGCTTTATCAAAAACAAATACATCGCCCGTACCTTTATCCAACCCACCCAAAAGCAGCGGGAAAACGCGGTACGCATCAAGCTCAACCCCATCGCCTCGGTGGTTCGCGGCAAACGGGTGGTCCTCATCGACGACTCCATCGTTCGGGGCACCACCAGCGCCCGGATCGTCAAACTGCTCCGTGAGGCGGGGGCCACTGAGGTCCATATGCGGGTTTCTGCTCCCCCCTTCCTCAACCCCTGCTATTTCGGCACCGATATCGACTCCCGGGAACACCTCATCGCCTGCAACCACACCGTGGAGGAGATCGCCAAAATGATCGATGTGGACAGCCTGGGCTTCCTCAGCACCGACAACGTGGTTAAACTGGCGGACGCCAGCCACTGTGGTTTCTGCACCGGCTGCTTCACCGGCAAATATCCCATCCCCGTCCCTGAAAAGCTGGAAAAATACAAATTTGAACGGAAGCTGGGCAAAACCGGCGAATGACCATCCTGGAGGGAGTCTGTGATGAAAAGTTACAGTGAAAGCTATAAAGAGGCCGGTGTGGACATCACCGCCGGCTACAAAGCGGTCAATTTGATGAAGGAACACGTGGCCCGCACCATGACCCAGGGGGTTCTTTCCGGCATCGGCGGCTTCGGCGGCCTGTTCCAGCTGGATCTGGGAGAGATCCGCCATCCCGTGCTGGTCAGCGGCACAGACGGCGTGGGCACCAAGCTGAAGCTGGCGTTTCTGCTGGACAAGCATGACACCGTTGGCATCGACTGCGTTGCCATGTGCGTCAACGACGTCATCTGCTGCGGCGCCAAACCTCTGTTTTTCCTGGATTATGTGGCGGTGGGCAAAAATGTCCCCGAGCGGGTGGCCGCCATCGTCAGCGGCGTGGCTGAGGGCTGCGTCCAGTCCGGCTCCGCCCTCATCGGCGGCGAAACGGCGGAAATGCCCGGTTTCTATCCCCCTGACGAATACGACCTGGCCGGATTCTCTGTGGGCGTGGTGGATAAGGAGAAGATCATCGACCACAGCGCTGTTCGCCCTGGGGACGCCATCCTGGCCCTCCCCTCCTCCGGCGTACATTCCAACGGCTTCTCCCTGGTGCGGAAGGTTTTCGACGTGGAACATTCCGATCTGACCCTTTACAGCGACGAGCTGGGGGCCACCCTGGGCGAAACCCTCCTCACCCCCACCCGCATCTACGTCAAGCCCATGCTGGCGCTGATGGAGCAGGTGGAGGTGAAGTCCATCTCCCACATCACCGGCGGCGGCTTCTATGAGAATATTCCCCGCAGCCTGCCTGAGGGATGCACCGCCCATATTGACCGGGCAACCCTCAAAACTCCTCCCATCTTTGATCTGATCCGCCGCAAGGGCAACATCCCTGAGCGGGATATGTTCAACACCTTCAACATGGGCGTGGGCATGAGCGTGGTGGTTGCCCCTGACAAGGCGGACGAAGCGGTGCGCATCCTCCGTGCCCAGGGCGTGGACGCCTACATCATGGGCCAGATCGTTCCCGGGGAGGGCGGCGTGGAAGTATGATCAACATTGCTGTCTTTGTCTCCGGCGGCGGCACCAATCTCCAGGCTCTGCTGGACGCCCAGGATGCCGGGATGCTGCCCCATGGCCGTATCTCCCTGGTCCTCTCCAGCCGGGATGGAGTTTATGCCCTGGTACGGGCCAAAAAACATGGCGTTCCCACGGTGGTGGTCTCCCGGAAGGCATATCCCTCCTCTCAGGCCTTCGATCAGGCCATTCTGGATGAGCTGGAGAAAAACAACATCCAGCTCATCGTCCTGGCGGGATTTCTCTCCATTCTGGGGCCGGAGCTGGTGGCCCGGTATGACCATCGGATCATCAACGTTCATCCTTCCCTCATCCCCTCCTTCTGCGGAGCGGGATTTTACGGCCTGAAAGTCCATCAGGCGGCCTTGGACTATGGGGTGAAGGTGACCGGCGCCACCGTCCATTATGTCAATGAAATCCCCGACGGCGGAGAGATCATTCTTCAGAAGGCGGTGGACATCCTGCCCGGCGACACCCCGGAAATTCTCCAAAAGCGGGTGATGGAGCAGGCGGAATGGAAGCTGCTGCCCGCCGCGGCGGAGCTGGTCTGCCGCAAGCTCAGCGGAGAGGATGCCTGAGGCAATCTCCCTGATACACAAGAATCGTCAATATTAAGGAGGCACTGTCGGATGAAACTTTTGGACCTGGCGCAAACCCTTCGTGACAATACCTATCCTGGCCGGGGCATCCTGCTGGGAAAGAGCGCATGCGGCAATTATGGCGTCATCGCCTATTTCATCATGGGCCGCAGCGTCAACAGCCGCAACCGTGTTTTTGTGGAGCAGAACGGCGGCATCCGCACCCAGGCCTTTGACCCCGCCAAGCTGGCGGACCCCTCCCTCATCCTCTACGCTCCTGTGCGGGTACTGGGGAACCGGACCATTGTCACCAACGGCGATCAGACAGACACCGTTTACGATTATCTCACCCAGGGAAAGACCTTTGAGGAAGCCCTGGAGACCCGGACCTTTGAACCGGATGGCCCCAACTACACCCCCCGCATCTCCGGCCTGGTGACAGTGGAGGACGGAAACCTTTCCTACAAGCTGTCTATTCTCAAGAGCGCCGGCGGCAACCCTGACAGCTGTCAGCGGTTTACCTTTGATTACGCTCAACCTCTGGCGGGACAGGGTCATTTTATCCACACCTACCGCTGCGACGGCAACCCCATCCCCTCCTTTGAGGGAGAGCCGGAGACTGTCGCTCTTTCCGGAGATCTGGACGCTTTCGGGGATCTTGTATGGGAAAACCTCAATGAGGACAACAAGGTTTCCCTCTTTGTCCGGTACATCGACCTGAGGGACGGCAGCTGCCGCACCCGCATTTACAACAAAAACAACTGACCGTGATTTTTAAGGAGGTAGGATCGTCATGGCAAATGAACTGGAACTGAAATATGGCTGTAACCCCAATCAAAAGCCCGCCCGTATCTTCATGCAGGACGGCAGCGATCTGCCCATCAAGGTACTCTGTGGCCGCCCCGGCTATATCAACTTCCTGGATGCCTTCAACGGCTGGCAGCTGGTGCGGGAGCTGAAAGCGGCTACCGGCCTTCCCGCCGCCGCCAGCTTCAAGCACGTCAGCCCCGCAGGCGCCGCTGTGGGCCTGCCCCTGACCGACACCCTCAAAAAGATCTATTTCACCGACAATGTGGAGCTCTCTCCCCTGGCCTGTGCCTATGCCCGGGCCAGAGGCGCCGACCGGATGTCCTCTTTCGGCGACTGGATCTCCCTGAGCGACGTCTGCGACCTGCCCACCGCCCAGCTGATTGCCAAGGAAGTCTCCGACGGCATCATCGCCCCCGGCTACACCGAGGAAGCTCTGGCGGTGCTCAAGGGCAAGAAGAAGGGCAACTATAACATCGTGGAGATCGATCCCAACTATGAGCCCGCCGCCATCGAGCGCAAGGACGTGTTCGGCGTCACCTTTGAGCAGGGACACAACAATTTGAAGATTGACAGCGAAATGCTCCGCAATCTGGTCACCGAGAACAAAGACCTTCCCGAGGAGGCCAAACGGGATCTGGTTATCGCCCTCATTACCCTCAAATACACCCAGTCCAACTCCGTCTGCTACGCTGTGGACGGCCAGGTCATCGGCGTGGGCGCCGGACAGCAGAGCCGGATCCACTGCACCCGTCTGGCGGGCAACAAGGCGGACATCTGGCATCTGCGGCAGCATCCCAAGGTGCTGGGCCTCCAGTTTGTTCCTGGCCTGGGCCGCGCCAACCGGGATAACGCCATCGACGTTTATATCTCCGACGAGTGTGAGGATGTGCTGGGGGACGATGTGTGGCAGAACTTCTTCACCGTTCGTCCCGAGCCTTTGACCGCCGCGGAAAAGAAGGAGTGGCTCGCTTCCTTCACCGGTGTTTCCCTGGGCAGCGACGCCTTCTTCCCCTTCGGTGACAACGTGGAGCGGGCCCGCCGCAGCGGCGTTTCCTACATCGCCCAGCCCGGCGGCTCCATCCGGGACGACCAGGTGATCGAGACCTGCAACCACTATGGCATCGCCATGGCCTTCACCGGCATCCGCCTGTTCCATCACTAATCACCTGCGGGAAAGGAAGCTGACATATGAAACTGATGGTTGTGGGCGGCGGTGGCCGCGAACACGCCCTCATCAAAAAGCTCCGGGAAAATCCCCGGGTCACTGAAATTTACGCGTTGCCGGGAAACGGCGGCATCTCCTATGACGCTACCTGCGTTCCCATCGCCGCCACCGACCTGGACGGCATCACTCAATTTGCTCAGAGCCATGAGATCGACTTTGCTGTGGTAGCCCCCGACGATCCCCTGGTGCTGGGGGCGGTGGACCGGCTGGCGGAGGTGGGCATCCCCGCCTTCGGCCCCCGGGCCAATGCCGCTATTATTGAGGGCAGCAAGGTCTTTTCCAAAAATCTCATGAAGAAATACCACATCCCCACCGCGGAATACGAGGTCTTTACCGACCCCATAGCGGCGGAGGATTATATTGAGGCCAAGAACCGCTTCCCTGTGGTCATCAAGGCAGACGGTTTGGCCCTGGGCAAGGGCGTTCTCATCGCTCAAACCATGGAGGAGGCCCGGGAGGCCCTGCGCACCATCATGACCGACAAGGTCTTTGGCAAGAGCGGCAACTCCGTGGTGGTGGAGGAATTCCTCACCGGTCCGGAGGTGTCGGTACTGGCCTTCACCGACGGCGAGACTATGATCCCCATGGTTTCCAGCATGGACCACAAGCGGGCCATGGACGGGGACCAGGGACTGAACACCGGCGGCATGGGAACCATTGCCCCCAATCCCTACTACACCCCGGAAATCGCCCGGGAGTGCATGGAGACCATCTTCCTGCCCACCATGAAGGCTATGAACGCTGAGGGCCGCACCTTCCGGGGCTGCCTCTACTTCGGCCTGATGCTCACCCCCAACGGCCCCAAGGTCATTGAGTACAACTGCCGCTTCGGCGATCCCGAGACCCAGGTGGTGCTGCCTCTGCTGAAATCCGACCTGCTGACCATTATGGAAGCCACAGCGGAAGGACGGCTGAAGGACGTGCCGGTGGAGTTCTCCGACGAAAGCGCCTGCTGCGTAGTGCTGGCCTCCGGCGGCTATCCCACCCGGTATGAGAAGGGCCTGCCCATCTCCGGCCTCACCGATGGCAATGTTCCCGGCGCCCTGGTCTATCATGCCGGCACCGCCCTCAAGGATGACCAGCTGGTCACCTCCGGCGGACGGGTGCTGGGTGTAACCGCCACCGCTCCTTCCCTGCCCCAGGCCATCAACGCCGCCTATGCCGCGGCAAAACAGATCACCTTCCCCGCCATGCAGATGCGCCATGACATCGGCCAGCGGGCTCTGAAGGCGCTGAAATCAGATCAAGGAGTGTAATCCCATGTCTGTTTACCGTATCTATGTGGAGAAAAAGCCCGCCTTCGCCCAGGAGGCCGCTGCTCTCCTTTCGGATATTCGTACCCTGCTGCAAATTACCTCCCTGGAGGAGCTGCGGCTTCTGAACCGTTACGATGTAGAGGGCATCGATGAGGTCCTCTTTGACAGCTGCCGCTCCACCGTCTTTTCCGAGCCCCAGCTGGACAACACCTACTGCCAGCTGCCCGCCTGGGACGGCCCCATCTTCGCCGTGGAGTATCTTCCCGGCCAGTTTGACCAGCGGGCGGATTCCTGCGCCCAGTGCATCCAGATCGTCTCCCAGGGAGAGCGGCCCACGGTCCGCACCGCCCGGGTCTATCTCCTCAAGGGAAACCTGACCCAGGAGCAGCTGGCCGCCATTAAAAAGCACGTCATCAACCCGGTGGAAAGCCGGGAGGCCTCCCTGGAGACGGTGGAGACCCTGAACATCCCCTATGATATTCCCACCAGTGTTCCCACCCTCACCGGCTTTTTGCAGCTGGACGAGGCAAAGCTGGCCCAGTTTGTCAAAGACTACGGCCTGGCCATGGACCTGGATGACATCAAGTTCTGCCAGAACTATTTCCGCAGCGAGGGCAAGGATCCCACCCTCACCGAGATCCGCATGATCGACACCTACTGGTCCGACCACTGCCGCCACACCACCTTCGGCACCATTCTGGACAGCGCCGACATCAAAGATCCCGCTGTGCAGGCCGCCTGGGACCGGTGCAAAGAGATGCGGGAGGAGATTGGCCGTCAAAAGCCCATGACCCTCATGGAGCTGGCTACCCTGGGCGGACGTTACCTGAAAGCCAAGGGGCTGCTGGACAAGCTGGATGAATCGGAGGAAATCAACGCCTGCACCGTCAAAATGGATGTGGAGGTGGAGGGAAAAACCGAAAAATGGCTTTTCCTCTTTAAAAATGAGACCCACAACCATCCCACTGAGATCGAGCCCTTCGGCGGCGCTGCCACCTGCATCGGCGGAGCCATCCGGGACCCCTTAAGCGGACGGGCCTATGTCTATCAGGCCATGCGCGTTACCGGCGCTGCCGATCCCCTGCTGCCTGTTTCCCAGACCATGGAGGGCAAGCTGCCCCAGCGGAAGCTGGTGACCACCGCTGCCGCCGGCTACAGCTCCTACGGCAACCAGATCGGCCTTGCCACCGGACAGGTGGACGAGCTGTACCATCCCGGCTATGTGGCCAAGCGGATGGAAATCGGCGCTGTGGTAGGCGCGGCTCCGGTGGAGAATGTCCGCCGGGAGGTCCCAGCCCCTGGCGACATCATCGTGCTGCTGGGCGGACGCACCGGCCGTGATGGCTGCGGCGGCGCCACCGGCTCCTCCAAGTCCCACAACCTGGGCTCCCTCACCCACTGCGGCGCGGAGGTTCAGAAGGGCAACGCTCCCGAGGAGCGGAAACTCCAGCGGCTCTTTCGCAATCCCGAGGCCACCCGCCTCATCAAGCGCTGCAACGACTTTGGCGCCGGCGGCGTTTCGGTAGCCATCGGTGAGCTGGCGGACGGCCTGCACATCAACCTCAATGCGGTCCCCAGAAAATATGACGGCCTGGACGGCACCGAGCTGGCCATCTCCGAGTCTCAGGAGAGAATGGCCGTGGTGCTGGCCCCCGATACGGTGGATCAGTTTATCGCCCTGGCCAACGCCGAGAACCTGGAAGCCACTGTGGTGGCCACCGTCACCCAGGAGCCCCGGCTGACCATGGAGTGGAACGGTGTGACTATTGTGGACCTGAGCCGGGAGTTCTTAAATTCCAACGGCGCGGAGAAACACGCTTCTGTTACCGTACTGGCCCCGGAGAAAATTTCCCGGGAAATTTCCGGCGCTACCCTCGCCGAGAAACTGGAAAATCTGGTTTCCGACCTGAATGTTTGCTCCAAGCAGGGGCTTGCGGAGCGGTTTGACTCCACTATCGGCGCAAACACTGTGCTGATGCCCTTCGGCGGCAAATATCAGCTGACACCCGCTCAGGCCATGGCGGCCAAGATCCCCGTGCTGGGCCGGGAGACCAAAACCTGCTCGGTGATGGGCTATGGCTTCAATCCCTTCCTCATGGAGCAGAATCCCTTCCTGGGCGCCTATCTGGCGGTGATGGAATCGGTCTGCAAGGTGGTAGCCACCGGCGGCGACTGGGAGCAGTGCTACCTCACCTTCCAGGAATACTTTGAGCGCCTGGGCACCGATCCCACCCGTTGGGGCAAGCCTTTTGCCGCCCTTCTGGGTTCCATCAAGGCCCAGGACGAGTTGGGCATCGCCTCCATTGGCGGCAAGGATTCCATGTCCGGCTCCTTTGAGAAGATCGACGTCCCCCCCACCCTGGTCTCCTTCGCGGTGTCCATCTGCAATACCGACTGGATCATCTCCCCTGAGTTCAAGAAGGCCGGTTCCAGAGTGGTGCTGCTGACCACCAAGACCAAGGAGGATGGTTCCTTCGATGCCGAGAATCTGAAAGCAAACTTCCGTCTGGTATCCGACCTCATCCGCTCCGGCAAGGTCCTTTCCGCCAGCACCCCCGGTTACGGCGGCATCTGGGAGACCCTGTTCAAGCGTACCCTGGGCAACGGCATCGGCTTTGCTCTGGCGGAGGATGTGGATGCGAACCGTCTCTTTGACTACGCCTACGGCTCCTTTGTGCTGGAGCTGGCGGAGGACGCTCCCATGGTCGGCACATTGTTAGGTCATACCATCGGCGACTATGTGCTGCGCTGCGGCGGACAGGATATTTCTCTGGAGCAGCTCCAGGCACGCTATCAGAGCAAGCTGGAGAGCGTGTTCCCTGTCTTCCCTGCCGCTCAAAAGGCAGAACCGGTGAAGGCCTTCTCCTGGGAAGCCAAAGAGCACGCCGCCCCCAAGATCGGCTTTGCCCGTCCCCGGGTGCTCATTCCCGTGTTCCCCGGCACCAACTGCGAATATGACACCGCCAGAGCTATGGAAGATGCCGGAGCCGAGGCAAAGATCATCGTGGTCAACAACCTTTCCGCCCAGGGCATTGCCCAATCGGTGGAGGAGATGGCCGCGGAGATCGCCAAGAGCCAGATCATCTTCATCCCCGGCGGCTTCTCCGGCGGCGACGAGCCGGACGGCTCCGGTAAGTTCATCACCGCTTTCTTCCGCAACCCCGCGGTGAAGGATGCCGTCCACAAACTGCTGGATGAGCGGGATGGCCTGATGTGCGGTGTCTGCAATGGCTTCCAGGCCCTGATCAAGCTGGGACTGGTCCCCTACGGCCACATTATCGACACGGACGAGCACTGCCCCACCCTTACTTACAATATCATCGCCCGCCACCAGTCCAAATTGGTGACCACCAGGGTAGCTTCCAATAAATCTCCCTGGCTCAGTCACTGTAAAGTCGGAGAGCTTCACACCGTTGCTATCTCCCACGGAGAGGGCCGGTTTGTGGCGGATGAGCAGTTGATTGAGAAATTGGCGGCCAATGGCCAGATCGCCACCCAGTATTGCGATCTCAGCGGTCAGCCCACCATGGACATTCGCTACAATCCCAACGGCTCCGCCTTCGCCATTGAGGGCATCACCTCTCCTGATGGCCGAATCTTCGGCAAAATGGGCCACAGCGAGCGGAAGGGCGATAACCTCTATAAGAATGTGGAGGGCAACAAGGACAACGGTATGTTCCGCAGCGCGGTGCTTTATTATCAGGTGTAATTCTTCCCTGACAGCCAGAAATTTTCTGAGCGGCTTCCTCCCGGTTGGTCCGGGCGGAGCCGCTCTTTTCCTTTCCCCGGGAGTAAGATCTGGCCATACAAGATAAGGACATTCTGCAGCCTCAGCGGATAAAGAGCAAAATATCCGCCTTCAGGGGCTTTTTCTCCCTACCTGCAGCCTGCCCCTCAACGCTGGGAAACGATGAAAAACCGGACTAAAACAGACTGATGCCCGACAGGAACGGGAAGCCGGACCGGACCTGTTTTCTCCCTGTCCGGCACTTTGCTTGGCTTATGGAAAGCAACGCCCTCTAATATACACAGAGAAATCCCGGCGGAAAAGCGGAGCCATTCTTTCTGTTCCTTCTTTCCGGGAGACGAAATCACCGGAACGGTTCCGCGTCCCCATTGGGGAACTGAATCCAGGGAGGGCGCATCATTTCAGGCAAACTAAGCGGCCTCCTGGAACAGGCGATGTGCGGAAAAAGAATCCCGCCGGCATCAAAGCCACTTCATTTCGGCGAGGCATCAAACTTCCCTTCTATTTTTTCTTCTTTTGGCGCATATAGATAAAAAGAAAAGGCAGGAAGGGTGGTTGACCATGGGGAGAGCGCGACGGTTTGTGGGAAATGTGCTGCTGCTGACAGGGACCTCGCTCTTAATGCGGCTGATCGGCCTGGGCTTTCAGATCTATCTGACCCGGCAGATCGGCGCGGAGGGGGTGGGGCTCTATCAGCTGATTATGTCGGTGGAGCTGTTCGCCTCCACTCTGGCTGTCTGCGGGATGCGTCTGGCGGCCATGCGCCTGGTGACGCTGGAAATTGCCGCCGGCGGCCCTGGCCGCGGAAAACGCGCGCTGCGGTACTGCCTGACATACTCTCTGTTTTTTGGCAGCATGGCGGCAATCATTCTGTTTTCCACCGCCTCCTGGATCGCTGAAAAATTGCTGAAAAGCCCCGACGCCGGGCTGTCCCTGCGGATTCTGGCTCTCAGTCTTCCGGCCCTGGGCGTTTCCGCTTCCCTGGGCGGATATTTCACCGCCATCCATAAAATTGACCGCAGCGTTGCCGCTCAATTTGCGGAACAGTTCTGCCGCATCGGCTGCACCGTGGGTCTTTTAACCCTTCTGCTGCCCCAAACTCCCCGGATGGCCTGTGCGGCGGTAGCCTCCGGAGCGGTGGTCTCAGAGATCTTCTCCTGTCTGCTTCAGTTGATTCTCTGCCGCCGTATCGCCCGGAAAATCCCGCTCTCCTCCTCCGGCCCAAGGCTCCATGGTCAGCTGCTGGGATTGGCATTGCCCATCGCCGCCAGCGCGCTGCTCCGCTCCGGCCTTTCCTCCATCGAATCCATCCTCACCCCCATCGGTCTGGGACAATCCGGCATGAGCTATTCCAGCGCTCTGTCCGTCTACGGCATGGTACGGGGCATGGCTATGCCCGTACTCTTTTTTCCTGTGGCGCTGCTCACTTCCCTGGGGGAGCTTTTGGTGCCGGAAATCACGGAATGTCAGGCTGCCCGGCGCCACCGGCAGCTTCATTATATTCTGTCCCGCTCCTTTCAGCTGACGGTTCCCTTCTCCATTGGCATTACCGGCCTGCTGTATGCTTACGCAGAACCTTTGGGGATGATTTTATACGGAAACAGCCAAGCCGCCGATTTCATCCGTCTTCTGGCCCCCCTGGTGCCGGTTATGTATGTGGATACAGTCGGCGACGGGATGCTCAAGGGATTGGGGGCTCAGGTAGCTTCCATGAACTACAATATTCTGGATGCCTTTATCGGCATCTGCTTTGTACTGATTTTCCTGCCCCGGTATGGGGTTGCGGCTTATATCGCTTCCATCTACGTCACCGAGACCATCAATTTTCTCCTAACCATGAATAAAGTGATTGCGATGACGGAGTTTCATTTTCAGTGGGGACCCTGGGTTTTGAAACCCGCTTTCTCCATTCTGGGGGCCTTGTCCGCCGCAGCTTTGGTCCAAAGACAGTTCAGTCTGGATCCTTTCCGCTGTGGTCAGCTGTTTCTGATTCTCGCGGTGGCGCTGACGGTATATCTGGTGGCGCTGATTTTGTTCGCGTCCATCACCCGTGAGGATCTTCACTGGTTGCTGGGGCTGACCAAACGGGATGGCTCCCGGCGGCGGCGTGGCTGTTCTTCCAGAATGAGACCGGAGCCTCTCTGAAAATGATGAAAAAACCGCGTCATTCCTCTCCCATATCCAAGCGCTGAAAACGCCGGCTCAGCCCTCCGGACCCAAGAAGCGTCCCCGTTCCGGGAGAAAGTTGCTCTCCCCATCCAAAAAAATAATTCTTTTTTCATCTTCCTTTCAGCTTTCTGTGTTATTCTTATATTGAGATTTCATCAAGACTGGGAAAATCTGTTCTCCCGCCTAAAAGGAGCGATGGAAAATGAATATTTTGGTGGTGGAGGACGAACGCCGTTTGGCGGACTCCATCGTTGATTTATTACAGACCAACAATTACGCCGCCGAAGCAGTTTATGATGGCGTGGAAGGATGTGACTGCGCCGTCAGCGGCATTTATGATCTGATTATCCTGGATGTCATGCTCCCTAGAATGGATGGTTTTCAGGTCGCCAAACAATTGCGCCGCCAGCGGGTGGGCACTCCCATTCTGATGCTGACAGCCCGTTCCGATGTTACGGACCGCATCAGCGGCCTGAATTCCGGCGCCGATTACTATCTGACAAAGCCCTTTAATACCGGAGAACTACTGGCCTGTGTCCGGGCCCTGCTGCGGCGTCAGGGGCCGCAAACGGAGATCCTCTCCTACGGCAATACCGATTTGGATTTATCCACCAGCATCCTGTCTGCTCAGGGGGGAGATTC
Source organism: uncultured Oscillospiraceae bacterium (assembly GCA_949298535.1). GTDB lineage: Bacteria > Bacillota > Clostridia > Oscillospirales > Ruminococcaceae > Angelakisella. The sequence goes on from CASFXA010000056.1 coordinate 15,205, forward strand.
CATCCGCCTGAGCGCCCGGGAATTTGATTTGATGCGCCTGCTGCTGACAGCCCAATACCGGAATATTTCCAAGGAAACTCTGCTGACCAAGGTCTGGGGATACGATTCCAACGCCGACGAAAATCATGTGGAGGTTTATGTTTCTTTTTTACGGAAAAAGCTGGCCAGCATCGGCTCCAACCTGCAAATTGAGGCCATCCGCCGTCAGGGATACCATCTGGAGGTGAAGGACTGTGATTAAGCGGCTGAAAATCAAATTCGTCTGCATCAATATGTCCATTGTGGTGGTGATGCTCACTGCTATTTTTGTCCTCATGTTTGTCAGCACCACCCAAAATCTGGCCCAGGAAAGTGAAAATTTTCTCCGAAGCGTAGCCGTCAATCCCATGCGCACCTCCCGCCCCGGCGAGGGGGAGCAGGGAGTCTATCTCCCCTATTTTTTCCTGGACATCAGCGGCAGCGGAGATATACTTGCCATCAGCAACGGCTACTATGATCTGGAGGATGAAGCCCGCCTCCGGGAGCTGATCTCCATTCCCATCTCCTCGGGCGAATATACCGGCATCATTCCGGGTTACCACCTGCGCTATTATCGCCTCTCCACCCCCACCAGCCAACGAATCGTTTTTGGGGACATCTCCAATGAACTCAATACCATTTCCCATCTGATCCGACAGTTCCTGCTGATCGGCGGCCTGAGCCTTCTGGCCTTTTTGGGAATCAGCATCGCTTTGGCCCACTGGGCGATACAGCCTGTGGAGGAAGCCTGGCAGCAGCAGCGAAGATTTGTGGCGGACGCCTCCCATGAGCTGAAAACACCGCTGACGGTCATTTTGGCCAATACGGATCTGATCCGGGACAGCGGCTATGACGGAACCCAGCTGCCGGAACGGATGGAACATATCGCCGCGGAATCCCGTCAAATGCGCCATCTGGTGGAGAGCCTGCTGGAACTGGCCCGTGCGGACGATGGTTCAGCGTCGCAGATATTTGGATCGGTGGATTTCAGTCATGTGGTGGAAAGCCGGCTGCTCACCTTTGAACCAATTTTTTATGAAAAAGGCTTTCACCTGGAAAGCGACATCGGTCCCGGCATCCGGTTATATGGCGCGGCGGATCCCCTGGGGCAGGTGTTGGAGGTGTTATTGGATAACGCCTCAAAATATACCAGTCCCAAGGGGCATATTGCCCTTTCTCTCAAGCAATTGGACCACCGCCATTGCCTGCTCTCCGTAGGCAGCGAAGGGGACGCAATTCCCTCGGACGAGCTGAAAAAAATCTTTCACCGATTCTATCGGCGGGATCCCTCCCGTACCTCCAGCGACGGATATGGGTTGGGACTGTCCATCGCGGAAACCATCGTCAAAAAACATGGGGGCAAAATCTGGGCGGAAAGCAGCTGCGGCATCAACACCTTTTTTGTGCGGCTGCCGCTGAAAGGCAAACGTCGATAATTCCCCTCTGATTCCATCAATCCCCCCGATGCTTATTTCTTGTTATTTCCCTGCGGCCTTCTGCGCGCCGGCGCCGGACAACCTTTCAAGTTCCGGCGCTGGCGCTGTTTTTTCAGCGAAAAATCCTTTTCCTGTTTTTCTTCCGGGACCGCCGGATCGATTTTGCTGCCAGAATTTCCGACTCGCTCCCTCCCTCATAAGCGAAGGAGGCTGGCATAAATTTAATTCTGGCCCTTTGTCGCGGGCAATGGACTTTGCTTTGAGAGGCTGACCATCCCTGCTTCGTTTCAGTTCCGGGAAGTTTTTCGGAGATGGAGCTGCTTCCTGATAAACCGACGATACTCCCCTCTGAATACAGGGCAAAGCGTCAGGAATCCGCCTGACCCAGAAAAATTCTGTTGTCCCCTGTCCCGGAAGGATCACTTCACCAGCAAACTTGGAAAAGATTCAAATTTTGTTTACATTTATACCCCCTTTTTTCAGCGCCGGTTAAGCCTTGAGGAGTAAGGTGAAACTGTACCCTTCATGGACAAAGGGCCAAAGCGCCGGAGAGGGACAACAAAGGGCGCCGCCCTTTTCTGCCCGGCGGACGTCTGCTGGGTTTTTGTCCTTCAGCCTTGCGGCTTCGGTTTTTCTCTCCATCCACTTCTCCGGCCTTTTCGGAGGCAAAATCTGTTTCTGGCAGCACAGATCCTTTTTCCCGGAGAAAAGATGAACCACGCTTCCGAAGGTCCGTCCGGTTCCAGAAAATCCTTTTACTCCTTGTTCACGGAGGGTAAAGGGAAGAGATGCTTGTTCTTCCTTAAAAAAGAAAAAAGGAGCATGAATGAGATGAAACATTTCAGTCAAAAACGGATCCTGGCTCTCTTGCTGTCCGCCGCCTTGCTGTGGATGATGACGGTAACCGCCGTCGCCGCGGGGGGGCTGGAGATGAGCACCGATTATCCCGGCATCACCGCCAAAGCGGGAGACGATCTGACCTATAGTCTGGATTTTTATAACGGCAGCGGCGCAGGCGCCAGCGTTTCCCTGTCGGCATCCAACCTGCCGGAAGGCTGGGAAGGATATTTCACCGGCTCCGGCAACACCATCAGCCGGGTCTATGTCCGTGCTGGTGATAACCCCTCTCTGGCTACTTTTAACTTGAAAATTCCTGAGGATGCAGAGCAAGGTACTTATACTGTCACACTGGACGCTGTTGGCAGCGGCATGAGTTCTTCCCTGGAGCTGGAACTGGTACTGGATGAAATTGAAGTGGGAGAAGGCGGTCTGACCACCCAATATGCCCAGCAGGAAGGCTCCGCCGACACCAGCTTCACCTTCAGCACCACGCTGACCAATAATTCCGCTTTGGAGCAAACCTACAGCCTTTCCGCCAACGCTCCCACCGGATGGATGGTCAGCTTCAAGCCCTCCGGAGAAAGCACCCAGGTGGCGGCCATCACTGTGGATTCCAGAGGCAGCCAGGCGCTGAACGTCACTGTCAGCCCCCCCGTCGGGATTGAGGCGGGAGAATACACCATCCCCATTTCCGCCATCTCCTCCAGCGAAAACCTGTCCTCTGAACTGACGGTGGTCATCACCGGATCTTACGAGCTGAACCTTTCCACCCCCAGCGGACGCCTCAGCTTTGACGCCACCGCCAACAAGGAAAGCGCCATTACCCTGAGCGTCACCAACAACGGCAATGTGGACCTGCAAAATATCAACCTCACCTCCTCCGCTCCCACAGACTGGACCGTCACCTTCTCTGAATCCTCCATCGACGTCCTGGAAGCGGGCGCCACCAAGGAAGTGACCGCTTACATCACCCCCGCCAAGGACGCCATGTCCGGCGACTATGTGACCGTCCTCACCGCCAGCAACAGCGAAACCACTGATACCGCGGAATTCCGTGTTTCGGTCAAGACCGAGACCATTTGGGGTGTTGTGGGGATCCTGATTATTGTTGCCGCTCTCTGCGCGCTGGGTTATGTCTTCCGGAAGTACGGGAGGAGATAAGCCATGACCGAACGCATCATTTTGCAGACACATGATCTGACCAAAGCATATGACGACATCACAGCGGTGGATCATTTGAACCTGTCGGTGCGGGAAGGAGAGGTTTTTGGACTGTTGGGCCCCAACGGCGCAGGAAAAACCACCACCACCCTGATGCTGTTGGGGTTGACAGAACCTACCGAGGGCAGCGCCTCCATCGACGGAATGGACTGCGTCCGTGAGTCCATTCAGATCAAATCCACCGTAGGCTATCTGCCGGATAACGTGGGTTTCTATCCTGATTTAACTGGTCGGGAAAATCTTCGCTTCACCGGCCGTCTCAATGGTCTCGATCCCCAGCTGTGTGAACAACGTATTGAGCGGCTGCTGAGCCGGGTGGGCATGACCCAGGCAGCGGACCGGAAAGCCGGCACCTATTCCCGTGGTATGCGTCAGCGCCTGGGGATTGCAGACGTACTGATGAAGGATCCTCGCGTCATCATCATGGATGAACCCACCCTGGGCATCGATCCGGAAGGGGTTCGGGAGCTGATCGAACTCATCCGCAAGCTGTCCACTGAGGACGGCAGAACCATCCTCATTTCCTCTCATCAGCTGTATCAGATCCAGCAAATCTGTGACCGTGTGGGAATCTTTGTCGCGGGCAAGCTGATCGCCTGCGGCCCCATCAAAGAGCTGGGACGGCAGCTGGAAAGCGAAGGCAGCTATATCCTGGAGCTGTCGGTGGAACCGGACGATGGAACTCTGGAAAAGAAACTGGCGGAGCTGGAAGGTGTTTCCTCTGTCACTCGCCAGGAGGAGATCATCCATGTGGAATCCACCGGGGATATTCGTCCCAGATTGATGCCGCTGCTGCTGGAGGGCGGCTACCAGCTGCTCCATCTCCACCTTCGGGGAGGAGATCTGGATGAAATTTACAGAAGATACTTTGAAAAGGCAGGTGAGAGCGGTGAACATCCAACAGCTGAAAGAAAACGTCCTGGTATTCTGGAACAGCTTTGGAAAAAGCAAAAATCCTGAAAAGGAGGCTTCCTGCTCCAAAGGTCTGGCCGCCCTTTATCAAAAGGAATTGGCGGATCACTTGAACAGCAAGCGGTTTTTTCTGATTTTTATGTTGCTGTTGGTGGTAAGCACTGCCAGCCTGGGCGGCGCGCTGTCCAATATTCGTTCGGCGGTGGAGGAAAGCAGCGATTTTATTTTCCTCAAACTTTTCACCACCAGCGGCACCACCATCTATTCCTTCGCCACCTTTATGGCCTTTCTGGGGCCTCTGGCAGGCATCACCCTGGGCTTTGACGCCGTCAGCAATGAGCGCTCCCAGGGTACTCTCAACCGGTTGGCGGCACAACCCATCTATCGGGATTCCATTATCAACGCAAAATTTCTGGCAGGCTCCACTGTCATTTTCCTGACGGTATTTATGCTGGGGATCTATGTGAGCGGAATGGGGCTGCTGATGATCGGAATTCCCCCCTCTGTGGAGGAAGTGTTGCGGGTCTTCACCTTTTTGCTGCTCACCTGGGTTTATATCTCCTTCTGGCTGGCCCTTGCCATTATCTTCTCGGTGGTGTGCAAACACGCTGCCACCGCGGCTCTAGTGACCATGTCCATCTGGCTGTTCCTCAGCCTGTTCATGAGCCTGGTGGCTTCCACTCTGGCAAATCTCCTCTTCCCCACCAGTGGGATCGCCGGGTTTGCCAACCTCTCCTCCAACTATACGGCGACACTGGCGCTCAACAGGGTCTCTCCCTATTATCTGTTCAGCGAAGCCGCCACCACCATTCTCAATCCCAACGTCCGGTCCATCGGTGTGGTGACCATGTCCCAGCTTTCAGGCGCGATTGCCGGTTCCCTTCCCTTTTCCCAAAGCCTGCTGCTGGTTTGGCCCCATCTGGTGCTGATGATAGCCCTGGTCATCGCAGGATTTGCCATCGCATATATTGCTTTTATGAAGCAGGAAATCCGGGCTTAAAAAAAGAAAGGCACCGGTCCCGGCGTTCAGGGAAAATCCCTTCGGATCGGTACAGGGCAGATCAGTTTCATCACCCACAGGGGGCGCGGCGCTGTTGCCGCGCCCCCTGTGGGTTTTGCGTCTTCATATACAGATTGCAGGGTAAGCGAGAGAAAAAGAATCCTTCGTCTTTGGCTTTTAAGAGCGCCTCCATTGCTGGCTGACTTCATTCCAGAGGCGGCAAACCAATTCGCGAAAAATCCTTGATGCTATCCGTCTGTGTACACCAGCAATCCTCTCGAAAAAAATGATTCCACTCCGACCAGATTCCCATTGATTTCCTCCGCCCCTTCATGCTGCAACCTAAATTTTCTTCTCTCCCCCACCGCCAAAGGCTTCCATTTTTAACTATCAGAATGAAAAAACCGCCTGTCCCACCCTGTAAAAGATGGAACAGACGGTTTTACCTTTTTTAAGACGCCCATCAGGCCATAAACTTGGCCGCGGCATAGACAACAAAGGTCACTGCAAAGAAAATAATCACCAGAACCTTGGTGACTCTGTTCAGGGTTGCGTTCATCGACCTGTCATTGTTGGTGCTGAGGAAGGAATTGCCACCGCCCAAAGCGCTCAGCCCGTCGCTCTTGGGATCCTGAATCATGACGATTGCAACAATAAGCACACTGGTGATAATCATCACAAATGCGCCGATCATTTCGATTGCGTTCACACTAACACCTCCAACCTGGACAAAATAGCACTATAGAAGTATACCACACGGAACCCTTATTTGCAAGTATTCCCCCGCAAAATTTGTCCGGCAAGGGAAATTTTTCTTTTGATATTTCTTTTCTTTTGGCGGATAATAGCATCAGGTTCCCCTCCCTTGGGCGTTTGCAGCGAGAGGAACCAGCTGCCCGCGGCAATCCGATCACCGGAAACCCGCGGGCTTTGCCGTTTTTACAGGATCATCTGCTCTCCTATATCGGTGCTGCGGACAATCGCGCCGGTGGCCGGCAGATTCTTGGTGCGCAGGCGGTGGGGATTGGCCACCACGCCTTCCTCATAGGGGGAAACCTTGATTACCCGCACTCCGGTCTTCATGGTCATCACCTGTACCCCCTGGGTGTCCCGGGTGGATTTGGCCGCCAGCATAGCGGTGCTGACAATGAGCATCCGGGAAGCGGAGGTGGCAAAAAGATATTCCTTTTCCTCCTGGCAGCTCTCCAGGAACACCAAAGGAGATTTGACGCTGTAGGCGCCCAGCAGCTTTTTCCGCTTGGTCTTGGTTTCATAGGAAGCAAGATCGATCTTGGCCGCCTTTCCGTTCTCAAAGGCGAAGAACATAAAGCCCTTGTAGTCGGCGGTCACCGCCATATAAATGGCAGATTCCCCAGGGTCCATCCCCAGCTTGGAGGGGATATAATCCCCCAGAACGCTGGCCTTGGTGTCGGCAAACTCGCTGGCTCTGGACTTGTAAACCTGGCCCTTGTCGGTAAAGAACAGCAGATTGACGCTGTTTTGGCTGTCCAGCTCCTGGAGGATCCGATCCCCTTCCTTCAGCTTATGCTCACTGGACATACGCCAGGATTGGGGGGTGATCTTCTTGAAATAGCCCTCAGCGGTGAAGAACAGCTTCACCGGATAATCCGGCAGCTCCTCCTCTTCCGGCTCCTCCAGAGCATCCTCCTGATACAGCAGCTGGCTGCGCCGGGGCTCCCCATAGGTGCGGATGATCTCTTTGAGCTGGCTGATGATGACGGCATCCAGCTTCTTGGGGGTGCGCAGCACTTCCTCCATCTCCTGGATGTCCTTCTGAAGCTGATCGATCTCCTCCGTCCGTTTGAGGATATATTCCCGGTTCAGATGCCGCAGGCGGATCTCCGCCACAAACTCCGCCTGGACCTGATCGATGCCGAAACCGATCATCAGGTTGGGCACCACTTCCCGCTCCTCCTCAGTCTGGCGGACAATGGCCACCGCCTTGTCGATGTCCAGAAGGATCTTCTTAAGTCCCTTGAGGAGGTGGAGTTTTTCTTCCTTCTTGTGAAGATCAAAGGTGATGCCCCGGCGGACACATTCCCGGCGGAAAGCGGTCCATTCCTCCAGCAGCTCCCACACCCCCATCACCTTGGGAGACCCGCCGATGAGAACGTTGAAGTTGCAGGAAAAGGTGTCCTCCAAGGGGGTGGTGCGGAACAGCTTCTGCATCAGCTTGTCCGGGTCCACGCCCCGCTTCAGGTCCATGGTCAGCTTCAGGCCGGACAGGTCCGTTTCATCCCGAATATCAGAAATTTCCCGGATCTTTCCCTGCTTGACCAGGTCCACAATCTTATCCATAATGGCCTCCACCGTGGTGGTGGGGGGAATTTCAGTGACGTCAATACAGTTGTTCTGCTTGTCGTAGGCGTATTTGCTCCGCACCCGTACCGAACCCCTGCCGGTGCGGTAGATTTTTTCCAGCTCGTCCTCATCGTAAAGGATAAAGGCGCCGCCGGAAAAATCCGGGGCTTTCAGCGACTCGATGAGGCGGCAGTTGGGGTTTTTGATCCAGGCAATGGCGGTCTCGCACACCTCCGCCAGGTTGAAGGAGCAGATATTGCTGGCCATACCCACGGCGATACCGGTGTTGGCGTTGACCAGGATGGAGGGGAAGGTGACCGGCAGCAGCACCGGCTCCTCCATGGTGTTGTCATAGTTATCGGTAAAGTCCACGGTATCCTTGTCAATATCCGCGAACAGCTGGGAGCAGATCTTTTCCAGCTTCACCTCAGTGTACCGGGAAGCGGCGTAAGCCATGTCCCGGGAGTAAGCCCGGCCAAAGTTGCCCTTACTCTCCACATAGGGCACCAGCAGCGCCCCATAGCCCCGGGAAAGGCGGACCATGGTTTCATAAATGGCAGCGTCGCCGTGGGGGTTCAGGCGCATGGTCTGGCCCACCACATTGGCAGACTTGATCTTGCCTCCGGTCAAAAGCCCCATCTTGTACATGGTGTACAGGATCTTCCGGTGAGCAGGCTTGAAGCCGTCAATCTCCGGAATGGCCCGGGAGACAATGACGCTCATGGCGTAGGGCATATAATTCTGCCGGAGGGTATCGGTGATGGGTTGAGGCACCACCAGCCCGGCGTTTTCAATATGTCCGGTGAGGGTGCCGTGACGCTGGGTTTCCGGTTCCTTTTTCTTTTTAGCCAATGGCCTGCGCCTCCTGTTCCTTTGACGTTTCCGATGCTCCGGGATACTTCTGGGCTGTTCTCAGAAGCAGATGAAGGGCATGGGAAGAAGCCAGATACCGGATCAGCTCCCGGGCGTCTCCATCCCTGCGGCTGAGGTTCAGCTCCAGCACTTCCTTGTGCCAGAAGCTGTCCACCGCCACATAAACAAGGCCCACCGGTTTGCCTTCCGACGGCTCCGGTCCGGCGTTGCCGGTCACTGCCACCGCCAGGTCCGCCCCGGAAAAACGCCGTGCGCCGGCTGCCATCTCCCTGGCGGTTTCCGGAGAGACAGCGGAATAGGTGTTCAGAGTCTCCCGGGAGACCCCCAGCATCTTTTCCTTCATTCCACCCGAATAGGTGACCATTCCGCACTGGAAAACCTGGGAAGCGCCGCTGACTTCGGTGATCCGCTTGGCCACCAGCCCGCCGGTGCAGCTTTCAGCGGTGGCAGCGGTAAGCCCCTTGTCCCTGAGGAGGTGGACCAGAGCGCTTTGCAGATCCCCGTCGGTCTCACTGTAAAGATACTGCCCCGCCTCTTCCTTGATCCGGTCCACCACCGGCTCCAGCAGCGGCGTCGGGTCCTCCCCATCCCGCACCCGGGCGGTGACCCGCAGCATCACCTCGCCGGTTTTGGCATAGGGGGCGATGGTGGGATTGACAGCCTCCACCATCATCTCGTGGAGCTGCTGCTCCAAAGCCGATTCCCCGATGCCGAAGAAATGAAGGTTCCGGGAAACCAGATGGGTGTCGCTGTCCTTGCGGATATAGGGTAAAGCCTGCTCCAGCAGCATGGGCTTCATCTCTCTGGGAGGCCCGGGAAGCATCATGGCCATCTTACCGTTTCCTTCCAGGGCGCAGCCGGGGGCGGTGCCGCAACGGTTTTCAAAAACGGTGCAGCCTTCCGGCATCATGGCCTGCTTGCGGTTGTTCTGGGTGAAGCTGCATTGAAGACGGCTGAAATAGGCCTCGATCCGCCGCCAGCTCTCCTCATGAAACACCAGCTTCCGTCCGAAATACTGGGCGATGATCTCCTTGGTCAGGTCGTCATAGGTGGGCCCCAGGCCGCCGGTGGTGATGACCAGGTCGGACCGGGAAAAGGCCAGATGCAGAGCTTCCGTCAGCCTTTCAGGGTTATCCCCCACCACCGTTTGATGATACACGTTGATGCCCAGCGCTGCCAGCTCCTTGGCGATCACGGCGGCGTTGGTGTTGACCACATCCCCCATGAGCAGCTCGGTGCCCACGCAGAGGATCTCCGCACAAGTGATGTGCATGACTTCATTCTTCCTTTCTGTCAGCGGCCCTGAGGATCAGGAAATATCCGCCAATTCCAGATACTGCCCGCCGTTTTCCGCGATATATTCCTTCCGTCCCGCCAGATTGTCTCCCAGCAGCAGCTCGAACATCTCCGCTGTCTCGGCTGCGGCGTCGGGAGTGACCCGGATCAGCCTCCGGGTTTCAGGATTCATGGTGGTCAGCCACATCATTTCCGGCTCGTTTTCGCCCAATCCCTTGGAGCGCTGAAGGGTATACTTGGTATTGCCCAGTCTGGCGCAGATGGCGTTTTTCTCCTGCTGATCGTAGGCAAAATACGTCTCATCCTTGGTGTTGATCTCATAGAGGGGGGATTCCGCGATATAGACATATCCCTCCTCAATAAGGGTCGGGGTGAGGCGGTAAAGCATGGTGAGAATCAGGGTACGGATCTGGAAGCCATCCACGTCGGCATCGGTACAGATGACGATTTTGTTCCACCGCAGCCCCTCCAGGTCGAAGGAATTGAGCTCCTTGTTGGACCGGGAGGAAACCTCCACGCCGCAGCCCAATACCTTGAGGACGTCTACAATAATTTCGCTTTTGAAGATGCGGTCATAGTCCGCCTTGAGGCAGTTGAGGATTTTGCCCCGCACCGGCATGATGGCCTGGAACTCGGAATCCCGGCCCAGCTTGCAGGAACCCAGAGCCGAATCGCCCTCCACAATGTACAGCTCCCGACGGCCCACATCCTTGCTGCGGCAGTCCACAAATTTCTGGACCCGGTTGGACATATCCAAAGTACCAGCCAGCTTCTTTTTCAGATTCAGGCGGGTCTTTTCAGCGTTTTCCCGGCTGCGCTTGTTGATGAGCACCTGTTCCCCGATCCGGGCGGCGTCATCGGGATTTTCAATGAAATAAACCTCCAGCTGGTGCTTGAGGAAGTCCGCCATGCACTCGTAAATGAACTTGTTGGTGATGGCCTTTTTGGTCTGGTTTTCATAGGAGGTCTGGGTGGAAAAGCTGGAGGAGATGAGTACCAGGCAGTCCTCCACATCCTGATAGGTGATCTTGGATTCATTTTTCTGATAGCGGCTGCCCTGTTTGAGGTAGGCGTCAATCTGGGAAACCATGGCCACCTTCACCGCCCGCTCCGGGCTGCCGCCGTACTCCAGGAAGCTGGAATTGTGGTAATATTCCGTCAGGTGTATTTTATTGGAAAAACAGAGGGCCACATTGAGGCGCACCCGGTAGTCTGCCTTATCCTCCCGGTCTCGGCCTTCCCGCTCACCGCTCCAGAACTGTACCGGCGTCAGCTGCTGGTCCTTGCTCAGTTCCTCACAGTAGTCCTGGATACCGTTTTCATAAAAAAACACCGTCTCCTGAAATTTGTGATCCGGCTGCTGGCTGCGCAGCAAAAATTCCACGCCATTGTTGACCACCGCCTGGCGCTTGATGACATCCAGAAAATAGCTTTCGGGAATATTGATGTCGGTAAAAACCTCCAGGTCAGGACGCCAGCGGATCCGGGTGCCGGTCTGCTTAGAGCGGGTGGGCTCCTTTTGCAATCCCCCTACATTTTCCCCTTTTTCAAAGTGGAGATTGTATTTGAAGCCGTCCCGGTGCACCTCCACATCCATATACTCCGAAGAATACTGGGTGGCGCAGGAGCCCAGACCGTTGAGGCCCAGGGAAAACTCATAGCTGCCGTCTCCCTGGCTGTTATATTTGCCGCCGGCGTACAGCTCACAGAACACCAGTTCCCAGTTGTACCGCTGCTCCTTGGCATTGAAATCCACGGGACAGCCCCGGCCAAAGTCCTGCACTTCCACGGAATGGTCCTCATAGCGGGTGACGATGATCTTTCGTCCATAGCCCTGGCGCGCTTCATCGATGGCGTTGGAAAGGATCTCAAACACCGAATGTTGGCAGCCTTCCAGACCGTCGGAACCAAAAATAACGCCGGGCCGCTTCCGCACCCGGTCCGCCCCTTTCAGGGAGGAAATGCTCTCGTTATCGTATACGTTTTTCTTTCCTTTTGCCGCCACTGTTTCTCCTCCGTCCTGGTTGATTCTGCCTTCAAAGCCCTGAAACCAAAAAGACAATTCATTTTATTATGAAGGTTGCCGCCGTTTTTGTCAAGGCTGAGACAGCGGCGTATTCTCTGCCCTTTGGTCAAAGAAGGGAGAATTTCCGCCACTTCTGATAGAAATGATCCGCTTTTTGAGGGAACACTTATCCTCTTTCGTCCTGTTCCACCGCCCCGTTTTCTCCTTCTTTCCTCTCCTTCAGGCGGGAAAGGATCAGCCCGGTACAAATGACCAGCAGGATGCACAGATAGGCTCCCATTCCCAATAAGGTGGAATGTTCATAGGGCAGTCCATTGAAAAAATGCCCCCACAGGTCGGAAAAAAACAGTCCTCCCACGGCCACAGCTATACCCAATACCATCAGGCGCAAGATGCTCAGCAGCTGATGATTTTCCATTGTGCGCCTCCATATCGTTTCAAATTAAACCAAATACTCCCTCTCCACCGCCCCATACCGGTTCTGTAATATCGGATAGCCTCCCGCTCCATTCAGGGGCCCCGGAAAGGCAACCTCCCCTTTTTCAGTGTAGAAAAACCACCTGTCGTTTCAAGGGGAAACACGGCGCCTGCATCCGTTTTTATGGAGTGGAACAGATAGGGAAAGAGACCCGACGGTGCGGGTCTCTCCATCCTTTTGCTGAATACAGCGAAAATCAGACAGGATTTTATTGGTCGCTGCCACTGTTCTGGGAAGGGGCGTCCTCCTGCTGGGGATCTGCGGGGGCGCTGTTTTGGGCTTCCTCCGGCTCCTTGGGGTTCAGCTCCCCTTTCATCAGCTTCTCAAAGGTCTCGCCGTCGATCTTCTCGTTCTTCTTCAGGTAATCAGCCAGCTCATGAAGTTTCTCCATATCCCCTTTGAGAATCTCTGTGGCCTGGTCGTAAGCGGTATCGATGAGGCTGCGGATCTCCTCGTCAATCATAGCGGCAACCTGCTCGGAATAGCCCCGGTCCTGAGCCAGATCCATTCCCAGGAACACCTCGTTCTGATCCTTGCCATAGACCATGGTGCCCAGCTTCTCACTGAAGCCATACCGAGTGACCATCGCCCGGGCGATCTTGGTGGCCCGCTCAATATCGTTGGACGCGCCGGTGGAAATATCCTCCAGCACCAGCTGTTCCGCCACACGACCACCCAGGAGGATGCAAATATCCTCCTTCATCTCATTGCGGGTCTTGTACATGATGTCCTTCTCCGGCAGGGACAGGGTATAGCCGCCCGCTCCCCCTCTGGGAATAATGGAGACCTCATGAACCTTATCCTGGTTGGGGAAATGGTAAGTGACAATGGCATGGCCAGCCTCGTGATAGGCAGTCAGCTGACGTTCCTTCTCCAAAATCACATGAGACCGCTTCTCCGGTCCTACAATGACCTTGATGGTCGCTTCCTGAATCTCATCCATGGTGATGGCTCTCTTATCTTTTCTGGCAGCAAGGAGCGCCGCTTCGTTGACCAGGTTTTCCAGGTCAGCGCCGGTGAAGCCGCCGGTGGTTTGAGCAATCACTTTCAGGTCCACGTCAGGACCGATGGGCTTGTTGCGGGTATGGACCTTGAGGATGGCCTCACGGCCCTTGACGTCGGGATACCCCACCGTCACATGGCGGTCAAAACGGCCGGGACGCATCAGAGCCGGGTCCAGAATATCCTTCCGGTTGGTGGCAGCGATGACGATAACGCCGGAATTGGCGCCGAAACCGTCCATTTCCACCAGCAGCTGGTTAAGGGTCTGCTCCCGCTCATCGTGGCCGCCGCCCAGGCCGGCGCCTCTGTGACGGCCCACAGCGTCGATCTCATCAATGAAAACAATGCTGGGAGCGTTCTTCTTAGCCTGCTCGAACAGGTCACGGACACGGGAGGCGCCCACGCCCACGAACATCTCCACAAAGTCGGAACCGGAGATGGAGAAAAAGGGAACTCCCGCTTCGCCGGCAACCGCCTTGGCAAGAAGGGTCTTACCGGTACCGGGAGGGCCCATCAGCAGCACGCCCTTGGGAATCCGGGCGCCCAGGGTATTGTATTTCTGGGGATTTTTCAGAAACTCCACGATCTCCTGCAATTCCTGCTTTTCCTCGTCGGCCCCCGCTACATCAGCAAAGGTAACCCGATCCTTGTCGTCCTGCATCCGGGGCTTGGCCTTGGCAAAGGACATGGGGTTCCCGCCGCCCCGGGCCTGACGCATAATAACAAACCAGAACACTGTCATCACGCCAATGAGCAGCAGCGTCGGCAGCAGCGTCACCCACCAGGGAGTGGCCTTGGGGGCAATATAGTTCTGCACAATGGGGGAATCCGGGTGGGCCTCATTATATTCCTTGACCAACTCATGGGTATCGTTGTAGAAAACAGTGAGATTGGGAATCATGTAGTAAACTTCCTTGTTCCCATCCCGCAGCTTGATATTCAGCTCCCCCGTACCGTAATCCAGGGTATACTCCTTAACCTGATCGTTTTGAAAATAGCTGAGAATCTCGTTGTAAGGTGTCGTTTCCGGAGTACTGCTCACGGAGTACACCTGGGTCGCCACAATCATCAGCACCACAATAATGGCCAGATAGATGAACAGCGACTTTCTGCTATTACCTCCCAATTGGTTTCAACTCCTGTCTGTGTCTCTTTCAAAATTCCCCGGATTATCCCCCGGGGAGGGACAGTCCAACGGACCGCGAGGGTTATTCTCCCTCTTTATTGTAGACCTTGGGGGAAAGGATTCCCACAAAAGGCAGATTCCGGTACTGCTCATTGTAATCCAGTCCATAACCAATGACAAACTCGTCCGGAATGGTGAAGCAGGTGTAATCCGGCGTAATGTCGGCGGTGCGCCGCTCCGGCTTATCCAGCAGCGTCGCAATGCGGATGCTGGCAGGCTGCCGTTTCCAAAGCATGGCAGTCAGATAGCTGAGAGTCAAACCGCTGTCCAGAATATCCTCCACCACCAGCACGTCCATTCCTTCAATGGGCTTATCCAGATCCTTTAGTATTCTAACCACACCGGTGGTCTTTACCCCTGCGCCATAGCTGGAAACCGCCATAAAATCCATTTTCAGCGGCAACTCAATGTGGCGGATCAGATCCACCAGAAAGGTAACCGAACCCTTGAGGACGCCGATAATCATCAGGTTTTTTCCCGCATAATCCTTGGTGATCTGCGCCCCCAGCTTCCGGGTAGCTTCCTTCAGCTCCTCCTCGGTTATGAGAACACGTTCAATATCACTGCTGTGAAAATAGCTCATCCTACATCCTCCAACACTTCAATGTACAGTATCCTGCTGGTCTGCGCTGTCACCTGGCAACGGTCCGCCGCGCCCAAACCCTGGGCCCAGACGACTCCATGACAGTCTTCCAACACCACCATTTTGGAAATGGCTCCGCCGGAAAGCCCCCGGCTGCCCGTTCGGTAAAGAAAAAAAACATCATTGTCCTTTCCTCTCTGCCGCAGCGAGTCTTTCGGCCCTGGAGTACGCAGTAAAACAGCATTACATATTGTATCATAATCCAGCCGCTTTTTTAAGTCTTTATTGTTAATTTTTTCAGGGGAAATCCCTTGCTTTTCCAGTAAAACCGTCAGTCGGATCTTTTTTCCTGCGCAAAACGGCAACAGCAAACTCCCCTTTTCCGGCAAATTGATCCACGGCGTCCCGAAAGAAGGGACCGGCTGCTCCTCCTGTTCCAGCCAAAGTTCCTTCTGGCTGGCCCGCATCCGCAATCCCCGCCGCAGTTCCACCGCTCCACAGCCCTGAACAGCAAGACGTTCCAGCTCCTCTACGGTTTTGGCAGAAACCGTAATGTTCTTCTGCTCCAACATCCGCAGCCACAGATTCTGCCGCACCGGGGCGGGACAACCGAGGAGCTTTTGGCGAGCCAAACGGCCATTGGGAAGCGCGCAATCCTTTTCGGCCTTCCCCGCCAATTCCTCTGTCATTTGCCACTGGGCGGTCATTTGGTTCATCAACCCCTGAAAAGTTCGGGACAGCCCAGGATTCAGCTGCCGCAGCACCGGAACCACCTGATGGCGCACCAGGTTGCGATGATATAAATCGGTGAGATTGGTGGAGTCGGTGCGGAAGGGCTGCCCCTGTTCCCGAAGAAAAGCCTCCACCTGCTCTCTGGTGCAATCCCGCAGCGGACGGATCACCCGATCCCGGACATAGGGGATCCCCCGCAGTCCCCGGACCCCGGTCCCCCTGGCAAGGTTCAAAATCACCGTTTCCATGGCGTCGTCCAGGGTATGGGCGGTGGCAATCAGCCCTTTTTCTCCCGCCCACTGGCGGAAGAACTGGTAGCGCCGCAGCCGGGCATATTCTTCCACGCCCATTCCTGCCGCTTTCGCCTCACCTTTGGCATCAAAGGAACCGCTGACAAACGCCACTTCCAGCCTTTGGGCAAGAGCGCGGACAAACTTCTCGTCCCCGTCGCTCTCCTCCCCCCGGAGCCGGTGATTGACATGGCCCACCCGCAACGTGATTCCCCATTGGGGGGACATCTGCCGCAAAAAGACCAGCAGGGCGACAGAATCCGCGCCGCCGGAAACCCCCAGCAGCACGCTGTCACCCTGTTTGAACATATGATGTTGTCGGATGGTGTTGGCCGCAATCTGCGGCAGCCTTTGCTCTTCTTTCAATCTTTTCCCCCTGCTGTTTCCTACTCCTCGCTGGCGTAATCCACACTGCTGAAGCGGGTAAACTGTCCATCCCAATACAGATCGATGGTGCCGGTGGAGCCATGGCGGTTCTTGGCGACGATGCACTTGGCCTGGGTTTGATCCTCCAGGCTGTCGTTATAATAAGCATCCCGATAGAGAAACATGACAATGTCCGCATCCTGTTCAATGGAGCCGGATTCACGAAGGTCGGAAAGCATGGGCTTATGATCCGCCCGGGACTCGGTGCCACGGGAAAGCTGGGAGAGGGTAATCACCGGAACGTTCAGCTCCTTGGCCATGATTTTCAGATTCCGGGTGATCTCCGAAACTTCCTGCACCCGGCTTTCGGTGCGCTTGTTGCCGGACATCAGCTGGAGATAATCGATCACCACCAGCCCCAAATCCCGAATACGCCGGAGCTTTCCCTTAATATCCGCCACCGTCACGCCAGCGGTGTCGTCAATATAGATCGGCGCCGCCGCCAAAATTCCTGTGGCTTGGGAGATGTTGTTCCAGTCCTGATCGGTAAGATTACCTACCCGCAATTTTTGGCTCTCTACCAGCGCTTCCGAGGAAAGCAGCCGCTGTGCCAGCTGCTCCTTGCTCATTTCCAGGGAAAAGATAGCCACTGTTTTCTTTCCCCGGATGCCCACATTGGCGGCGATATTCAGGGCGAAAGCAGTCTTTCCCATGCCGGGACGGGCTGCAATGAGAATCAGGTCCGATTTGTTCAGTCCGGTGATATAGCTGTCCAGAGCCCCATAGCCCGTGGAGATTCCCAGATATTCCTTCCGGTTTTCTCCGCTGATCTTCTGAAGATGGTCATAGGTTTCCACCAGCACTTTACTGATGGGAACGATGCTGCCGGTATCCCGTCCCTGGCGAATATCATAGATCTTCTGCTCCGCCAGATTCAGCAGCTCCGAAGCGTCCGCCTGGGCGTCAGAGGCGCTGTCCACAATCTCCCGGGATGCCTGAATCAGACTCCGGAGATAATATTTTTCCTGAATGATCCGGGCATAGGAGGCCACATTGGCTGTGGTGGGCACAATCTGCGCCAGCTGAGTCAGATAGATTCTGGCATCCTCCGGCGTCTCAAAAATGCCTTCCTTTCTGGCGTTGTCCAGAATGGTGATAATGTCAATGGTTTCTCCGGTGGTAAACATCCGCACCAGCAGCGCATACAGATCGCTGTGCTGTCTGCGATAAAAATACTCCGGTTTGACATATTCCATGATCTCCGGGATGCGCCCCGGATCAATAATCGCCGCCCCCAGAACGGACTGCTCCGCTTCCAGGCTGAAAGGAAGGGGTTGGCTGTAAAACTCCCCGCCGGGGGACAACTGCTCCGCCATGGACGGGCCTCCTTTGTTCCGGAATGGTTCTTTATACAGAACAGGTCAGGCGAAAGGGCTTATTCCTCCCCTACCATGGCGTAAACCTTGGCGGAAACCCCCGCAACAAATTTTACTTCCGCGGTATAGGTGCCAAAGGCCTTGATTTCAGCGTCCAGAGAGACTTTCCGTTTGTCCACCTCCGCTCCCAGCTGCTTGGTGATGGCTTCCGCCACCTCTTTGGCAGTGACAGAACCAAACAGCTTGCCGCCGGCGCCTGCCTTCGCAGTGAGTTTGACCGTTTTCCCGTCAATGGTTTTGGCCGCCAGCTGAGCTGCTTTCAGCTCTTCCGCAGCGCGATGGGCCGCGGCTGCCTCCCGATTTTTCAGCTCCGCCATCGCCTGGGCTGTCGCCTGGATGGCCAGCCCCTTTTTCAGCAGGAAATTGTTGGCATATCCATCAGAAACCTCTACCAGCTGGCCTTTTTTGCCGCTGCCTTTCACGTCCTGTTTGAGGATCACTTTCATGTGTATTTTCTCCCTTCAAATGGTTGTTTTTAAATTATGTGAACGCCTTTGCAGGCGTTGTCACCTTTTTTAATCCTTGCTGCTGTCCTGAAAATATTGATCGATGGCCCCCAGCAGCTTCTGGCGGGCGTTTTCCATCACAATGTCCTTCATCTGCACCGCCGCCATAGTCAGATGGCCGCCGCCGCCCAAAGCCTCCATGATAATCTGGACGTTCACCGCTCCCATGCTCCGGGCAGAAATAGATACTCCTCCGCCAATCTCATACAGCACAAAAGAAGCGTTGACGCCGTTGATATTCAGCAGCTCATCGGCAGCCTGGGCCGCCACAATGCGGATGTCCTCTCCGGGATTTTCCGTATAGGCGATGGCGCAGCCCCGGTAAACCTCCGCCGCAGCCACCAGCCTGGCCTTCTGCTGATAGGTCTCCATGCTGGAGGCAAACAGCTTGCGCACCTCCACCGTATCGGCCCCCATCTTCCGCAGATAAGCCGCCGCCTCAAAAGTACGCACACCGGTGCGGATAGTGAAGTTTTTGGTATCCAGCATAATGCCCGCCAGCATGGATTCCGCCTCGGGAACCGTCACCTTGGGATGCTCGCTGAGATACTGGACCAGTTCAGCCACCATTTCGCTGGCGGAGCTGGCGTAAGGCTCATGGAAAAAGATGATGGCGTTATCGATGTGGTTGACCATCTTCCGGTGGTGGTCAATGACGACAATATTTTTGCAGTTCTCATAGATTTCCGGGGACTCCACCAACGTCTTGACATGGGTGTCCACAATAATCAGCAGGGTTTCCTTTCCCGCCAGGGGCAGCGCCTCCTCCGGAGAAAGGATGATTTCCCGATACCCCTCGTCCGCCACCTTGTCATAAAGGGGCTGGGCCAGGCTGGTTTTGGTGTTGAGAACAATGTTGATCCGTTTGCCGCACTCCTTGAGCCCTGCGCACATACCGATGCCGGAGCCCAGGCAATCCAGATCCGCGAAGCGATGGCCCATAATGAGGATATTGCTGCAGGTGGCCACCATTTCGCTGATGGCGTTGGCCACGATCCGGGTACGAACCTTGTTGCGCTTTTCCACTCCTTTGCTGACGCCGCCATAAAATTCATAGCCGCCCTTTTGTTTGACCGCGGCCTGATCTCCGCCCCGGCCCAGGGCCATATCCAACGCCTGACGTGCCAGCACCTCCGCCTCGTGAAGATCTCCTTCTTTGCTGCCCACGCCAATGGACATCGTGGGCGGAATCCGATCCCCAGTCACCACGCTGCGGATCTGATCCAAAATAGCGAACCGCCGGGCGATCACTCCCCGCATATACCGTTCCTCAATGATGGCGATATACCGGTCCTTCTCCAGCTTCCGCAATAAACCATGGTTTTCTTCGGCGAAGGTTTCGATGATATGCTCAATCTCCCCCATGATTTTGCTGCGCTCGTTCTCTTTCGCGTCAGTGAACAGCTCGGCATAGTTGTCAATGACCATCAGCAGCACAGATGGTCTGGAATCAAAATACTCCTTGGTGTAGTTTTTCAGATCGTTGTCATCCACCAGATAGGTGACAAAAACCGGCTCCGCCCGATGATCGGTGCGGACAATATAAGCGCTGTACTGCCGCTGATCCACGGAAACATTGATCCCGCCGTCAAAATGCTCCGCCTGAAAATCCACCTCCGGCAGCAGCTGAAACAAGCTCTGATGGAACAGGTCGCGGCCATTCAAAACCTGTTCCCGGCACTGATCGTTGACCCAAATGATCTCCCCATTCTCCCGGGCGACAATGGTTGCCATGGGAAAGCGGGCCAGCGAATCCTTCTGGGCGCCAAACAGGGATTCCCGCAGGCAGGTAAAAAAACGTTCGTTATCTCTGCTGATGAGATACCCTTTAATCAGCACAAAGGCCGCCATCAACAGCCATACCAGACCCCAGGTAAAAAAATATCGTCGGTCCACACCGTAGGTAAAGCCTACCGAGATTCCGCTGACCAGAAGCAAAATCAGGCAAAGGGGGCGGTAAAGATTCATCCGGTCCATCATAAGGCTACCCTCCCTCATATCCGTCTCTTTCCCGAGAGACGGTCAGATGACCGCCAGAATGGACGATCATTCCATGAATCATAGTGTTTTTTTAGTATAGCACAGATCACAAAAAAAATGAAGCTTTTTCCTGTCATGCTATGCGGTCTTCCGTTTTCTGTCTTCACTCATTGCAATCCCAGGCTGCGAGGAGTACAATATCCGGGGAAAAAACCATTTAAAAAACGCACCTGTGAAAGGATGAAAAAGATGAACCAACTGAAATTGGATCATATTGGACTCAACGCCGCCAACAAGGGAGACGCCCTGGTTTTGGCTCAGGCCTTTTGTCAGCTGCTGGGCTGTCCCATTGAGGAAAAACCAGCTTCCGTTTACGCCGGGCCCTCGGTAGAGGTGATGGCAGGCGGCGGCCGGGGAGAAAAGGGGCATCTGGGCTTTGTCACTCCAAATCTGGCCCAGACCATGGCAGAATTCAAAGCCCGCGGCATCGCTTTTGACGAAACCTCTGGCAAATATACCTCCGATGGAAAACTCCGGCTGATTTATCTCCAGGGAGAACTGGGGGGATTCGCCATCCATCTGATGGAGAAATAAAGAGCTGCAGGAGAGAATCAAATCATGGAATCCATCACAAATTTTCTGAAAAAATTGTGGAAACAGCAAACGGTCCTCTGTGTGGCCGGCATTGCGGCGCTGCTTTCCGCCGTCCCCGTCTCCTTCTCCGTCGCTGCTTTCGCCTCAGTGGATCTGCGGGTTTTGGGACTGCTGTTCTGTCTGATGTCAGTGGTGGCCGGGCTGCGGGCCGCGGGGGTTTTTGAGTTTCTCTGCCGAGCTCTGGCTCAGAAAACCGCCGACAGCAGAGCTCTGGCCCTGACGCTGGTGCTGCTGTGCTTTTTCAGCTCCATGCTGGTGACCAACGACGTTTCTCTGCTCACCTTTGTGCCCTTTGCCATTCTGACCCTGGAACTCTCCGGTCAGCAAAAGCATCTGCCTCTGGTGGTGACGATGCAAACCATCGCCGCCAATCTGGGCAGTATGCTCACCCCGGTGGGCAATCCTCAGAACCTGTACCTGTATTCCAACTACGCCATGACGCCAGGCAGCTTCTTCCCCGTTACCCTGCCCCTCACTCTGGCAGGGCTGGCGCTGGTGATACTGGGGTGTTTCGCCGTGCCAAAACAGCCCATTTCCTTTTCTCTTCCGGAACAAAAATCCCCTGACCGGATCAGACTGATCCGTTACGGGATGCTGTTCCTGCTGTGTCTGGCGACGGTTTTTCACCTGATTCCCTGGCAGCTGGTGCTGGCTGTCGTAGGAGCGGCTATGATCCTTTGGGATCGGAAGCTGCTTCGGCGGGTGGATTATGGGCTGCTGGTGACCTTTGTTTTCTTTTTCCTTTTTGTGGGGAATCTGGGACAGATGGAAACCGTGCGCAGCCTTCTTTCCCAGCTGCTTACTGGCCGGGAACTGGCGGGAAGCATCCTTCTCAGTCAGGTTATCAGCAACGTTCCCGCGGCGGTGCTGCTTTCCGGCTTCACCGAAAACGGAGCGGCGCTGCTGGCCGGCACCAACATCGGAGGACTGGGCACCCTGGTGGCTTCACTGGCCAGTTTGATTTCCTATCGTTTGTACTGCGGCGTTGAGACAGCCAAACCGGGGCGGTATCTGCTTTTGTTTACCGTCGCCAATCTTCTCTGCCTGATCCCCATGGCGCTGTTGGGCAGCCTGCTGGTTTAAAAGCCTTCTTTGAGATGGAAAGGAGTTGGATGCTGTGGAACAGTTGGAAAAATTGCAGCAAATGATCGACCAAAGCCGCCGCATTGTCTTTTTTGGCGGCGCCGGGGTATCCACCGAAAGCGGGATCCCCGATTTCCGCAGTGAGGACGGGCTGTACCATCAGCAATATGCCTGGCCTCCGGAAACCATCATCAGCCATAGCTTCTTTATGGCCCACCCGGAGGAGTTTTTCCGTTTTTACCGGGACAAGATGCTCTGGCCCCAGGCAAAGCCCAACGCCGCTCATTTATTTTTGGCGCAGTTGGAACAATGCGGACGACTCTCCGCTGTGATTACCCAAAATATCGACGGACTCCATCAGATGGCGGGAAGCCGCCGGGTGCTGGAGCTTCACGGCTCGGTTCACCGCAACTACTGCATGAATTGCCGCCGTTCCTATCCCCTTTCCACCATCACTGACAGCAAAACCGTCATTCCCCGGTGCAGCTGCGGCGGCATCATCAAACCGGATGTGGTGCTGTATGAAGAAAGTTTGGATCAGGAACTTCTCACACAATCCATTCGCGCCCTGGAACAGGCGGACTTGGTTCTGGTGGGTGGCACCTCCCTGAACGTCTATCCCGCCGCCGGCTTATTGCAGGTTTGCCGGGGAACCCCCATCGTGCTGATTAACCGCTCTTCCACACCGATGGATCGCCAGGCCGCTCTGCTCATATCCCAGTCCATTGGCGAGGTATTCGGGCAGCTGCGGGCCACTCCCCTCTCCTGATTTTCACCAGCGTGAAATTCCCTTTCCTGCCGATCCTACCGAAAAACACGGAAGCCGTCTGCAAGACATTTTTCCAAAAAAGCAATCGAAAAAAGCTCCCGGGAAGAGGAAAGTTCCTTCTACCCGGGAGTTTTTTGTTGGTTTTAAGTTGCCGGACAGCAGCTTTTATTTGGTGGTCTTTTTGGTGGTTTTCTTCGCTGCAGGAGCCTTCTCGGCTGCTTTCTTGGCGGGAGCCTTCTTCTCCGCGGGGGCCTTCTCAGCCGCCTTCTTGGCGGGGGCTTTCTTCTCCGCGGGAGCCTTCTCAGCCGCCTTCTTGGCGGGGGCCTTCTTCTCCGCGGGGGCCTTTTCAGCCGCTTTCTTGGCGGGAGCCTTCTTCTCCGCGGGGGCCTTCTCAGCCGCCTTTTTGGCGGGAGCCTTCTTTTCCGCAGGGGCCTTCTTGGCAGTCTTCTTTTCGCCGGCGGAAGCAGGGATCAGCATCCACTTCTGATTCTCGCCGTCCAGATCGTCCCACAGCTGAATCCGGGCGCCGTCGTTGACGGACATCGCCACCACATCCAGGCAGCGGCCGCTCACTTTGGAGCGCAGCTTAAAGAAACCGTCCTCCTGCTGTTCGGCCAGCCACAGCTGATTTTCCGCACCCAGATCGTCCCACTGATGGATCTGCGCGCCGTTCTGGGTGCCGGCCAGCATCACGTCCATCACTTTGCCGGTGGCTTTGCTGACAATCTTCCAGCAGCCGTCCCCGTTGTCCACAAAGGTCCAAACCTGCTCATCGTTGCCAGTCTGCTCCATCATCATGACAGTGTCGTTTTTCGCTTCCATAGCCTTGCTGCTGCGAACCGAAACAATGGTATAATTCTCATTGTTTTTCAAAATCTTCTTCATCTCACTACACTCCTTCTGTCCGTTGTTCCTGCTATCGGCAACCGAGGAAAAATCCACTTCAACCAATCTATTTTGCCAATTCCCTGTGATGGGAGTAATGGGGATCACTTGAGGTTTATCATACCACATTCATCCCAAATGTCAATTTTATTCCTGTAAAAAAATCCCGGAAAGCCCCTGAAAAATCCAGTAAAACCGCCGTTTTTTCCTGCTTTTTTGACTTTCTGAGCCCTTTTTCGGAAATCGCAGCGGATGAATGAAAGAAAAATTATTCTTTTTTCTCCCCTTCAAAAGCTCATAAAAGTCTTCTGTCATCCCGCTGTTTCCCCGGAAAATTCTGCGCCGAAATTCTGCGTCTCATTCCTCAGCTTGTCCCGCCGGGGAAGAACACCCGCTTTTCCAAAGCTCTCAGTAAAACTCCCGTTCTGCCAGCTTTTCCCGCCATAGCTGCGCCAACGTGTCCAGATCCTCCTGAAACTCCCGGGGCGTCTGTTCCGGCTTCTTCTCCAGCTCCTCCAACAGCTCAAACCGAAAGGCTTCGGGCCCATATTTCCGCCAATCCTCCCCCAGCTTGCCATAGGCGCACAGGTTGGTGCTTTGTGCAAACTGAAATTTGTTCCTGCTCCCCTGAAGGTCCCGCTCCGCCAACAGCAGCACCCTCCCGGTGACATCGTTGACAATGAGAAAAACTCCCCCTGTTACAGGACGCTCCTTGTAGTCGGAGATCAACTTTTTTCGCTGCGCTTTATCCATTCCTTTTCCTCCTGAGTCGCTGTGGCAGTATTCTGCCGGAAATCTTGTTCCGATTGTACCGGTCCTTTAAAGATCTGTCAAGGGGAAAACTGCCGGAGCTTTCCGCCCGCAAGGATTCAAAGACATTTCCCCCTGCCCTCCCCATTGAAAAAGCGCAGACAGAGGCTCCTCAGGGAAAACCTTGTCTGCGCTTCAGGAGTGGTCTTATCGTCTCATATGTTCCACCAATTTTACAAAGAGTTCAGTTTTTTGAAAGCCACAGCGGCTGCAGTTGTCTGCCCTCCAAGGCGGCCAGAACAGTTTCTTCAATGCGGTCAAAGTCCGCGATCATGGAGGCTGGCTTTTTCTCCGGGGAATCCTGGGCCATAGGCACAAAATAGACGTTTCTGGTGTTCATCAGCAATCCAATATTTTTGGCAGAACCGCTGAGGGCGTCATTGGTCGCGGGAGCCAGAATCAACGGTTTTCCGCCCCGCAGCTGGGCCTTGCAGGCCATGGTGACGCCATTGTCGGTAATGGCGTTGGCCAGTTTTGCCAAGGTGTTTCCGGTGCAGGGGGCCACCACCAGAGCGTCCAGGTAGCTCTTGGGGCCAATAGGCTCGGTTTCCACCACTGTGGTCATGATTTTCCTTCCGCAGGCATCCTCCACCGCCCAGCGGAAATCCTCCGCGCGGCCAAATCTGGTATCGGTGCTGTAAGTAATGGGCGACATAATGGGATATAAATCATATCCCTTGGCCGCCAGCAGCGTCAGCACCCGGACGGAATGTTCCAGGGTGCAGAAGCTGCCGCACATGGCGTAACCCAATCTGATCTTTCCCTCCATCATTTTCCCTCCATTCTCATCAGACAGCGGGCGGAAGGGTTACCGCGGCTGTCCCTTGTTCAGCAGCTGTTCCACTGTGCGGGCAATAGCCTCCCCGGCGGTCCTGGGCGCGCATTTCCCCGGCAATCCAAGGCCGTGGATGGTCTTGATCCCCCGGATCCGGGCCGCCTCGAAATCCGTTCCCCCTGGCAGCGACGCCAGATCAATGATGATTCCATCCAGCCGCATCTCCCGGATAAACTCCCCTGTCACCACCTGGGCCGGAGCTGTGTTGAAAACAATATCCACCCATTGGGCAGCTGTCTTCAGCTCCTCCAGAGGCAAAGGCTGGCATCCTTCCGCCTCTGCCCAAACCAGCTCTTCTCCGCTGCGGCAGGCTGCTGTCACCTCGGCGCCCAGCGCCCGGAGCATCCCGCAAAGAAGCCGTCCGATCCTCCCATAGCCGATGACCAGACATTTAGAGCCCCGGATGGTCCGATCTGTTTCCCGCATTGCAATTTCCAGCGCTCCCTCCGCAGTGGGCAAGGCATTGCGCACGGTCAATTCCTCCTGGTCCAGCAGCTCGATCAGTTCCAGCTTTCCTTTTCCCGCCATGGTGCGAATCACACCGGTGATGCCGCCGCCAAAAACACGGGTTCCCGCCGGAAAGGCTTCCAGACAGACGGACAAAGGCACTTCCCCCTTCCACAGGGGAGCATTGAGCCACAAGCCCCGCTGGCAAACAGGCACCGGCAGCACCACCGCCGGGCACCGGGCCAAAAGGGACTGATCCCCGCCTTCCAGATGCACCTGCGGGACGAAGGGCTGCCTGCCCTCCAGATAAAAAACATGGACCTCAAAGCTGCGCGTCAGGGCGTTGGCCAAATAAACGCTTCTCAGGTCTCCTCCCAAAATTCCAATGATATTTGCCATGATCCCATCCTCATTTCTTCCGTCACAACCGTCGGTTCACGCTATCCTATGCGCTTGCCAGTTCCCCTGTGCCGGAGAAAACAAAACCGCGCTTCCTTCCATTCCGCACAACGGACGCAAAAAAGCCCTTTTCCCGAGGCTGATCCCCGGAAAAAAGGCTTTCTGATAAAATGGATTCTTTTTTACGCTTCACTCCGCCAGCCAGTTGGTCAGTTCCTCAATCCCCTCTCCGGTAACGGCGCTGACCCGGAACACCCGGGAAGCTCCCGCCAAACGAAGCAGGCTCTCCGCCTGGTTCACCTGGGCTTCGGTGGCAAGGTCGGTCTTGGTGACCACCCCCACCACGGGATTGGCGAACATGGAGGCCTGGCCGGGAGAAAAACGGAACCGGCTGTCGGTAGCGTCCTGCACAAAGAGGATCACATCCGCTTCCACGGCGGTAACCACCAGGGCCTTGTACATCCCCCGGTTCTCCAGATATTCCCCGGGGGTATCGATGGCGGAGGCCACCACCTCGATGGCCTGGGTTTTTTTATAAACCAGCTGTTTCCCCGCCAGACGCTGGCAGAGGGTGGTTTTGCCGCAGAAGGAATTGCCCATGAGGATGATCTTTTTCATGGCTCCTCCTCAGGTTCTGGTGATTTGGGTGGGGGTGAAGTGGAGGATCTTCTCCAACACCTCCAGCACCGCCTTCAGGGACGCCTCCACGCTGGCCACATCCCCGCAGATCACCAGGGACCCGCTGAACCGGTCCACAAAGACGATCTCCACGCCGGCGGCCTTGGTAGCCACATCCGCCCCGATGATAGCCGCCTCGCTGGGGGTAATGGTGAGGATGCCGATTGCTCCCCGATTATCGCTGATAACTCCCAGCTTCTGATACAGCTCCTCATTGGGATTGGCGATGAGATGGGCCAGGGTCACCTGTTTACCAGGGACATACTCCTGGATAATTCGCTGCTTTTCCTCCGGCATCCGGTCTCCCCCCTTTCATCCAAAAAGACAAAATGAATCCTCTTACATCAGGCTGTCGAAAATCTCCCGGCGGGGATTGGGAATAACCACGCTGGAAACGACCATTCCCTGGCTGTTTTCCGCCTGGATCCCGCACCGGACCGCCTCGGAAACTGCCGCTACCTCGCCAGTGAGAATCACAAAGGATTTGCCGCCGATGCCGGTGCCCAAACGGACATCCAGCAGCGTCACATCCGCCGCCTTCACCGCCGCATCCGCCCCATAAATGGAAGCTGTGACGCTGAAAAACTCCATCACACCCACGGCGTTGCGCTCAGAAGGGGGCGCGGCCAGATTGATAGCCTTGATCACCTGGGGATGGACCCGGGGAATGACGCACTGATCCACCACATGGGCTCCGCCCACAGCGGCGCCGGCATCCAGAGACGCCTTCACCGCCGCTACTTCTCCGGTAAAGAGAACGTGATATTTGCCGGGGCAGCTGGGCTTGGCGAAGATCAGGTCCACCTCCGCCGCCTTGAGGATGGCATCCGCCGCTTCGATCCCCTTGGCAATGCTGTTGAGTTCCAGAAAGCCGATGGTCTCGATCATCGGACATCATCCTCCTTTACAATGGTGATCCGCCCCTCCGTCTGCTCCACCCGGCCGTCGAAGGGAGCGTGAAGAACCGCTCCCAGCTGGCCTTCGGGACAACCGGCAATCAGCTGGCCAGCCTTTACCCGATCTCCGGGGGAAACAACAGGGGAAGCGGGAGCGCCGATATGCTGCCGCAGAGGCAGTGACACCTTTTCCGGCGCGAATTCCTTCAGTTGGGTGATCTGAATGTGGTAATAATCTCCCACCCCCGCCCGGGCCGCTGCCTTGGCGGTGGGAATCTTCCGCAGCTCCCGCCAGGGATTCTCTTCTCCCTGACCCTCGCCTTTGGGGTAGCGGACCTTCTGCTCCCCCAGCAGCTTTTTCAGCGTGGCGTTGACCCTCCGGGGCTGCAGCCCCATGGGGCAGGCCACCAGCTCACAGATGCCGCACTCACAGCACAGCTGGGCCCGACGCACATCCCGGTCCTCCAGAATTTCATGGAGATCCGGCGCGGCGGCCAGCTTTCGCATGATCCGGTGAGGCTCCAGAGGATGCCCCATCAGATGGCGGGGGCACATCTCGGTGCAATAGCTGCACTGGATGCAGGCGGAACGTGCCCGGTTGAGCATATGGGCCAGAGGAATCTGGTGAGAAATGGACAGATGGCTGTCCTCCGGCAGCACCAGGATACCGGAGGTGGTCTTGGTCACCACCGCCTGGGCCGCCTGCTCCATGGTCATGGGAGCGCCCATCATGGGACCGCCGGAAATGACAAAATACCGGCTTTCCGTCGCTCCTCCCGCCTGGGCGATGCAGTCGGAAAAGCTGGTGCCCAAAGGTACATGAAGAACGGTAGGCTCCCGCACCGCACCGGTGACAGTGAGATATTTCCAGGTAAAGGGATGTCCCTCCATGGCGTCCCGGACGCAGACCATGGTGGCAGCGTTGGATACCACACATCCCACGTCCAGTGGGATTCCGGCGGGAGGCACCACTCGTCCCGTCACTTCCCGGACCAATACCTGCTCGTCTCCGGCAGGATAAAAGCTCTCCATCTTGTGGAGGGTGATGGGGGCTCCGGTCTGGGCGATGGCCTCCTCCAGGGCGGCGATCTCCTGACGGTAGCTGCCCTTGAGGCCGATGACCCCATGGGCCGCCCCCAGATGCTCCTTCACCGCCCAGGCGGCCTCCACCAGCTCCCGGGCCCGGTTGCACATCAGCCACCGGTCGGTGCGCAGCAGCGGCTCACATTCGGCGCCGTTGACAATGAAATACTCCACCTGGGCGTTTAATTTGACATGGGTGGGAAAGCCGGCTCCGCCGCAGCCGACAATTCCCGCCTCTTTGATCTGTTGGATGAGGTTCAATGTTTCACCTGCTCTCCGCTTCTTTGTCTATCGCCGGTCAAAGGCCCTTTTGCAGCTTCTCCCGGTCCACCTCCAGGGAATCAATGATGCCCACAATGGCACAGTCCACCGCCACATCATCCTTGCCGAAGGCCCGGCGGGCAGTACTGCCGCTGACCACCAGCACCCGTTCCCCAATGCCCGCGCCCACCACGTCGGCGGCCACAAAAACCGGGGGCTGCTTCTGGCCGGTTTCCAGCTGGCGTACCACCATCAGCTTCATCCCGTTGAGGGTCTCCTCCTTTTTGGTCGCCCATACATGACCAATGACTTCACAGATAATCATGGGCTGTTCTTCCTTTCTCCCGGGGTGGGAATGAAATGGCCGGGGCGGATTCCCCGATGGTTGATGGAACCAGAGGCTTCCTTTGGAACAGGGTAGAAAAAGCAACCACTGCTTTCAGCCTGTACCCAAAATCAGGAAAGCTGACTCCGGTTCCGATACTTTTTCAATCAAACATATTCCAGGCGCTTGCCGCTGTGGAGAAATACATCCTTTGCCGACGGCGTCACCACGCTTCCCCGGGGAATGGCGATCACTTCCCCGGACTGGGCCGCCAGACGTACCGCCGCCGCTTCGGTAATCACCTTTTCCACCACAGCCGCAGCCTTTTTTTCACTGGAAGGACAGCAGGTGGCTCCCCTCTTCCTGCCAATAATGCGCACACCGTACCGCTCCAGGGTGCGGACATATCCCTCCAGGGTCTGATACAGGGCGGGGCTGCCCTTGCTGCTGTAGCCCCGATGAGGCAGAGCGGATTCCAGCAGCTGCACCTCTTTCCCCTCCAGCAAAGCGTGAAGGACGGCGCACTGGGCCGGACGGCTGTCCCTGCCCAAAGCGATGTCCGCCAGCTCTGTCAG
>CASFXA010000057.1 GCA_949298535.1 uncultured Oscillospiraceae bacterium
GTGGGCGCGGGTCGTGGGATAAAAATCAGGCGCATGTCCTGATTTTTATGATTTTAAATGTTGTTTTCCTTTTGAAAGTAGGTTTTTCGACAGCCTGAGACGCCCACAAATGTGCGGGCGTCTGTTTTTATAAATTGGAGAAAAACCGGGGCATCACGGAAAGACAGGCTTGACTTTTGTTGTCTAATAGTGTAGACTACAATCGAACACAAATAGTCTACGCTGTTAGACAAGGAGGCTGCTTATGGAGATTCCGAAGATTCACGAAAGTGAGTATCGTTTTTGTTTGATTATGTGGGAACAGGAGCCTGTGACGACAGTTGAGCTGGTCAAGCTGTGTCAACAGCAGCTTGGCTGGAAGCGGACCACCACTTATACTGTGATCAAACGGCTGGAGGAGCGCGGGGTTCTGCGAAATGACAATGGCGTCGTCACATCCATTGTTTCCAAAGACGAAGCGCAGGCTTATGAAATTGACGAGTTGGTGGAGAAAAAGTTTGCAGGTTCGCTTCCCGCTTTTATTGCCGCCTTTACAAGGCATCAGAATCTTTCCCAACAGGACCTTGACGAGGTCCAGCGTATGATCGACTGCATCAGGAGGGGAGAGAAACAATGACCCAGCTGTTTTTGAAAATTCTCAATATGAGCTTATCGGCCAGTTGGCTGATCCTGGCGGTAGTTCTGCTTCGGCTGGTGATGAAAAAGCCCCCTAAGTGGATGAGGGTCCTGCTTTGGGGCATTGTGGCGCTGCGGCTTCTCTTTCCCTTCTCCGTTAAAAGCGCTTTCAGCGTGATTCCAAGTGCCGAGACCATTTCAAGGGAGGTTTTGTCCGGTCCGCGTTTTGATATTCAGACAGGAATCCCTTTGGTGGACAATCCGGTGAATGTTTATCTCGCCGATCATTACTTTGAAGGCGTTACGGTTGCGGCCAGCCATGGGGCTCAGGTGATGACGTTTCTTTCGGTTCTTTGGCTGACAGGCGCTGGGATTCTGATGGCCTATGCTGTCATCAGCTGGTTCTGTCTGCGGCGAAAAGTGGGTACGGCGGTCCGCCTCCAGGAGAGGATTTATCAGAGCGAAAATGTCAGTTCCCCCTTTGTGCTTGGGATACTGAACCCGAAGATCTATCTGCCGTTCAAAATCAGCGAACAAAACCTCAGCTATGTCATTGCCCATGAACAGGCCCATATCCAGAGGAGGGACCACTGGTGGAAACCCCTGGGCTTTCTGCTGCTGGCAATTTATTGGTTCAATCCTCTGGTGTGGCTTGCTTATTCGCTGTTGTGCCGGGATATTGAGCTGGCCTGTGATGAAAAGGTGATTCAGAAGATGTGCAGCGAACAGCGGGCAGACTATACGCAGGCGCTCCTTGCCTGCAGCGTCGGACATCCCATGGTTTTCGCTTGCCCTCTGGCCTTTGGGGAAGTGGGGGTAAAGGAGCGAATCAGGTCTGTTATGAATTACAGAAAGCCCTCTTTCTGGATTGTCCTGGCGGCAACGATTGCCTGCGCTGCCGTTGCGGTCTGTTTTTTGACAGACCCGGCAGACCGGACTCAGCAAACAGACCTTCAGGACGCGACAGATTTGACAAGGTACCGCACGGAATATATCGGAGACGCTCCCAAAGTCTCTCACATTGCACAGCTCCTTCCTTATCCAAAAGATTACCGCTATTCCTCTATCGAGCTTCAAACAAGGACGGAACCCTATGAACTGATCGTTGCTCTCAGGGGTGAAGGGGTTGTGCAGCGGGAAGACTTTCAAAACTGCGCCGCAACCGCCTTTGATTTGATCGGAAATATGGGGATCATTTCTTTCCGGGATGCTGAAACGGAAGAGATGATCGCGTCTTTTACCCGGGCAGATGTGGAGGAAAAGGGAAATGATGAGTTGGAGGCTTCCGGCTCGTCGAACAATTCTGCCGCGCCCTCGGTTTCTGCGGGAGCTTTGACGCAGCAGAGCGCGGAGGAAACCATTGCCAAGATCCTTGGGACGCTGACAGTCCATAGCGATAAAACGGCTTCTTTCTCCTTGCCCCAAAGCCTCCCGGTTTCAGAGGACGGCAGGACAGAAATGTCCGTTTCCATGAGCGCCACCTTTTCGGAGGCTCCCGGCAGCTATACTGTTGAGAAGCTATTGGAGGATGGAACCGGCTGGCAGGGGGGCGAAAATCCCCATTATTTATTGGATGCGGAAAAGGGGGAATTGGTTGACGTCACCCTGAACGTATTTTACCAAAGGAAACTGGATGATGACGCTTACCAAATTTATGCGCAGGGCAGCGTGAGCGTCAGCGCGCCTTTTTCCTATGACGTTCCCGCGGGTTATACGGCGCCTTCGGTGGAGGTAGAGCAACAGGGAGAGACAGTGACGCTGCGTTATACGTTATCCGATGGCAGCGTGCCTGTTTTGTCCTTCCGGCTTCCCAAAAATGTCGCGGCAACTCCGGGAGAGGGGATGCAGCTCTTATTGACTCAGAACGGCGGGAATATGGGTTCAGTGAGCCTATATCCCTTCGGCGCTGACGATGAACAGACGCTGCAGGAGATGGACCCCGGTGAAAGTACCCTTCCTATGGAGATTTTTTCCACGGTTGCGCTGTCCAACCACGTCGGATATGAAGACTATCAGGTGTGGCGTCACAGCGATACCGGCGCTGTTGCCACGGCGAAATTTGTCTGGCAGGATTTATCGTCCGGCGAAAATGCAGTATCCATTCCGTGGCAGGAGCAAGACTGCGTTCTGGCTTACGATTGGAGTGTGATGCCTTGTTTTGTGGAGATCAAACTGGCCCAGGGCCTTTGCTCCCAGGGGGAATTGATGGAGCTGGCGGAGACGGTGAGGCTGGGATAAGGGGCTGAGATTTCCAGATGATGGGAAAGAATCTTCCCGCAGGCTGTGTTTCCCAGGCGGTTTTTGCCGGGCGGGATGCGGATGTTTCCGTTCCGGCCAAAGGAGCCGGAACAAACATCAGGGCGGGAAAACAGGCGGGGGTGAAAAGTTTCTTCCCGGAAGGCAGGCAACGCTTCGTGCCCGGCGGTCCCAGGGGATGTGACAGGGAGCGTTCCCCGGCGGAAAGGGCTGTTCCCGGCGGGACGTTTCCGTTCCGCAAGCCCCCGGGAAGAAAAGTTGCTCTGTGGCGGGCGATATGATAGAATGGTTGCGGAGAGAGGATGGCTTCGCGCTGTTTTAAGGGGGAGATGACATGAAACGATTTTGCCTGTGTACCATTATGCTGATTTTCCTCTGCTTCTTTGCTTCCTGCGAAAAAGAGCCGGAGGAACCGGCTGCGCAATGGGTGGAAATCGCCGGACAGCAGGGGACCGTCATCTTTGATTCCCCCGCCCGCTCTTCTGGAACTCTTGAACTGGAGAGCGGTCTGTATCTCTTCAGCTATGATGTGAGAGGAACTCAGGTCACTGTAACCATCACTTATCCAGATGGATCTGTTTATACACACACAGAAATCAATGGCGGCTACGGGATGCCCCTGGATTACGATTCTGAGGAAAGGCAGTCCAAAGGCTACCCGGACGGTTTGTCCCTTGCGTGGGGGATTGAAGGAGCGATGAAACGGGACGAAGGAAGCGGCAGCGGTTCCGCATCACCCCTGTTGGCGATCCTTCTCCTGGGGTTGGGAGTATGGTACCTGGCAGCGCCCAGGAGCGCCTGGTGGCTGGGCTGGGGGTGGCGATACCGAGATGCCGAACCCTCGGAACTGGCCCTGGGAATGTACCGGTTTGGAGGATGCGTGCTGATCTTTGCGGGGATCCTTTGCGCCATTGGGGCGTTGTAAGGAAAAGAGCATAGAGCATTTTGAAATTGAGACGGGGACATCTGGGCAGATGTTCCTGTTTTTTTATGGTATGGACCAAAAGGGAAGTGTATTGACAAAATAGGTTTATTGCGATAAACTTAATTTGTAAGATTTATTGCGATAAACCTTTGCGGAGGAGGGTATTCCTTGGAGCCTTATAAGTTGTTCGATGCGGAATATCGTTTTATGTCCATTGTCTGGGAGCTGGAACCGGTCAATTCCACCCAACTTTGCCGGGTGTGTCAGCAAAGGCTGGGATGGAAGAAACCGACCACTTACACCGTCCTGAGGAAACTGGGGGAGCGGGGAATGGTGCGCAACGAAGGCGCTGTGGTCACCGCCCTGGTAAAGCGGGAGCAGGTGCAGCAGTACGAAAGCCAGGCTTTGGTGGAAAAGGCCTTTGGCGGCTCCCTTCCGGGATTTCTCACCGCTTTTTTGGGCAAACAGAGGCTTTCCCGGGAGGAGGCGGCGGAGCTGAAACGGATTATTGAGGAGGCGACGGAGAGATGACGTTGACGGATTGTTTTATCACCTTGCTCAATATGAGTCTTTCTGCTGCATGGGCTGCTCTGTGGGTGATGGCGGCCAGACTTTTGCTGCGCCGGGCGCCCAAAATCTTTTCCTATGCCCTGTGGTCGGCGGTGCTGTTCCGGATGGTTTGCCCCGTTTCTTTTCAGTGGGCGTTCAGCCTCAACCCCATTTCTCCGGAAACGATTCCCAGGGACATCGTCTACGCTTCCCAGCCTCAGATTCACAGCGGCGTCGGGTTGCTGGACCAGGCGGTAAACAGCAGCCTTCCGGCGGCCACCCCCGCTGCCAGCGCCAATCCTCTCCAAATTGTTTTAGAGATCGGAGCGACGCTGTGGATCGCAGGTGTGATCTTGCTGATGGCTTGGAGCCTGGGATCCTATCTCCGGTTCCGGCGGCGGTTCAGACAGGCGGTGCGGGAGGAAGGAAATATTTTTTCCAGCGACCAGATCACGACTGCTTTTGTCCTGGGCTTTTTCCGCCCCCGAATCTATCTTCCTTTGGGGCTGGAAGGGGAAGAGCGCAGCTATATCCTGTGCCATGAGCAGGTCCATATCCGCAGGAAGGATCATTGGATCAAGGCAGCGGCCCTTTTGGCGTTGTGCTTTCACTGGTTTAATCCCATCCTTTGGATTTCCTACCGCCTGATGTGCCGGGACATGGAGATGTCCTGTGACGAGCAGGTGATGAACCGGATGGGGGAGCGGATCCGAAAAGATTATTCCGGCTCTCTGCTGTCCATCTCTATGCGGCAGAGCGGCCTGTCCAGTCCCTTGGCCTTTGGAGAAAAGGATGTATCCAGACGGATTAAAAATATTCTTCATTACCGGAGGCCGGCGATGTGGGTTTTCCTGGTTATTTTGGCGCTGGCCACAGCGCTGACCGCGGCGCTGGCGGCCAATCCCCTGGGGACCATCCCCCTGAGGGACCAGACAGGGATTCCTCAGCATGACGTTATCTGGGGGGAGTCGGTGCTGGTGACTATGCCGGGAAAAGAGGAGCGCTATCTGCTGGAAGATGAACAGGACTTAACAGAGCTTTCCCAGATGCTTTCAGAGCTGGAAGTGAGCCGTACGCCTTTGTCCCAGGACCGCAGCGAGAACCGGCTCTGGGATTTCAGCCTGGAGTTCCGCAGGCCTTTGGAGGTAAGCGTGGGAAATTTCACCCTCTATTTCACTGCCGGAAGCGTTTGGTGTAACGATCAGGTGAAGCCTTCTCTCTCCTATGGTGTCAGTGATGAGGAGACCAGGCGGCTGCTCCAGGCGCTGGAGAAATATGTCGCCCGGGCGTCCGACAGCGACCAGATGTCTGCGGGGGGATATTATGTGGGGTTCTGTCAGGTGCTGGCCGGGGAGGAGCAACCCCTGATCTCCGGGGAGGATTCCCACACAGGGACACAGCTGGCATCCCTTCTGCTCAGCGGCACAGAGGTTCCCGCCCGGACAGAACAGGAGCCGCCGGTGGAAGACTATCTGCTGATCCAGATGGGGGATCCGGATGCCATTTATTATGTTTATCAAAGCGGAGAACGTTTTTATATGGAAAAAGCGGGAGATTACCGTTTGGAACAGACAAGGGAGGTACACGAACAGATTCTGGCCCTTTACCAAGCCTTTGCCCAGTCGTTGAAAGCCTGATCTCAGGGGGCAAGCGGCGTAAAATGGGTCCGTTCAGATGTTTTCGTCCTTGACTGTTTGATGCCTATCCCTCGCCTTTCCGATTGAGGAGAAAGCGTTTTTCCCGGAACAGGAACGATCAACGCGTTGCCGGGAATCTTCGCCAAGGCCAGCTTACAAAAAGGATGCTCCCGGCTGGGAATTTTGGCCCTTTATGATCGGCCTCTAAAAAAGCGGCCCTCTTCTACGCCTTTGCCTCCGGATCGGATTTTCGCCTTTTTGCTGGGGATGAATGACTGTTTTCAGACTTGGCGTTTGGGAAAAAACTGCCTTGGGGGAGAAAGAGACCATACGGTTTTAAAAAGAGAAAAAATGAAAAGCCCGGTCCTGTCGCAACGGTTTGCATCCGTTTCGGCAGGGCCGGGCTATAATCTTTGGATTCAAGCAAAGGAAAGGGCCAAATCGGTTTTTATTGCTGTTTCATCTCCAGTGGGCGGATCTCATGGTCGTACATCCGCTTCATGTAAATCAGGCACAGGCCGGTGGAAAACAGTTCTGCGAAGGGAAAAGCCCACCAGACAAGATCAAGGCCGCCGATCCGGGACAGGACAAATGCCGTGGGCAGCAGCACCAGCAATTGGCGCACCACCGATACCGAAAGGCTCAGCAAACCATGTCCCAGGGACTGACAGACCGACAGGATGCAGATGCTGAATCCCGCCAGCAGGAAGCTGATGCTGATGGTCCGGAGGGCGGGCACGCCGATGGAGATCATGGTCTGGGAGGCGTTGAAGATGGACAGCAGCTGGGTAGGCAGCAGCCAGAAAGCAGCTACCCCCAGCAGCATCAGACAGACGGCGAAGCAGATGCTCAGCTTAATGGTGTGGATCATCCGGTCCGGGCGGCGGGCGCCGTAGTTATAGGAGAGGATGGGAACCATGCCGTTGTTCAGGCCGAATACAGGCATGAAGACGAAGCTCTGGAGCTTGAAATAAACGCCGAACACAGCGGCGGCGGTGGAGCTGAAGGCGATGAGGATCTTGTTCATACCAAAGGTCATCACCGAACCAATGGAGGACATGATGATGGAAGGGATACCCACGGAATAAATCCGGGCGATGACACGGCCATCGGGACGAAAATCCCGGAAAGAAAAGGTGATGTCGTGGTTTTTGGTGAGATTAAAGAACAGCGCCAGGCAGGCGGCAATAATCTGTCCCAGAACGGTGGCCACCGCGGCTCCCGCCACCCCCATTTTGGGAAACCCAAAGAGGCCGAAGATCATAATGGGATCCATGATGATGTTGATAATAGCGCCCAGGCCCTGGGTAATCATGGTGTAGAAAGTGCGGCCTGTAGCTTGAAGCAGCCGTTCCAGGATGATTTGAAAGAACATACCAAAAGAAAAGATGCAGCAGATACGCAGATAGGAAATGCCGCCCTCCACGATTTCGGGAATATCAGTCTGAGCCAGGAAGAAGGTGCGGGCAAAAAAGACTCCCATCAGCAGAAAAGCCAGGGCGCTGAAAAATGCGAGGAGCAGGCTGTTCATGGCGGTTTTATTGGCCATGTGGAAATTCTTTTCCCCCAGGCTCCGGGAGAGAAGGGCATTGATTCCCACGCCGGTGCCTACGCCCACCGAAATCATCAGGTTTTGCGCGGGAAAGGCCAGGGAAACGGCAGTAAGGGCCTCCTCGCTGAGGCGGGAGACGAACATACTGTCCACTACATTATAAAGGGCCTGGACCAGCATGGAAATCATCAGCGGCAGGGACATGGACAGCAGCAGCCGTCCCACAGGCATTACGCCCATTTTGTTTTCAGATGCGGTTTGTTGTTGATTCACAAAAGGTACTCCTTTCTCTTCCTTCCAGGAAGAAAGGCAATAAAAAAACCGCGGCGGCGGTTTTCCTCTTCTCCCTGTCTGTCCTCCCGGACCAGAGGACTCATCGTCCCGTTTTTGGGTTGACGCAAAAGGGGAATCAGGACGGTGAAATGCTTTGTTAAAAGCGATGACACAGACGTTATTTTACCCCCCGAAAAAAATATTGTCAAGTATCGCCGCGGGCAATTGGTTGTCATTTTTCCGGGAAAAACTCAATGAGGAACGCAACGACTTTTATGGAAAAAAGGGGGATCATCTGAAAATAAAAAGGGAAAGCTGAAAAAAGGACTTGAAACATTTGTTCGATTGTGGTAGAATACAAACAGAACAAATGTTTTTTGAAAGGCGGTTGGAAAAATGAAAAAGCTGGCGGAGTTATTTCATGATATAGAATGGCTGGAACAGATGGAGCGTTGGGTCTCCTGCACGATGATGCTGTGCATCTCCGCGCTGGCAGTGCTGTCGGGGATGGTGGCTGTTTTGCAGGTTGGGCTGATGTAAGATCTTTTCTGAATAGGGAACATACGTTTTCTGCCTGGCGATCACTGTTTTTGGGGAAAAAGCGTCGGGATTCTTTACAAAATCACCGGGGGTTATTATAATGAAACAATACCACCGGTGGACAGGGGGCAATACCTTTTTGCCTGTGTTTGGAACCTGGAAAAGGTTTCCGGGCTGGCGGAAAGTATTCCTGAAGGGATGCCTGCAAAAAAGGCGTATTGACTTTTGCCTGCCGATGGTCCCTTTGGTGAACAGGGAATAGGATGCCGAAAAAAATGATGATCGCTCAGGGACTCTTTAGGGAGTTAAAACGTGGTTCTTTCCGGGCGATGACAGGCGGGTTTCCGCCGTCCTGCCTGAAGACGCAGAAATTGAGCCGGCAGCCTTTGATTCCGGTTCCTTTTGAAAGGAAAGCGGATCAAAGAGGTGGAAATACCTTTGTAAAGGCTGCGGCTTGGGGACTGTGGCTGCCGGACGGGACGGAAAGCCGCCTGAGGCCCGGAACCATCCATACAGCAGAGAGATAGGCTGCCGAGGGTGGGATCCTCCTTGTTCACTGGCTGGCGCAGAAGTGTTTTCGGCGGTTTCAGGCCGGGCGCAGCTGCCTATTCAATGAAAAAGGAGATCTTGTTATGCGTCCTGTTATTGGTGTCACCAGTATGGAAATGGAAGTCCATGATTTTTCCCCCGTCTACAAAACCAATCAAAACTACATTCATGCTATTCGGGAGGCGGGAGGAATCCCTCTGATGCTTCCTGCCATCGGGGCGGAGTATGCGGCGGAATATGCGGCCAGCATCGACGGCCTTTTGCTGCCTGGCGGTGCGGATGTCAATCCGCTTCTTTATGAGGAGGAGCCGGTACGGCAGGTCACGGAGATGCACCAGGACAATGATGAGTTTGAATTCGCTTTAATTCAGGAGATGG
>CASFXA010000058.1 GCA_949298535.1 uncultured Oscillospiraceae bacterium
CGTTCCGCTATTTCCACCGTCTCCCGCCAATCGGACAACAGCTGGGAAAGCTGCTGCCGCCCCTGGGGAGTGATGGAAAAATAGGTGCGCTCCTTGCCGTTGGTCTCGGTTCCGGCATAGCTGCTGATGGCCCCCTGCCGCTCCAGCCGGTTGAGGGCGGCGTAAAGGGTGGTCTCCTTGAGAAAATACCGGCCGTCGGAAAGTTCCCGGATCCGCTTGGAAAGTTTATAGCCGTAGCTGTCTCCTCCGGCCAGCAGCGTCAGCAGCAGCAGATCATTGCTGCCCAGATAGTTCAAAGGGACCACCGCCTTCCTGTCTTTTAAATTACTACATTCATTGAAGTAATTTTAATATATCAGATCCTGGCCGCAAAGTCAAGAACAACAGCCGTATCCACCACCGAGGTGTTTGAACAGGCTGGCTGTGGTGTAAGATAAGGGGCCGTAAGACAGGATTTTTCCGCAAACGCAAAACCGCCCCGAAGAAGAACCTTCGGGGCGGTTTTTGCTGCAAGCGATTCAGTTTTTCAGGCTCTGCATGGGAGCGGGAATCTGGCCGCCCCGGGAAATAAACTTGGCGGGGGAGTAACCGCTGACCTTCATCACCGGCGCATAGCCCAAAAGCCCGCCGAAGCTGAGGCTCTCCCCCTCCTTTTTGCCGATGGCGGGGATGACACGGACGGCGGTGGTCTTGGAGTTGACCATGCCGATGGCCGCCTCGTCGGCAATGATGGCGGAAATCACCTCGGCAGGGGTTTCCCCGGGAATGACGATCATATCCAGTCCCACCGAGCAGACGGCGGTCATGGCCTCCAGCTTCTCAATGGAGAGAGCGCCACATTCGGCGGCGGCGATCATGCCGGCATCCTCCGACACCGGAATAAAGGCGCCGGAAAGTCCCCCTACCCGGGAGGAGGCCATCACGCCGCCCTTCTTGACCGCGTCGTTGAGAAGGGCCAGGCAGGCGGTGGTGCCGCAGGCTCCGCAGCTCTCCAGCCCCATCTCCTCCAGAATGTGGGCTACACTGTCGCCAATGGCCGGGGTGGGGGCCAGGGACAGGTCCACAATACCGAAGGGAACCCCCAGACGGCGGGAGGCTTCGGTGCCCACCAGCTGGCCCATCCGGGTGATTTTGAAGGCGGTGCGCTTGATGACGTCGGCAATCTCGCTGATGGAGCAGTCGGGGCACTTGGCCAGAGCAGCCCGCACCACGCCGGGACCGGAAACGCCCACGTTGATGACGCAGTCCGCCTCGCCCACACCGTGGAAAGCGCCGGCCATGAAGGGATTGTCCTCCGGAGCGTTGCAGAATACCACCAGCTTGGCCGCGCCGATGCAGTCGTTGTCGGCGGTCAGCTGGGCGGTTTCCCGGACCACCTTGCCCATCATGGCAACGGCGTCCATATTGATGCCCGCTTTGGTGGAACCCACGTTCACCGAGGAGCAGACGTTATTGGTGCGGGCCAGGGCCTCGGGAATGGAGCGGATCAGGGAAAGATCCCCGGGGGCGAAGCCTTTCTGAACCAAAGCGGAATAACCGCCGATAAAGTTGACGCCTACAGCGTCCGCCGCCCGCTGCAAGGTCAGGGCCAGCTTCACCGGATCGCCCCCGCAGGCGGCGTGAATGATGGCGATGGGGGTGACGGAAATCCGTTTGTTGATGATGGGGATGCCATACTGCCGGGAAATCTCCTCCCCGGTATGGACCAGGTCCTTGGCGTAACGGGTGATTTTGTCGTACACCTTATCACAGCAGCGGTCAATGTCACTGTCGGCGCAGTCCAGCAGGGAGATGCCCATGGTGATGGTACGCACATCCAGGCACTCGTCCTGGATCATCGTAATTGTTTCCAGAATATCTCTGGTGTCCAGCATTTGTCGCTCCTCCTTTGGTTCAGATCCGGTGCATGGAATTGAAAATGTCTTCATGCATCACATGGGCGGAAAGCGACAGCTCAGCGCCGATGGCCTCCACCTGGGTGGCGAACTGGTCAAAATCCACCGACAGGTTGGAAATGTCCACCAGCATAATCATGGCAAACAGATCCTGCATGACGGACTGGGTCACTTCAATCACATTGGCGTTTGCCTGGGCGCACACGCCGGAAACACGGGCCAGGATGCCTACCATGTCTTTGCCGATGACGGTAACAACAGCTTTCATAACAAAAATTCCTCCTCTGCCTTTCAGCTGCCGGGCCGGAATCCCTCCATCCCAAAGGGTCTGAAGGAAAGCGGCCTCTCAGTTCCGGGGAAACGTTCTCTGTCCGGGAAAATGAATGAAAAATCCTTAAATTTTACAATATTTGGACAGGATGATTCGTATTATTTATTATAAGGGACAGCCGGAAAACCTTGGAAAAATGCCGCAAATCCATTATAATAAAATTCTGGTAACGATCATTATACACGAAAATTCAATCAGACGCAATGAGAAGGAATGGAAGAATGAAAAAGAGCAGAAAAATCCTCTTCCCTGAGGGCAGAAGGGCGAAGAAGAAAAACAGGAGGTGCAGGATTGTGAACACAGCAGCAACAGGTATGAGACTGAAAGCCGCGGCGCTGGTTTTGGTGCTGCTGATGATCTTTTCCGCCTGCGGCAGTCAGGAGCAGCCGGAGGAGAGTTCTTCCCAAGGGGCTTCCCAATCCCAAACACAGCCCTCCTCCCAGGAAAAATCGGAGACGGAGGATGAAAAGGGCGATTCCTCCTCTTCGGAGCCGGCTTTGGAAGAAAAGCCCCAGCCGGTCACCGGTATAGAAGAAAGCTCCTCCCCTCAGCAGAACGCCTTGGAGGACCAGTGGGA
>CASFXA010000059.1 GCA_949298535.1 uncultured Oscillospiraceae bacterium
CCCAGGGCCCCGCTGGACCTCAGGGTGAAACCGGTCCCCAGGGCCCCGCTGGACCTCAGGGTGAAACCGGTCCCCAGGGCCCCGCAGGTCCTCAGGGTGAAACCGGTCCCCAGGGCCCCGCTGGACCTCAGGGTGAAACCGGCCCCCAAGGCCCCGCAGGTCCTCAGGGTGAAACCGGTCCTCAGGGCCCCGCAGGTCCTCAGGGTGAAACCGGTCCTCAGGGCCCCGCAGGCCCCCAGGGTGAACCGGGAGAATTGTCCAATGCCTGGTATAATGGATGGCAAACCGGTTCATTGAGCAATGCAGCGCTGTCTGCTGGAGTGGGAATGAGTAATTCCACATCCTCCTCCCCCGACGACTTTTATAACGATGGCGTAGGGGTTCTCATCAGAAAACCGGGGACTTATTTGGCCCTTTATACTGTTCAGGTGCCATCGGGAACCCCATTAACCACCACGTTTGCGCTTCAGATGAACAATCAGAACATTCCTGGAATGGTGGTGGGAGTGGATCATAAATCCAGCTCCGGCAGTACAGTTTATAGCGCCCAGGGGATTCTCAATGCCCCGGAAAATGCCACCCTGCGCCTGTCTTCCAGCGCCATTATCAACTATACCGGCGCGGCCAATCTGACTTTGGCCAGTTTGAATCTGATTCAGCTGTCAGGAGAGGATTCCACCACGGAAACCGACGGCTGACCAGAAAAAAGGAAGAAAATTTCTTTCAGAAAAGGGAAGGACTCCAGTGTCAGGGAATTTTCCTGATCCTGGAGCCCTCAAATGGGAAACAGACAGAAACCGGGGGGAAACCAATGTTTCTCCCCGGTCTCTGTGATAGAATGAAAAAGAATGAAGATGACAGGCAAATTAATCAGTTGCAGATGGTCTTCTCGGTTTCGGCATCAAAGAAATGAGTCTTGTTCATATCAATGGCCACTTTGATGACATCGCCGGGCTTGTAGGTGGAGCGAGGCGGTACCTTAGCGACGATGTTGTTGCCTTCCACCACCATGTAGATATAGATTTCAGCGCCCATCAGCTCGGCAATCTCCACGGTTGCCTCCACTTCCAGCTCACGGAAGTTGGACAGGAACAGCTCATCATCATGAATAGCCTCGGGACGAACGCCCATGACCACAGTCTTGCCCACATAGTTGTCGAAGGTTCCGCCCGCAGTCTTACCCTTGGGCAGCTCCAGGCTGTATTTGCCAAAGTTGACG
This sequence comes from uncultured Oscillospiraceae bacterium, assembly GCA_949298535.1. Classification (GTDB taxonomy): domain Bacteria; phylum Bacillota; class Clostridia; order Oscillospirales; family Ruminococcaceae; genus Angelakisella. The sequence continues at coordinate 1,220 of CASFXA010000059.1, forward strand.
AAGAACACATCGCCCTTCTTCTCAATGGTGCAGTTGATGAAGTTCATTTGAGGAGAACCGATGAAGCCGGCGACAAACTTGTTGCCGGGACGGTCATACAGATTTTGAGGAGTATCCACCTGCTGGATTACGCCGTCCTTCATTACCACGATGCGGTCGCCCATGGTCATAGCTTCGGTCTGATCGTGGGTAACATAGACGAAGGTGGTGCCCAGTTTCTTGTGGAGCTTGGTGATCTCAGTACGCATGGCGGCACGGAGCTTGGCGTCCAGGTTGGACAGAGGCTCGTCCAGCAGGAACACGGCAGGATCACGCACCATGGCGCGGCCCAGAGCCACACGCTGTCTCTGACCACCGGACAAAGCCTTGGGCTTCCGGTTCAGCAGATGAGAGATGTCCAGAATCTGAGCGGCTTCCTCCACCTTTTGCTTGATGGTCTCCTTGGGAACCTTCCGCAGCTCCAGACCGAAGGCCATGTTCTTGTAAACAGTCATATGGGGATACAGAGCGTAGTTCTGGAACACCATGGCAATATCTCTGTCTTTGGGGGCCACGTCGTTGACCAGCCGGTCACCGATGTACAGCTCGCCCTTGGAGATCTCCTCCAGACCGGCGATCATACGCAGGGTGGTGGACTTACCGCAGCCGGAAGGGCCGACCAGAATCACGAATTCCTTATCCGGAATTTCCAGATTGAAATCATTGACCGCAGTGACGTCGCCAGGATAGATTTTGTAAATATGCCGCAGGGAAATGCTTGCCATGTAAAGGCCTCCTTTTGTATCAGTTCCGCTAAAAAAACATCAACGAACCATGATGTTTTTAACTCATGTACCCATCTTATCATTCCCTATGACGATAAACAAGGGTAAATAATTGATATACCCTTGATTTCCCACTGGAAAGAGGGTAAAATCTTGATGGATTATTTTCAAGGGTTCCGAGATGGAAAAAGGAGGGCTGAACATGGAGGAGGAAAGCCTGGCAATGCAGGCGAAACGGCTCATTGAGGAGGAGTTCCCCTATCTGGATGGGGTCGAGGATCTGGCGGACCGGATCGCGGTGAGCAAATGCCATCTCATCCGGTGCTTCAGCCGGGAATTCGGTATTTCTCCGGGACAATATCTGATTCGCACCAGGGTGGATGCGGCGCGGAAGTACCTGTTGGAGCGGGAATATTCGGTGGAGATGATCGCAGGTCTGGTGGGCTTTTCCAACGGCAATTATTTCTGCAAGGTGTTCCGCCGCCTCAATGGTATTTCCCCAGGGGAATACCGGCGCACCAGTCCGGCTTCCGCCTCCCGGGGCGAGATACCGGGGGAGGACAAGACCTATATGTAAAGGCAGAAGCTGCCGGAAGGGAGAGCTTTTGATGAAGCCGCTGAAAAAGAATGAGCGCTTCACTGTTTGGGCCTGCTATGGCGGTTATGTCACCCAAGCGGTGGTCAACAATATCAGTCCTCTTTTCTTTGCCCTTTATCAGAGGAGCTTGGGCATCAGCCTGGGGCAAATTTCACTCCTGATTGGAACCAATTTTGGCTTTCAGATACTGATCGATCTGGCGGCGGCCCGGTATGCTGACCGGCTGGGGTATCGCCGGTGTATGGTGGCGGCCCATCTGTCCGCTGTGGGAGGGCTGCTGGCAATCGGTTTGCTGGCCCCGACGGCTTCCCATCCCATGGGAGTGCTGCTGGCGGCCACCCTTCTCAATGCCGCCGGCGGTGGATTGCTGGAGGTGCTGGTCAGCCCCATTGTGGAGGCGACCCCCTCCCGGGAAAAGGACAAGGCCATGAGCCTGCTGCACTCCTTTTATTGCTGGGGCTGTGTGGCTTTTATCGCGCTGTCCACCTTGCTGCTGCGGCTGATGGGGGAGGAGCGCTGGGGCTGGATTCCCTGCCTGTGGGCGCTGATGCCGCTGTTCAATGGCTTGCTGTTTACCCAGGTGCCCATTGGAAAATTGGCGGCGGAAGATGAGACGAAGCCTGTCCAAAGGCTTTCCAGACAGCGGATCTTCTGGCTGCTGACTGCGGTGATGATATGCGCCGGAGCCGCGGAACAGTCCATGTCCCAATGGGCTTCCTATTTTGCGGAAATGGCCCTGGGGGTCAGCAAAACGCTGGGAGATCTCCTGGGCCCCTGCGCCTTTGGGGTGCTGATGGGTGCAGGCCGGGCTTTTTATGGAGCGGGGGGACATCGCCTGCGCCTGGAGCCGGCATTGATCAGCAGTGGGATGTTGTGTGTGGCCAGCTATTTGCTGGCGGTTTTTGCTCCCCACCCCTTGTTGGGGCTGTTGGGATGCGGTCTCTGCGGGTTGTCAGTGGCGCTGATGTGGCCGGGAGCCATCAGCCTGGCGGCGTCCGCCTGTCCGTCAGGAGGGACAGCCATGTTTGCGCTGCTGGCCCTGGCGGGAGATCTGGGATGCTTTTCCGGCCCGCAGCTGGTGGGATTGGTGTCGGAGGCGGTTCCTGAGCTGGGGCTTCGGGCAGGCTTGTTGGCAGCCATTGTTTTCCCTTTGGGGCTGACGGTGGCAGTGGGGGGGAATCTTTGGAAAAAAGCGTCTCCCCTGAAAAAATTTCAAAAGAGGTCTTGCAAGGAGGGGGCGATGGTTCCGGCTCATTCCCACGAATGAAATTGCCCGGGAAGAAATAAAAATCCGGAGACGTATCGGTTTCCTTGGTCCGGATTTGTTTGTGGATGAAGCCAGCTTCCATCCCAGAGGTTTCACGCTCCCACGGGCGCAGGAAATGGGATCCAGATCAGGCGCCTGTTTTGACTTTTTAGAATTGGATTTAAAAACAGCTGTTCCCCAAAATCCAGAGGCGGCAGAATTTTTCTGCCGCCTCTGGATTTTTGTCTCATACATTCTGTTTATTGAATATGCTCTTCGGCACAGTTGTCCAGCACCTGCGGTCCGGTTCGTCCCCCATCCCATATTTGCTGCCGGGCCATGCCGGTACAATCAAATTTGGCGCACAAACGCTGCTGGGGATTGATTACCAGATCGGGACCGGGAGGATGGAATCGCTCCGGTGGAGCAGAAAGCGGATCAACGAATTTTTTTCTTTTCATTGTCTTCACCTCCATCTTTCAGGATGCCCCGAAGGACGAAGGATACCCCAGGCGTTTTCTGTTAAAAACACCAGAGAAAAATTCCGAAAAAAATACACTGATATTGACGAAGGCGCTTTTTGGAAAACTGCGCCGATGGACCGATGAGAGATGGGAGGAGCAATACTGAAATGGCGGTCACTTCTTTCGGTGGAGCAAAACAAAGCGGCTGCTGTGATGGAATCGGTTGGGCGGAATCCCAGTGTCCTCGTGGTTTGCCAGCACCTCCGGGCAGATCACAATGCTGGAAGCCAGACATTCCGCCTGGTCAAACAGGCAGGGGGCCAGAGGAACACTGGGTCCCGTGAGGATGATACGGGCATTTTTGCTCAGTTCCAGCAGCCGGGGCATGGTTTTGTTGGTGAAGGCGGAGCCGGTGATAAAAACAAAATCCTGTTCCGGCAACAGATATTCGCAGGCGCTGTCTGGCAGATCCCCGGGCCCTGGATCCCGCTCCAGCACCGAAAGCCGGCAATAGGGCGCAACCGTTGTATCCAGCCGGGGAAAGCGTCCAATCACCGCTACTTTTTTCCCTTTCATTTCAGGAAGATAGTGCTCGAATACCTCTGTTTCCTCTTCCCCCTCCTGCCAGCCCATAGCCATGGCGTTGGCAGGAGTATTATACCAGGCGTTGATGGCGGCCATTCCTACGGCAGCTTCCCGGAAATTCCAGGAGGTCGCCAACTCCGCGACCCGGCGCAAGGGCTTTCCCACAAGGCTGTTCATGGCCTCTGTCTCCGGACATTCTCCCAGCGGCAGAAACATGGCCACGCCGGCGCTTCCCTGGTTGGTTGCCACCATAGTCCATAGCTGAGAACGCACAGCAGTCACCAAAGGGCCTGAGGCGGGGATTCCCTCCACCAGTTTTTCATACAGACTCCACACAGGAAGACGCTCCTTTCCTGAATTCTGGGGGCAGGTCCTCCACCCGGACCGCCACCACATAACCTTTTTTGATATTGGGCAGATAGTATCCTGTTCCCTGCTGATGGGAACCTAGGTATTCCTCCAGCTGCTGTCCCTGAGGCTGAAAATGAAAATAATAGTACAGAAAGGCTTTGACCTCCTCCTCATTCCCCAGCCATTGACCAAAGGGAAGGGAAAAGGGGATTTCCTCCCAGGAGATTCCCAGAGACCTTAAAACCGGAAGAACCGTTTTGTGATTTTCGCGTCCCCGGTAACGGTCCCGTTTGGGCAGGTAGCGATTGAGATCGTAGCTGTCGTTTTCCTCGTCGGAGGCGGGCATAACAGAGATGATTACCTTCCGGGCCAATCTGGCCAGGATGGGGAGGCGTTGCCCCATGCCGTTGCAGAAGCTGAGAACAACTGCGTCTGGCCGCGGCTGCGGCTGCCACAGGGTCCAGTCCCCCCGCGTCGTTTTCAAGTTTCGGATCCCCCGACGAAGGCAGTTTTGAGCCAGACGCTCCAAGGCTGGTTCGCTCACGTCCACACAAATCATCTGCTGGCAGTTTTGAGCCAGCTCCATGCTCAGATACCCCAGACCGCAGCCCAGATCAGCGATGGTATCGCAGCCGGAAAGACAGGGCTGAATCAGCCGGGCAAGCTGGCGGTGAAAGTCGCAGTGGAGGGCGGCTTGCTCGTACCAGTCCATGCTTTGATCGGTCCATTGGAACATAGCAGACATCCTTTCCCATTCACAGAGCGGGTTGGAAAAGCTGGACTTTTCCCCCGGGGGATGATAGGATAAAACAAATATAAAATATCCATTACAAGGCGGTAGAACAGATGAAAAAGCACCTTTTTTTAACTGGGGAAAAACAGGTGGGCAAAACCACAGCCATCAGAACGTTTCTGGAACGCTGGCAGGGGGAGGTGGCAGGCTTTGTCACCTGTTCCCAGGTGGATCAAGGGGGCAGACGGGTGTATGTTTGCTCCCCGGACGGAAGCCAGCGGATGTTGGCGGTCCGCTTCACCTCGCCGGAGCATCGGGACCCCTGTGATCCCAAAGCCTTTGAGGGACTGGCGGTGCAGCTGCTGGAGGAGAGCGCCCGTCCCGGCTGCATTACCCTGATGGATGAGCTGGGATTTATGGAAAGCGGCATCCGCCCTTTCACACAGGCGGTTCTCCACCGGCTGTCGCTGCCATGGCCGGTGCTGGGGGTGCTGCGGAAGGAAGAAAATCCCTTCCTCCGGTCAGTGGCGGAGCATCCCCTGGTGGAGGTGGTGTCCGTAACGGAGGAAAATCGGGATCGCTTGCCGGGGCAGCTGTATGAATACTACACCACAGATCGGACCTGGCAGGAGATACGCTGAAGAAATCCGAAACCTTCCTCCCGTCAGACGCTTCCCAGGATGATGGGAAAAGCGCGGCCACTCCCCGAAATCAATAACAGCCCGGGGATGAGGCTGCCGGAGAAGGCGCGCGGGCGGCGCCGCCTCCCGCCTTGGTCAGCGGTTTGGGCTTTTACAGCTTCAGGGAAAAAGGCGGTGTTTCCTCCCGGGGGATACACTTTGAATTTCCTCCGGTGCGGCAGACCAATCACCGGGGCCGTGGTCCAAAATCCCTCGGCCCCGGTGGCTTTTTATTGGCAGAGCAAGGGTACGCCGCCCCTTGAAATTTTCCGCCAAAGGAAGGTTACTCCTGAACGGGCTTGTAATAGGCGCCATCGGCACAGGCACGGCACAATACCTGACCATTGCGGATGATGTGCTTACCATCCAATACCGTCTCGCCGCATTGGCTGCATACCGCTCTGGCACAGGGGGGACCGGGCAGGTCGCCGGGGGCCATATCCACCGTTACCCATTGGATGTCAAACAGTTCCTCATCGGAGAACTGGGCGAAAAATTCCCGGAGATCGGCTCCCTCCGGGGCAAAATGTTTGCCATTGGAGGAAATACGCACCGCGCGCCCTGTTTGCAGATCCACAAAGGTGGCGGCCATCTTTCCGTAGTTGAGCCATTTCAGGGTTCGGCGGCCCAGAGAGCATCCGGTGACGGTGCCGATGGCGTCGGTGATGCAGCGGTCTGTTTCGATGTAGCAGATCAGTCGTTTGCCTTTTTTCGGCTCCGGAATATCCAGCAGCCGCAGGGCATACCGGGCCATGCGGACGCCGCTCATCTGTCCGCCGCAAAGATGACCGTGAAAAGCAACCGCCTGTTCCAGGTCCTGTTCCAATGTATTCATCCTTATGTTTCCTCCTTTTGAATCCGGATTCCGCCGGTATTTGAGCATAAAAAAACCTCCCCTTTGGGGAGGAAAGCCATCTGCCCCCGGATCGGCCACCACAGTGGGAGAACGGGGGAAGAAAAGACGCTTTTCCTTTTCAAAGGGTGGAAGGCCGGGGAGTTTCCTCCCGGACCCTGGCGCAAAATACGCGCACGGCTCCTCGCCATGGGCAGGGCCTTTAGGCGAAAAAGCTCGGAAAAGTTTATGAATTTTGAGATTATTTTACCATTGTGAGAAAATTTTGTCAACCGTTTTTGCCGGAGGCGGCAGGCTTACGCGGAGGGATTGTCCTCGCCCCCTTCGGGATTGAACTGGTAGCCCAATCCCCAGACCGTCCGGAGAAACCGGGGATTTTTGGGGTTTTCCTCGATTTTGGCCCGCAGATGGCTGATATAGACCATCACCGCGTTTCCGTCCACAATGACGTCGCCCCATACATGACGATACAGCTGTTCTTTGGTGAACACCTCGCCGGGATGGTCCAGAAACAGCTTCATCATAATGTTTTCCTTGCTGCTCAATGGAATTTCCACACCGTTTTTTTCCAGGCGCATGGTGTCGTTGTGATAAACAAAAGGGCCTGCCGCCTGAGCCTGAGCGTTTTGCTGCACCGATTTATTCCGCCGGATCAGCGCCTTGACCTTGGCGGCCAGCACCACGGGATTAAAGGGCTTGGCAATATAATCGTCTGCCCCCAGCTCCAAGCCGTAGAGGGTGTTGTCCTCCTCTGCCCGGGCGCTGAGGATCATGATGGGGATGTCATTTTTGGCAGACCGCAGTTTTTGTACCACCTGGAAACCGTCCATACCGCCCAGCATGATGTCCAGCAGCACCAGATCAAATCCGTTCCCACCGCTGAGCAGCGAAAGAGCCTCCTCGCCGCTGGCGGCGACGCATACTTCCAGACCGGAGCGCTCCACCACCCGTGCAAGCACCTTTCGGACAGTGGGATCGTCATCCACGATCAGCACCCGTTCTTTTGTCACAGCTATTCCTCCTTTGGAAACAGTGGAGATTACGCCCGATCAAGGCCCTCTTTCCTCAATGGTCCGCTTCAGGGGGAGCGGAACGGCGGAGCCGCAGAGAAGCCGAGGAAAATCGGCTTTCACCAAGCGGGAAAAACAGCGAAGAAAAGACAATTACTTCTTTGCGCCAGAAGCCTCTCCCCTGCGGAACCGCTGCAAAGAAGCGAAACGGCAAAAGGGTGGAGGGTTCGTTCAGAAAACCGGCTGCCAAAGAGAAGAATCTGTTTTCTTTCCGGGTTTATTATACTATTGTACCATAGAATGGGATCTCTTGTACAGAAAAACAATTGCTGATCTTCTTCAAAAAGCAGCGAAAAGGGAAACATAGAAATCTGGGGTGTCTCCGGGCTTTTTTCGGGCATCAGGAGCTGCTTCTTCCGGCACCACAGAAGCAAAAAGGCTTTTCTTTCCAGCAAAGGTGTATTACAATAAAAAAGCAGACTATCCAACGGGAGGCGTCTATGAAGCTCAACTGGCTTAAAACACGGAGAGGGCAAAATCTTCTGCGTCTGACGGCGCTGCTGGCAACGGCAGTGTTGGTTGGAGTGTGGATTATAGCGCCTTTGTACCGGCGGATGCAGCGGCAGGAAATCAGCAGTCAGCAAAAACAAATGACGATGCTGATGACATCAGCCGCCAGCAATCTGGAAAACTACCTGAACAACTATCGAAAGGATTTTGACGTTATCCGGGCCAATCCGCAGTTTGTGGAGGGGGTGTCGGAATATATCGCCACAGGACAGCAGCAGACACTGCTGGACTTTTTGGATAATTATAATGCGGCGACAGGCAGCTTTGTAGCGGATATTATGCTCACTGACGCTCAGGGCAGGGTGCTGGTAACCACCCGCAAGGAGGGTCCGTATGTCAATTTGACGCCTCAGGCTTCCGTGGAGGGGCTGCGGGTATATGCCAATGACGAAGGCTCCTTATACCTGGCCATCTCCGCCCTCGTGGATACTGATTATCGGATTTTGAGTATGGTGGATGTGGAGCGGATGTGCGACGACACTTCTTCCCTGGTATCCGTAGGGCGGAGAGGATCGGTTTCCCTGTGTCACTCCAGCGGAGTGATGCTGGTTCATGTGGATCGCCAGGTGGAGGGGAAATCGGCTGTGGAGAGCTGGCGGCAGCGGTATCCCCAGCTGGACCTCTCCGAGGAAGAACGGCTGCTGGAGCGGCAGCTGCAAGGGGAGAAGGGAACGGCGGTTTTTCAGTCCTATTGGTGGCAGGAGCAGCCTCCGGTCCCGGGAAAGAAGCTGTGCGCCTTTTCCCCCATCTGGATCGGGGACGACTTTCTTTCCGTCAGCGTGGTGGCGGACTTTGACGAGGTTATGGCCCCCATGAATCAGGCCCTTCTCTCCATTGGCAGCGTTTTGTTTATCCTGACAGCCACCTCAGCGGTTATGGGAACCTTGCTGTACTCCGTCAGCCGGAAGAAGAAAGGGATGGAGCAGGAAAATCTGTATCTCCGACAGCTGAACGAATCGCTGGAGGAGCTGCGGCGCAGCGAGGAAAAGCTGCGGCATTTTCAGCGGCTGGAGACCATTGGCACCCTCACCGGCGGCATGGCCCATGAGCTGAACAATCTTCTGACGCCCATCATGGCCTGTTCCATGATGCTGATGGACGATGTGACGCCTGGGCAGGAGCAGGCTTATGAGGACGCCTGGGAGATCTATTCCGCCGCGGCCAGAGCAAAGGAAGTGATCCAGCAGTTCACCGCCCTCAGCCGCAAGGACGGAGAAACCACCATGAAAAATCTGGATCTGGAACAGGTGGTGTCCGATGCGGTCAAGATGGCTGTCAGCGCCAAGCCAAAGGGAGTGCAGGCGGTTTGTCAGCTTCGCCTGGAAGGGCGCTGTCTGATGGGCAGCGAAACCCAGCTGGGCCAAGTGATTCTGAACCTGGCGGTCAATGCCTTCCATGCCATTGAGCAAAAGGGAGGGGAAGGAGAATTTCGCGTCACCGGCTATCTGGAGAAACGGCAGGAAGGGCCGGGAGAATGGGCTGTGCTGCTTTTTGAAGACGACGGCTGCGGAATGGAGCCGGAGGTTCAGGCGAGAGTATTTGATCCCTTCTTCACCACCAAAAAGAATGGAGAGGGCACCGGTTTGGGTTTATCCATCGTCCAAAGCATCATTGAGGGGCACCAGGGAACCATCCAGGTGGAAAGCAGCCCGGGCGAAGGCACCGTCTTTACCATCCGACTGCCGGTGATGATGGCGGCTGCGCCGGGGGAGAAAAAGGGGCAGGAGGAGCCTATCCGGGTGCTGCTGGTGGAGCCCAATCCCAAGGTGCTGCTGATGCTTCAAAAGGCCTTTGGTCAGGAGGGGTGCAAAATCGCCAGCTTCCAGCGACAGGAGGAGGCCCTGGAAGCCCTGCGGGGCGGGGATGTCATGGATGCGGTGGTGCTGGGATGCGGCACGCCGGGGACCGCAGAAACGCAATTTGCGCTGATGGCCAGAGCCTGCTGTCCGGAGGTGCGGATTTTGCTTCTGACAGGTTTTGTGGACCGCCAGGTGGTGGAAAGCGAGCGAAAGGGGATTATCGACAGCTACCTGGTCAAACCGGTATCGGCGCAGGAGGTGCTGGATCGGCTTCGCTCCCTCTTTCCTTAAAGGGAAACCGCTCCTTTCCAGGGCCCGGCGGGAGCAAAAGGCCAAAAGGGCGGCTCCGGCAGCGTCCCCCAGGAGCGCCGGAGAAGAAGAGTTTGCTTGCTCTGAGCCCAGCGCCTTTTGGGAGATCTGGAGAGATAAAAACGGCATGGTTTTGTAAACCATGCCGTCAGACTGTCTGGAAACCCACTTTCAAAGGAGAAACAGCATTTAAAATCATAAAAATCAGGACAGGCGCCTGATTTTTATCCCTCGACCCGCGCCCACCGGGGCGCGAAACCGGGGGTATCGCCGCTGGTTTCACCAGGAACCAGCGGCGTATCCAGGGGGTATGGGATACCCCCTGGAAGCGTGTCGAACTTTTTCGACACGCTCACCGGCATGGTTTTGTAAACCATGCCGTTTTTGCGTCCAAACAGGTTTGTCAGCATCGCCAGGCGCGCTGTACACCAAGTCTGTTTGGCCATTAAAATTCCCGATAAAAATCCCGGATAAAAGTGATGGCGGCGCCTACGGCAGCGGCGTCCACAGGATAACGCCCCACCGTCAGATAACTGCCGTCGTTTTCCCATGGATTGTTGGAGGCCGCCAAGCGGCGGAGAAAATCCAGATGGGAAGCCAGAAAGCTGCTCGCTTCGCCGCCCAGCACCACTTCGCAGTCAAAGATGGAATGAAGCTGTGCGGCGGCCCGGCAGAGATGGCCGCTGTAGGTTTGCCACACATTGCAGCAGGAAGGTTCCCCCGTATCTACCTGCTGGAAAAAACGTTCCAGGGAGCCGCCCCCTGCCCTGGACAGAACCGGTGTGCGGCAGCAATCCTCCAAGGTGGAAACCTCATCCTGTCCCTGAGAATTTTTACTCAGCATAGGAATTTGCCCGAAGGCGCAGCTGTGCATCCGATCTCCGGGATACAGCTGCCCGCCGCAGGAAAAAGAGCCGTCCACGTGGTCGTTGAGAGAGAGATAAACCAGGTTTCCAGGCTGTTCCTGATCCCAAAATTCAGTGATGGCCGCAGCCCGGGCGTCATGGAAAAAACGACAGGACAGTCCAGGCCGGGAGAGAAGCTCCTTGGTTTCCAGATTGGAAAGAGCCAGGCTCCGGGAAAACAGGATACGGGAATGGTCCGCTGAAAGCACGCCAGGCAAAGCCACGCCGATGCCCAGAATTTGCTCCCGGGGAGCGGGGCATTTTTGCAGAAATTCCTCCAGGGAGCGATTCAGCTGGGCCAGATAATCGGAAGAAAGGGAGAAGTCCTTTTTCCATACCTGTCTGGCAATGATTTGTCCCAGCAGATTGACGCATACCAGGCTGTAACGCTGAGAGGTGAGGTTCATTCCCACGGCCACTCTGGCGTTGGGCACAGGGGCGATTGCGGCGGCTTTCCGTCCGCCGGTGGAGGCGAAGGCCTCCTTTTCCTCGGCCAGCCCCAGAGCGATTAGTTCCCGGATATTTTGAGCCACCGTAGGCAGACTGATGTCCAGGATACGGGAAAGTTCCTGTTTGGATACCCGGTCAAACTGAAGCAGCTGCCGGAAAACCTTACGGCGATTGACTCGTTTGACATCGGTATCAGAAGTTTTTGAACTCATTTTTATTCACCTCAGCGATCAGCGCCCGCCCCTTCAGCCGGGAAAACAAAGGACCGAAGAGAGGAAGGGGGACATAGTAACAATATCATCCAATTATTTGAATATATTGACAATTACCCTCTGGAAAGGAAGAAGGCCGCCCTGTGCTTCAGGACGGCTTTCAAAGATTCTATTCCAAAGGCAGGGGACAGGAAGAAGCGAGATAGCAACCCAATGTATCGGTGGTCAACTGATGCGCCCCGTTTTCATAATGGGAAGCAACGGGAGTGAGCGCACCGTCTTCCAGTTGGTACAGATAGGGACGTTTGGTGTAAAAAGTCAGCTCCCCAGGTTCGTCAAAGGAGGGGGAGAACAACAGCTCCAGCACATCAAAACTGACCCCATACTGGGATGCCAGCGCTTCAATGGCGTCGGAATAATCGCTGCGCCACCCGGGGAAAAAGGTGCGCTGCTCAGACAAGGGAAAGACGAAGCGGGCGACATCTTCAAACACCAGCTCCCCCTGCCCGGCATCCTCTCCAAAGGTTACCGCAGCCAAAGGATCTTCCCGGCAAACAAGAACGGATTCGGGGGAGATTTCTGTTAGATAAGCCCGCAGAATCATGGTGTTGTAGCACAGCAGGGCGCCGGTTTCCCGATCAGCACAGCGCAGGCGATACCGCACAGTAACGCCGCCGGCAGGTTGAATAAAACCGTCCTCCGCTTCCACCGTTAAGGTAGGAATACCTTCCTTTTCCTCCACGAAGAAGGATTTCAGGTACTCCTCTCCCTCCAGGATTTCGGCCTCCAACCGGTACCGGTCCCAAAATCCAGCGGGGAGGGGAAGGCCGCTGGCGTCTGTATCAAAAGAATAGACGTAGCTGCGGCCACTGAGATGCCAGAAATTGCTGTCGATGACTTCCAGATTGGGGGTAGGCTCCTGTGCGAAAACCATGATTACCCCGGATAACGCAGACAGCGCAATAAGGGCCGCCAGAAGAAAAGCCAGAATTTTTTTGGCACGGGTGCGGTTCATCAGAAAAGCTCCTTTTTCCAGAAACTTAAAGTGTACCATTAATCGGTCAGAAATAGGCGGTTGAAACCATTCCTTCTCATCATAAACGAACAAGGGGCCGTCGTCAAGAACAGGTGGAAAAAATTTATGATTTGGTCATAAGTTTCCCGATTTTCCTCTGTTTTTTACGCTGAAGGACCTCATTTAGGAGAAAAGGAAGGCTTATCCGCTGAGATTTCCCTCCTTTGCAATCCACAGAACGAATCTATTTCCCCAATTCCTTCAGCAGGATATGCCGCAGCTTTCCGCCGTATTTTTCCTTGGTGCCGGCGATATGATACCCCAGCTGAAGAAAGCTCCGGAGACTGGGGGCGTTTTCCGGCGCAACAGTGGCCAGAGAAAAAGCAATTTCCGGCGGCAGCAATTCCTCCCCTTGTCTCAGCAGCAATTTTTGGAGCCCCCGGCCACGAAAATGGGGATGGACCGCCACCGATTCCATATGGACGCACCGAAGGGCTTCTGCCGGGGATAATCCGGCGTCTGGGGCCAGATTGTCCGGGGCGGAACCGGGGAAACGAAGGAGGAGATACCCGGCCAGTCTGCCCTCTTCCGCCAGCAGCAGCCGACCTTCCTTTTCCAGATGACGCTCCAGGGATTCCCGGGTTTCGGGCACAAAGAGGGCGGGATTTGACAATTGAGACGCAGCTTGTTCCATCAGTTCAAAAACGGCTTTCAGATCCTTCTGCTCCGCCAGGCGAAAAGAAAACATTCCGCCACCTCCTGCTTCATTTCAGATGGCCTCATTGTAACCTTCTTCCTCTGCGCTGTCAACAAAAAAGACCGAAGCCCGGAGGCTTCGGTCT
>CASFXA010000060.1 GCA_949298535.1 uncultured Oscillospiraceae bacterium
TTATCTGTGAGAATCAGTCGCAGCTGGACAGAGCCCTTTCCGCAGTTGCCTTTTTGGCTGCCGCTGTGGACCCTGGCGAAGGAGAGCTTTTTCATGAAAACGGATTGGGGAAAACCCGTTCCCCGCTCCTTCAGACGATCGTTTCCCCCCAACAGCTGCGGCTGATGGAACAGGTGAAGCTGGCGTTTGATCCGGAACAGCTGCTCAATCCCCGGAATATGAAGTGAATCGTCGCGGACAAAAGATCTTCTCAGGGAAGGAAATTCCATCCAGGAAGAGGCAATGGAAAATCCCCTGTGCTTTCCGCAAAATCAGCCCGTAAAGAGACCGTTTTCTGGAGCGGCAGCCGGAATGGAATCAGAAAAACCGGCTTTGACCGCCGTGGTCAAAGCCGGTTTTTACACAGAGGATCTTTTTAAAGAGCGGCGACGGCAAGCCCTGGCGGGCGCGTCCCCTTACAGTGCCAAAGAGGCGGGGCGGTCCTCAGTACAGCTGCATCTCCATGGAACCGTCGATCACCGCGCTCTGGATCTGAGCGCACTCCTTTTCATCCAAAAAGCTGCGGATCAGCCGGTCCATACTGTAGTTCTGTTTGTTCACCAGAATCACCGGCACATCCATTTCCGCCTTGTATCCCTTGGCGGGCAGAATAGTGATCTTTGAGGCGAATCGCTCCAGCCAGGCTTCCCGGCGGTAAACGATGGCGTCCACCGTATGGTTGGCCAGGGCGAAGCGGGAGGAGGCATAGGGAACTTTCAGCAGCTTCAGATCGTAGTCGCAAGAGAGCTTGTTGATGATGGCTAATTGGTCGGAACAAGTGGGGTCGAAGCCAAAGGTCATCCCATCCCGCAGGCTGGTGACATTGGGACTGTTGACAACGATCACATATTCCTTGGAATAGAGACAGTCATTGAGGATCATGGCGATTTCCAGTTCATTGTATTCCGCCAGAAAATTCTTTGCCGTCATGTAGGAAGTGATCACCATATCATACTTGTTTTTCCGCAACGCCCTGACCCGATTATAAGCCCCCTGAATAAAGGCGAAGGTAAAGGGAACGGTGGATTGGGCCATGGAGCGGCAGATGGCTGTGGCCAGCCCCATCAGATATTGGTTGAGGGGAGTGGGCATAGAGGCGGTGATGGCATCCAATTGCGCATATTGATACAGCAATTGATCGTCTTTACTTTGGATGATGGCCCCCTTTTTTCCCCTCTTTTCAGTGACGACGCTGCCGGAGGATTCCAGAATGGCAAAAGCCTCCTGAATGGTTCCTCTGGAAACCCCAAACTTTTCTGTACATTCGGCGATGGTGGGGCATTTATCGCCCACATTGCTCAGGATCAGGTCCCGGGCGATGCCTAAAGTAGCAATTCCAACTTTTTTATACAGTGTTGTATCCATCTTTTGTTCCTATCGTTTTATCGGCCATTTGGGCGATTTTTGTCGGTAAGCTAACAACAAAATTATACCGTATCGGCTCTTATTATGCAAATGTAATTTATTTTGTACATTTAACCAAGAGCTAAAAGCTCTTGTGGTCAAAGAATACAAAATTTTTTCAATTATCGAAAAATAATATAAAATCTATTGACAAAACAGAGGCAATTGATACACTTAAAGTGATAGTTTTGTAATATATGTTTTTCCGTATATTTGATGTGGAGCCTGTACAAAAGATTTTGTATTGCAAGGAGGAAGCTGCTTTGATTGAAAAAGTCAACGAGCTGTTGCGCAGTGAATTCCCGGAGGAACCCATCACTGCACAAATCGATGAACGAAACATCGTCACCCTCTCCGGAGAATGCAGCACATGGGCGGTACTCATTCAGATCGGTCATGCGGTGGCGAAGGTCCCCGGTGTGCGGAATGTGGTCAGCGACATGACCGCCAAGGGTGTGGAGATCCCCAAGAAGGACTACACCCCTGTGGTGGAGGAAGGCCGCCGCATCGGCGAGGTGGACAGCGCCGACGTGGTCATTGTGGGCGCGGGTGTCAGCGGCTGCGGCATTGCCAGAGAGCTGGCCCGTTACAACCTGAAGATCGTTGTGGTGGAAAAGGGGGACGATGTGGCCTCGGGCGCCAGCAAGGCCAACAACGGCGACATCCATCCGGGCCATGCGGTCAAGCCGGGAACATTGAAAGCGAAGCTGAACGTTCGGGGCAACCGGATGTATACCCAGTGGGCCAAGGACCTGGGGTTTGAGCTGCAGCGCTGCGGTTCCCTCAAGGTGGTCACCAGCGAAAAGCTGGTCCCAGAAATTGAAAAGATGTACGCCGTTGCTGTGATCAATGGTGTGGACGGCGCCCGGCTGGTCCGTGGGGATGAGATCGCTCAGATTGAGCCGAGACTGGGGGAAGAGATGGAAAAAGCGGGCGTCAAACCGGTGATCGGCTTGTGGCTGCCCTCCTTCGGCCTAGTGGAGCCCTACGACGTGGTGGTGGCGCTGGCAGAGAACGCCGCGGAAAATGGCGTTCGCTTCCGCCTCAACTGCACCGTGGGTGATGTGCTGACTGAAAACGGCCAGGTCACCGGTGTGGTCACCAATCAGGGCATCATCCGCGCCAAGTATGTCATTAACTGCGCCGGCGTTTACGCCGACGAGATTTCCGAAATGGCCGGGGACAGATGCTACACCATTCATCCCAGAAAGGGCACCATCGCCATTCTGGATAAGAGCGCTCCGCCCCTCTACAATGCTCTGGCCGGCTTTGCCACCGGCAATGAAGTGGTGCTGAAAAAGAACGTGGAATCCAAGGGCGGCGGTATGTGCCGTACTCCCGAGTTTAATATTCTTCTTGGCCCCAGCGCCACAGAAGTTCCAGATAAGGAGGATGTGGAGACCACCACGGAGGATCTCCGCTATGCCATGAGCCGCAACAGCAACCCCTATGTGGGCACCGGCGATATTATCAAGATCTTCGCAGGCTCCCGTCCGGCGGATTTCAAGGAAGACTTTATCATTGAGATGTCCGACAAGACCCACGGCTTTATCAACGTGGGCGCCATCCAGTCCCCCGGTTTAGCTTCCGCCCCCGCCGTAGCCGAAATGGCCTGCGGTATTCTGCTCAGGGACCTGCAGGAGCATGACGCTTTCCCCAGCGTGAACATGAATTTCAACCCCATCCGCAAACGGAGAGTGGAGTTCCGCCATATGACCAACGAGCAGCGGGATGAGCTGGTTCGCCGGGATCCCCGTTACGGCAGGATCATCTGCCGCTGTGAGCAGATCACTGAGGGCGAGATTCTGGATGCCATCCATTCTCCCATTGTTCCCGGCAGCATCGACGCCATCAAACGCCGTACCAGAGCTGGTATGGGACGCTGCCAGGGCGGCTTCTGCCAGCCTCGTGTGCTGGAGATCCTGGCGCGGGAGCTGGGCAAGGACCCCACCGAGATCACCCTGAAGGGGGAGGGCAGCAATGTGCTGCTCTGTGAAAGCCGCTCGAAGGTCAATGAGGGAGGTGCGGACAAATGAAAGAGTTTCAGGTTGATGTAGCGGTCATCGGTGGCGGTCCCGCCGGTCTGGCCGCGGCGCTGGAAGCCCGAAAGCAGGGCATTGAAAAGGTTTTGCTGCTGGAACGGGATACCTCCCTGGGCGGTATCCTTCAGCAGTGTATCCACGATGGTTTTGGTCTGCATCGGTTTAACGCCCGTTTGTCCGGCGGCCAGTACGCCCAGCGGTTTATCGACCAGCTGGGCGGCAGCGGCATTGAGGTGAAGCTGGATACCATCGTCATCGACATGACCGATGAGAAGGTCATTTACGCCTGCAATCCCACTGACGGTATGATGCGCATCCAGTGTGGAGCCATCATTCTGGCCATGGGCTGCCGGGAACGTACCGCCAGCCAGGTTCTGATTTACGGCACCCGCCCCGCCGGTGTGATGACAGCGGGCGCGGCTCAGCGGTATATCAATATGGAGGGCTATCTGCCCGGCAAAAACGC